>JBFHWK010000368.1:0-3147 GCA_041589075.1 Rhodothermales bacterium
CCGAAACAGATGTGCTTGCCTGGTTGCAGTTCGGCGACGGGAATGCCGGGAGCCTTTGGATGCAACTTGACTTCGCCTCCGACACTAACGGACTGCAGTGTCGGCTCGATGCTTTCCACGTTGATGACAGGGATGCCCATCAGCCGTTCGAAGAATTCGTAGGAGTAAAACCCGGCTCGATTCAATCCAAACTGTGCGATCCACGGCCAGACATTCTCCGCCGCGGCAGCGACGTCCACTCCGCGGGTGTATGCAATGTGGTTGGGTGGGACGAACGTGTCGCCGGGCCACTTGCGCTCCCGTTCGTCAGCGCGTGATCCCCAGTTCGCAAGCCAACGCTTTGAGAGGGGCCAGGTAAGAAGCACGCAACCCAACACGGCGATGCCCTCTAGCCCTTCAAGAACAAATCGAACCCTACTGCGATATCTCATGTACTGCCATGCCTGAACCATCCCGTCCGTCACGACATCGAGTTAAACGCGAGCGTCAACCGTAACAACGAGGTGAACGAGCGACCGAATGTCAGGCTACGTACCCCACAAAGCGTGGTGAGAGCACCCACGACCGGACAGCAGGTGCATCGCGCGTCACCCGCCCTACCCACTGGACAGTCTCCCGAAGCCCTTCGGGCGATCTTGAGCTCGCTCGACAACTGCGCGGAATTCCTCGTCACTCCCTTTAAGAAACGGTCCGCCGTACAGAGCGAGGTCATCGCGCAGATGTCGAAAGGCGTCCAGGGGATCCTCGGAATACCCGGGGTAGCTGCCGCGCTCGCCGCTGACCGCGCGAACGTAGTCAGTGTGTCCGACGCTGAGTTCATCCACGTGATAAGTCACCATGCCGAGCGAGAAGCGAAAGCTCAGATCCAGTCTGCGATTGTCTCGCACGTAGCTGCCGCGCGCGAAGTGGCCGCCACTGCCCTTGGCGGCCAATCCGGCAACAAACTTGAAACCGTTTTCGAGAAGAATCAGATCGAGGATTTCCCGGCCCTCGGCGAGGGCTTTTTCAGGGTCGAGCAAGGCGCTTCAAGTAGGAGTGGTGCAAGAACAGTTCATGGAACACGACATGATTGCCGTCGTGCACACAAACACATTTGAGACTGTCGGAGAGAAACAATGTCAAAAGAAATTCTTCTCTACGTCGGTTCACTTCTGCCCGTGATGTGGGGGGTTTCCCACCTGTTTCCTACCAGGTCCGTTGTTGCCGGTTTCGGTGAGATTACCATCGACAACAGACGAATCGTCACGATGGGGTGGATCGTTGAGGGCGTCGCGCTGATCTATATCGGATTGCTTGTGTTCGCGGTGACAATCGTGGAGTCAGGGTCAGCCGTAGCAAGCGTCGTGTACGTTGTAACCAGTGCCGCCCTGCTGGTGCTGGCGCTCGTGTCGCTCTTCACGGGCTTCAAGATCAAGTTTTTGCCTTTCAGGCTTTGCCCGTTCGTCTTCACCGCTTCGGCGATACTGATTCTGCTCGGTGCGCCGGGTTAGCCTAAGTCGGCACCGAAGATCTCGAATGGGATCAGTAGAACTCAACCCGGATGGTGCGGACCACGGGATCAAGCCGTTGCATCTCCGGATGCCGTGAACTGATATCCCTATCGCCGCTGACGCTTCGATCGTAATGGTGTTCTGCGGGCTGAAGGCTTAAAAACACGCGGCCGTGCGGCTGGCTCAGTGTCTCCAGCTTTCCTCCGTCCCAGGACAGAATGGTTCCTGAATAGTCCCAGTCAAATCCGGTCATGGTGAACGGGCCGCCGTTGAGCCGTTCCAACGTCCTCAAAGTCGTACCGAGCCTAATGCCCTCCGCCGTCCGCCACGCGACACCTACTACCTGAATAAGAGCTGGGTTGCGTGCATTCACCGTGTCCTTCCACGTGATGAACAGAGTGCGAGTCGAATCTCTCGGAAAGACGACCGTCCCGCGCTCTTGATAGCCTTCTCCGAGGTAGATCATTTTCTCGGCGACACGAGTGCGCCCGTAAACCTGAGCCAACGTTTCAGCGGACGATTTGGCCGTAATCGCACCAACTCGATCGGGCGACAACAGAAGGGAATCGGTGTAAGACTGCGGGTAAGCGATTGACCGAACAGCCAGAAGCGCTAACCCGCATATGATACGCCTCACGATCACAATGGCATTTGGCTGCTGCGGCTACCTTAAAGACCAGGCGGACCCAAGGAAAGCGTTGTAAAGCGACACGCCCCCTCATACGCGCTCACGACCTCATCGAGTGGCCACAGCGGCCGTTCTTTGGTGCAGACCATCGCAAACCCGTTGTCCGCCGTGAACGCCGGAAGACACAAGTCTCCAAATCGAAACAGGATTCCCGTTTCTACATGGTTGACAAACTGCGGATCGACCGATCGCCACGCATCGCTCAGTGGCGACATCGTAATCTCAGTGTGGCCACCTTGCGCGTCCACGAGCATGCGGTCGACAAGTGCCTTTAGTCTCTGCTCGTCCGAACCGACGAGTGCTGCACGAACCCGCGAGAAGAGACTCTGCGTTCCCTGTAGAACACGATACGGCGATCCATAGGTGACATGATCCGTGAAAAAGACGATGCTGTCGGCGACGAGAACGCCCGTTAATCGTTGTCCCGACAGTTCGCGGCGCGCTTCGGCAGGAGACGGGATTTTACCCGGCCGCACTTCGATCGATGTCACGATGATCTCATCGTGCTTATTCTGAGATGCGGCCGATTCGTCACGTAACGAGCACCGAACCGTGACGTCGTCGAAGGCGATCACGGCCTCCCACGAGTCGGCGGTTATATGATCATTGGTCTTGCCGACCAAGCCAAGTAGAGATGCCCTTGTTGCTGTTGGCAGGTAGAACGTTTTCACAGGACACAGACGCTTCACCTTGAGAGCAATTTAACGTCTTCTAAATTTCCTGCGCAGCAGTCGGTCTAAAACTAACCAATTCTGTCAGGCCCGCCTGTCGATCACGTCGTCATCACTCAAAAGCCGAGGCAGTCGTGCGTCGCGCATCGCGTCAACGAATTCTAGCGAGGTTCCGTCGATCAGCACGGTGCGACCGCCGCAACGAACGCCCTGACTCTCGTGGACCCAACAATCATTATCCGTACTTTGCGCGGCTTACGATCCACACTGAGTAATCGACATGGTAGGCAAAGCCCTC
>JBFHWK010000369.1:0-3130 GCA_041589075.1 Rhodothermales bacterium
CGGTACTTGGACTGCCCAACGGCAGTGCTGGTCACGCCCGCAAGCATGACAAACGCGACGACAAAAGACGACAAAATGCGCCTGTTCATTTGCAAGATCCCTCCAAATGTGCGGCTTTTCGTGGTTGTGGTAGGTTTCGCGTCGTAACTAAATCTCATACGCGAGTGCTCAATACGAGCCGGTTGCTTGTGACAGTTAACCAACTGCATGGGCGCCTCGCGGCGACCTATCGGTTCTGCATGACTCGAGTCGGGCACTCACGTTCTTCATCCTCTGGGTTCCGGGCGCTCTTTTGAACGCGCGCATAGACGCTATATTCGCGTCAAACGGCTCAAGCTTAAATGCAGACCTCGCGCATAATACATAGTGGGGCCGCGCGAAACTTCCCGAATATAACAAAAATCGAAGAAGTTCAATCAATTTGGCCGATTTTGGACCGGAGTTATTCCGGGCGTCAGCCGAGGGAGCGGACGTGCTTTTCGAGCTTGCTCTTGTAGTGAGCGGCGGTGTTCTTATGCACCACGCCTTTGGTGGCCAGCCGGTCGAGATAGGCCTTCACGGCGTTGAGTTGGGTGGTCGCCTGACCCTGGTCGGTGGTCGATCGTAAGGCCTTCATCATGGTCCGGATTCGGCTTCGATGGTAACGGTTCCGGAGCCTGCGCCGTTCGTTCTGGCGGACCCGCTTGGCGGCCGATTTGTGCTGAGGCATGGATAGAAGCGTAATTTTTCGTAGCCGTGAAAGTTACACATTCATCGTTGCGCTTGTCAACGAACCGGCGACCGGCGTAAGGACGCCGGCGCGGAACAACCCTCGTTTTTGAGGCGTTTGGAATTGTTCCTGCCGATTTCAAGCCCCCATGCGCGACTTCTTCTCCGAATTTTTCCGGGACGTCGGGCGAACCAACCGCGTCATCTTCATTGACGACGAAGGCACCGGGCAACCGCGTCAGTATCGGATTCAGCCGGTGCGGGTGCTGGCTGTTCTCGGTGCGATCCTTGCCGCCGTCATCCTGGTCACGATATCCTTCCTGGCGTTTACGCCGCTCCGCGAACTCATACCCGGCTACGGCACCGATGAGATGCGACGTGACGCGCGGCTGAACGCGATTCGCCTGGCAGCGCTGGAAGACTCCCTGAGGACCCAGGAGAACTACCTGACGCACCTTCGCAACCTGGTCACGGGTCAGATCGCGTTCGATGATCCGGATGAGGCCGAGACCGAGATGGCGATGGTCGGTGAAGTCGAAGGCGCGGAGCCCCTGCTCACGCCGCCACGATCGCAGGATTGGGCCGACCACACACAGCCGGCCTTTGAGGTCGACGTACTCCCGATCGGCGCCACAAGTGTTGCCGTGCTCGACGAAGTGACCGAGCGCTACCTTGCAAGTGTACGATTCCCGACGGTTCCGCCGCTCGAGGGCTTACTGACACGTGGCTTTGATCCGCGAATCGGACATTATGGAATCGATATTGCGACCGATGAAGGTAGTGTGGTCCGTTCGATCGGAGACGGCTACGTAGTGTTCTCGGACTGGACGCAGGAAGGCGGTCACGCTCTGGCGATCCAGCACGCGAAAGGCTACCTTTCTGTCTATAAGCACAACCAGCGATTGCTCAAGAACATCGGCGATCGCGTTCGCGAGCGCGAGCCGATCGCACTCTCGGGAAATTCTGGTGAGATCACCACCGGCCCGCATCTGCACTTCGAGTTGTGGCAGAACGGGCTCTCCCAGGATCCGCACGCATACTTTCTTTCGCTATAGCCAACCCCACGCTCTATGGCACTGCTCAGCAACCGTAACAACGACGAAATCATGTCGAAGCAACCCACCACAGCCAGTCCCGGACAGATCAACATGATCGGCGAGGGCACTCTCATCGAAGGTACTTTGCGCTCGGAAAGCGACGTTCGCGTCAGCGGGCGCATCGTTGGTAACCTCGATGTCAAAGGAAAGGTCATCGTGGCCAAAGAGGGCTCCATCAACGGAGAACTCGTGGCCGGCAGCGCGGACATCGCGGGCGATGTCCAGGGAGAGATTCAGATCAAGGAACTCTGCGTCCTCAAGAGCGCTGCGCGTGTCGATGCCGACATCAAGTCGGCTCGGCTCGTTGTCGAAGAAGGCGCGACCTTCAACGGTCAGTGCGAGATGGGCCAGATGACCAGCGTCAAGACAAAGGACATCAAGAAGTCGAGCGAGACTGCCGAGCTGAAAGCCTCAGCGTAGGTGCCGACGACCGACCCGCCGAAGAAGCCCGTCGACTCGGAGTGGCGGCGGGCCATGCACGAGGCCGCGCCCTTGCTCAGCCTCGGCATGCAGATGGCACTCACGATGGCGCTGTTTGTCGGTGGTGGGTTCTGGCTCGACCGCTGGCTGGGGACGTCTCCGTTGCTCACGATCGGCGGCGCCGTGCTCGGTGTCGTGTCCTTGTTTGTCTACCTTTTCCGGCTCGTCGGTTCGATCGACAAAAAGCGAAAGAAGCGGGACTCGGATGACCTGCCGGAGCGCTAGCGAACCGGTTCATTTAGAATTCACCCCCATTTGTGTAATCTTCATTCCGTCGGGGAAGCCCCCACAACAGGTAGTTCTTAGTTTGCTTTTTCACGAAAGCAGGCGTTTTCACCTTGGTTTCGGGATGAGTGGGCAAGTGCTGGCGGCGCTCGCCACGGGTCTGGTTCTGGGTGGGGCTTACGCAGTCGCCGGCTTCGTGATGAGCAAGCGCGCACTGGCCTCAAAGAAGAAATTTGTTCTGTGGGTTGTCGGAGGCACGCTCGGAAGAATGTCCCTTGCGTTGGCAGCGGTAGCCCTCATTACCGTGCTGCTGCCGCTTCACGAGGTCGTTTTTTTGACGACATTCCTGGTGATCTTTTTTGCCGGTTTGGTGACCGAAGTATTGGTGCTGCACCGCGCCTGACCCGGTCGACAGCCGCGCCGTCCATAACTGCATGAGAGAAACTTGGCGGGCGATAGCGTTGGTCGGTGTGTTGCTCTTTGCATTACCGTCAGGCGTACGCGCGGGAGGCGACGAGGAGCAGCTGGACGCAGTGCACCATGTGGCGGACGGTAACTACCTTGACTTCGCACCGTTCGGCCATGTCGAGTTGCCGCGCATCTTCGTCGTCCGTCGTGAA
>JBFHWK010000370.1:0-3113 GCA_041589075.1 Rhodothermales bacterium
CCCTGCGGCGGCGTCACGGTGATGGACGCACGTGTCCGGTTCGACCTGTTGGCAGAGCGCACGGCAAACAAAGCAGACACGACTCGGTTCGCTACCATCGCAGCGATGATCACCGAAGTGCGGCGATCGAGTGTCTCCGCACTATCACGCAAATCGCGGAATGCGGCGAAGTCCTCCGGGCTGTCCCATGCCCACTGGAACTCCGCTGTTGATACATAATCGAGTTGGTCCCAGGCTCGGTTTCGCAACTGGATCTCGAGGTACTCATCCGAAGACTCGTATGTCGCCAGGTTCAGGAAGAAGCGTCGGTCCTTTCCTGTAACATCGGCGTGCGCTCGAGATGCGGCCAGTGCCTGATAACTGTCAATGCGCTGGCTGCGCAGCGCGCGTGTGCGAAGCAAACCAACCCACGACGCGGCGTCTGCGATCGCAAAAACAGTCGCCGCCCCCTTCCAACTGCCGTGGTTTGCGTAACGGTGGCCGAGGCCCGGAAGCAACAGGCTTAGGCCCGCCGCTCTAGCGGGAGATCTGGTCGCCACCGCGTGAACATCTCCATCATCGACCTGACCGCTCACCGACGGCACGCCGGTCAGACACAGTAAGACGGCAACACCGAACGTTCCGCGCAGCAGCCCGGGCAACTTGAACGCGAGCGTCATCAGAACTCGACTCGAAGACGAATGTTGACGGTTCTCGGCGTCAGCCGCGTCGGGATGCGGTTCCAGATACCCGCGGCGTCGGGCACCCACGAATACGCGACCGTATTGATCATGTTGAATACGTTCAGAAGTTCTCCCGTCAATTCCAACCGCACCGGCCGCGAAAGACCACGATCGAAAACGACCAGCGTCTTAGTAGCTCCGACGTCAAAGCGGAAATAGCGCGGATAGCGTGCGGAAAACCGTGGCCCGGGTACCTGAGTTACGATGTTTCCGAATTGTTCTCCGGGAATGGGCGGCGTGTATGGAAGGCCGCTGCCGAACAGTGTTCGCAGGTGCAGCTTCCAAGTCGCATCGCCTGGAACGTAGTCCTGCACAAACAACGACACCGTGTGGGTCTGGTCCGTTGGGCGCGGAATCGAGCCCGCGTTGAGCTCGTCAACGAATTCGTTCAGAAAGCGCTCACGCGCCACAAGAAAACTGTAGTTCGCCCAGCTCTCGAGTCCCGGTACAAACTCCCCGCGAATCTGGACGTCCAATCCGTAGGCGGTGGCGGTGGCGTCGTTCTTACCAGAGTAGCGCACGCGGACGTTCTCAATGTCGTATGAGTTCACATTACCGAGGCTCTTGTAGTAGGCCTCGGCGCGAACCATCAGCCGGCGACTCACGATGAAACGCTCGACGCCCGCAACAACCTGATGGGAGCGTTGCGATCGCAGGTGGCGATTCAGTGCGCCGAGGATCGATTGTCCGGGTTCGGGACGGCCGCGCAATTCGCGGTATCCGGGCGCCTGGTAGTAGATGCCCCAGGATGCGACCAGCGCGGTAAGTGCATCGAGTTCGAACCGCGTAGACAGGCGGGGTGACACGGTCCACTCGTCGTTAAAGGAGAAGTAGTCGGTTCTCAGTCCGGCGGTCGCACGAAACCGTCCGGGTTGCGACGGGAGAATATCGAATTGGTCTTGTAGATAAGCCCCCGCCTGGTACTCGTCGAACCGTGCGAAATCGTTGAGGCTGTCGGCGAGGATCCGCACAATGTCGCCTTCGAGATTCGGCCCGACGACCACCGACTTCTCGAAGAGCCTGTCCCGGAATTCCAGGCGGCGCCCAAAATACCCCATCTCCAGTAGATGATCGCCCACCGGGTACTGCCAGCGACCCTGCGCCGAGAGCGTCGAGACCCCTACCTCGTTGTCGGCTTCATCTTCGGTGCGCGACGTTCCAATGGGAATCTGGCCGGCGCCCGATTGAGGATTCTCGCTCCCCGGATCGACCTGAAAGAGGATCGCGGTGCCGTCAAGATCAAACCTCTCCGTTTCTTCCGTATCGAAGTAGGCGACGTCGTGGCTCACCGTCAGGCCGCTGCTGAACGACTTGGTTAACCTCGCGCCGCCGAACGTGGTCCGATATCCGTCGACCTCTTCATTGTCGGGATCGAAGCGTGTCCAGAGCGACTTGATGTTGCTCGGAGCGAGCCGCGGATCCTGACTCAGGGTTCCAAAGAATGTGCGCCGCGAGTTGGGGTCGAGCTGAAATTCGTGGCGCGCCACAATTCCGAGGAGTTCGAGATCCAGACCGTACCCGGGCCGGATGTCGATCTTCAGTTGCACGTCCGTGAAATCCGGCTCGTAGTTGCCCTTGAGTTCTTGCGTCTCGAAGAAATTGCTTGCACGTGCCTTGCGCAGCCCGAAGATCCACCCGATGCGGTTATCGAGTGCCGACGAGCTCGCCGTCAATCCGGCGTCGAGAAGCGATGCGTGCGCGGCACCTTGCAGGGTCTGGTCTCGCGGACGGACATAGCGAACATCCAGTGCGGAGGAAAGCTTGCCGCCGTAACGAACGGGAAACCCTCCAGTGTAGAAAACAATGTCGTCGGCGAGGTCGGCATTGAGCAGACTGAGACCCTCCTGCTCTCCCTGGCGCGGTCGGAAGGGGAGAAAGATTTCGAAGCCTTCCACGAAGAGCAGGTTTTCGTTGAAGCCGCCGCCACGAACCGAAAACTGGTTCGACAATTCGTTGTTCGAAGTAACGCCGGGCATCACTTTGAGCGCGCGTAACGGGTCGCGCACGGGCGTCGGGATGTTTTGGACATGTTCCGGCGTGATGCGGTGTACGCCGGCCTCGACGCGTTCGGCCTCTCCCTCGACCGTGATCATCTCCATTTCGAGAGACGCCTCTCTTAAGGTTACGTCCGCGATCGACGTTTGTCCGCGCGTGACTCGGACCGTCCGACTGAGCGTTCCAAAACCGACGGACGAGTAGCGCAGTACGTATGTGCCGGACGGCACGCGAAGGGTGTACGTACCATCCTCGGCAGTGGCTGTGCCGAAATTCGTGCCGGCGACGAGCACCGTCGCGCCAATCACGGGCGTCCCTGTCGTGTCCGTGACGGTGCCCTCGACACCACCCCAGTTTTGGGCGGCAGCGGGTGACGATACGACAAGGATTACTGCG
>JBFHWK010000371.1:0-3101 GCA_041589075.1 Rhodothermales bacterium
GACGCCCACCGGCGCCGGTTTGCTCGCGGGACTTGAAGCGCACAGTCCGTCACTGCTCGATCCATGGGGTCCCGGAGGGCTGACGTTCGAGAACGCGCTGATCGTCATCTCCTACGTGACGGTCGGACTCGGCTTCCTCGGCTCGCCGCAGATCTTCGTGCGCTTTATGTCGATCCGCGACGAGGGCGAGATCACGCGCGGTAGATGGGTCGCCGTCGCGTACACACTGCTGACCGACACCGGCGCGGTGCTCACCGGAATGCTAGGGCGGTATTTACTTGTTCGCCCGGACCAGAATCCGGAGACGGTTCTTTCAGGCGCCGCAGAGGCCGTGCTTCCCGCCCTCACCGATTTTCTCTTTCCGGCCATCATTGTCGGTGTGATCACGGCGGCCGTACTTGCCGCTATCATGTCGACGATAGACTCGCTGCTGGTTGTCGCCTCCAGCGCGGTAACGCGCGACTTCCATCAGCAGATCATGCATCCCGACCGCACCGACCGACCATATCGCGTAATGTCGCGCGTCGTGACGCTGGTGCTTGCGCTGGTGGCTCTCGGCGTCGCTCTTGCGGCCTCGTTCCTGGCCCCCGACCGTACGGTTTTCTGGTTTGTGATCTTCGGGTGGTCGGGGATTGCGGCGACGTTCTGCCCCGCCATCATCCTGTCGCTCTTCTGGAAACGGTATACCGTCCAGGGTGCAATTGCGTCGATGGTCGCTGGTTTTCTCGGCGTGCCGCTATTCCGGCTCATTCTCCCGAATATCCCCGACATCGGACATTACTTCGACAGTCTGGGCGAAATGGCGCCGTCGTTCGCGTTGGCGCTGGTGGCCGGCAGCGCGGTCTCATTGCTAACCTACAGAGGGAAACCGCTGCCGAAAGAGTGAATGCGGCGCTCTCACTCCGAAGGTTGACCGACCGGACGGTGACTTCGGTGTACTCCTAAATGAGAAGACATTGTGGGGACGGGATCGGACACCCAATTTCCGTCCGGCCTTGCAGTAGTTTCTTTGTTGAGTTCACATGCATCTGCAACCTACCAACGCAACCAGATGGCGAAAAATATTTCCCGAAGGCAGTTCTTGAGGCAAACCGGGTCTGCGTTGGCTCTCGCCTCGGTAGACTTTCCTTCCATCATCATCCCGAAGAGACCGAAGAAACTGGGTGTGGCGCTCGTCGGCCTCGGCAGCTACAGTACGGGACGGCTAGCGCCTGGACTTCAACAAACACGGCATTGTGAGTTGCGCGGTATTGTGACGGGCTCGCCGGAAAAGATTCCCGTTTGGCAGTCGCGCCACGGGATACCTGATCAGAACGTATACAGCTACGCTACCATCCACGAGATTGCCAACAACGACGATATCGACGTGGTTTACATCGTCACCCCAACCGGATTGCACGCAAGGGACGCCGTCAAGGCTGCCGAAGCAGGGAAAAACGTCTGGTGCGAGAAACCGATGGCGATGAACGCCGAACAGTGTCAAGCCGTCATTGCCGCCGCGAAGGCGAACCGCGTGCAGTTAACCATCGGTTATCGGATGCAGCATGAACCCAACACACAGACCATCATCCGGTTTGGTCGGGAAGAGACCTACGGACCGATAACGGCTGTACGAACGGGGGCGGGTTACAACGGCGCCCATCGCGATCCGCAAAACTGGAGACGAATCGCACATCTCGGCGGAGGCGCACTGTACGATATGGGCGTCTACCCGATCAACGCGGCTCGGTATGCGACCGGATTGGAGCCCGTTGCTGTGCGAGGGCGGCAATGGTCCAAGCGCGATGAGATGTACGATGAAGTAGATGAGTTCACGGAGTTCGAGTTGGAATTCCCGAACGGCGTCATTGCCAAGGGGGAAACCAGCTTTGGAAAATCGACCAACTATCTCGACGTAGAGTGCACGGAAGGCTGGTATCGTTTGAGGCCGTTCCAGTCGTACTCAGGTGTTCGGGGCAAGACGAGCGACGGCAGGACCTTGCCGCCGGACCCGAATCACCAGCAGGCTCGGCAGATGGACGATAATGCCCTTGCCATTTTTGAAAAAAGAGATCCAATTGTACCCGGCGAAGAAGGTCTGGCGGACATCCGGATTGTGAACGCAATCATGGACTCGTCTCGCAAAGGCGGCACAAGAGTCAAACTGTAGCTCACGTTCAGCCCGAGGAAGCCAAGCCATTCGGCTTGCGATAGGGCGGTCAGTGCAGGGTTCGAACACGACCTACGTGAATAGAGATCTGGTGCGGTTCCCGTACCTCGAAGCGGCCGCCGCAATCCGCTGAAGTAACGGTGCGAGCAGGCCAGCGCCGTCAACGAGCGGTCGTCCGAGTAACGCCTCCTGACTTGCTTTTTACCCCCACCCACCTTAATTGTCGAGCTTACATCAAAAAACGTGGCCCGTGGACTCAGGGCCGGGGAAGCCCTTTTTGACCGTTTTGTGGTTAAACCGTCTCCGTCTCACCCGGCCGCACGTGAAGCTCCCTACACGTCGCGACGGGCCGTAACCCATAGACCGTATGGACCGCATTGTACGCGCTGGACTCATCCAGGCAACCCTTTCCGAAAGCGCCGAAAACCCGATCGACGACATCAAACAGTCGATGGTCGAAAAGCACGTCGCGTTGATCGCACAGGCCGCCGAGCAAGGCGCGCAGGTCGTGTGCTTACAGGAGCTCTTCTATGGCCCCTACTTCCCCGCCGAGCAAAAAGAGAAGTGGTACAGTCTGACCGAACATGTGCCGGACGGTCCGACCACCAAGCTGATGCAGGATCTGGCGAAGAAGCATGAGATGGTCATCGTCGTGCCACTCTATGAGGAAGACATCACCGGCGTCTATTACAACACCGCTGCCGTCATCGATGCCGACGGATCCTATCTCGGCAAGTTCAGGAAGATTCACATCCCCCATTGCAATCCAGGGTTCTGGGAGAAGTTTTACTTCAAGCCCGGCAACCTCGGATACCCGGTGTTCGACACGGCCGTTGGAAAGGTGGGTGTCTACATCTGCTACGACCGACACTTCCCCGAAGGCTGGCGCGAGCTAGGGCTCAACGGTGCGGAGATGGTCTTCAATCCGTCGGCTACTGTCGCGGGCTTGAGC
>JBFHWK010000372.1:0-3092 GCA_041589075.1 Rhodothermales bacterium
ACATCTGTTTGACGTGTTTACCAGCACCGCAGAACTCACGACGCTCACGGCCTATCTGGTGCCGAACAGCGGGGTGGAAGCCTCCGCCGATTCGGTCGACCATTCCGTGGATGTGCATTTCGTGATCAACCTGCCGGCGCATTTGGCGAAGTAGGCCAGCCTCGAAGTTCGGGTCACCGTCCACGGGTGCGACGTCGCTGCCCGTACGCACGTAGATCGAGTCGCGACTATCTCGCCAACGACTCGTAGCGAGGCCTCTCGATCACACCGTCATCGCTGAGAAGGGGCGCGAGTTGTTCGTTGCGCAATGTGTCGAAGATATCCCGCGGTGTTCCGTCCACCAAGATCGCGCGATCAACAAGCCGGATGCCGTGACTGTAATCGACCCACCGATCGGAATGTCCGGTATAAAGCGGCTGAATCGGCTGGCCGTCGGCACGGTGCCAACCGTAGATGGCGACTTTGTCCGGCTGCGTCGCGAGAGCGGCCGTTACAACGACATCTTTCTTATGCCCGGCAACCAGAGCGGCCGCCCCTGCCTTATGCCGGTAGCGTTGTGCTCGGATTGTCCGGTTGTGTCCTTCAAAGACAGGAACCGTCGTCATCTCGGGACTCGGTGGAATTGGTGCCGGATCGAGTCGCACCTTGGCGGACGCCCAGATGGCGTCGACCATGCGCGAGGTGGGAATCGCCGCATCGACGAGGTCGGCGATCCGCTGCGCAGTCTGCGGCGAGAGAGGGGTCAAAAAGAAATCATCGTCGGAGCCCACGGACAGGTAGTCGGGAGTGACCCAGATCGTCACGCGGTGCTTGCGGCCATCGATCTCTCCGATCATCTCGACGGGGACGAGCGTCCGAAGCGAGGATGGCACGTTGCCGCGTGCAATCTCAGCGTAGATCCTTTCTTCGCGTGCCTCGAGATCGAGATCCCGGATGTAGTCGGCAAATGCATCGCCGCCTGGTGCATCCGCCGGACGCGAGGGAAGGTCTAGGACGGCAGTACGAACCGTATTGCCGCAAGCTGCACCGAGCAGGGCGATCATCAGGGTTATTCCAACGACGGGCATCACGCCACTAATCCTCGAGTTCGTACCGAAATACCTCCCCGATGGGTGCATCGAATGCGACGGCGATCCGAAACGCGAGTTCGAGAGAGGGAGCGTACTTTGACGCCTCGATCGCGTGAATCGTTTGTCGTGTGACACCGACCAGATCGGCGAGCTCCTGCTGTGTCATCTCGCCCGCGTGAAAGCGCAGATGTCGGATGTTATTCTCCACGACACCCTTGATCCGCTTCTTACGACGAGCCGAAGTCATGTCAGGACCCTCTACGATAGTAATAGATACGGGTCACCGAGTTGATTGCACTCGCGGCGAGCACTCCCAGAACCAGAATGTGGAGCGTGACCACCGGCAATGATACCACGAACTCGTTGTTGATATACTCACCCAGTAATCCGGTCACAACGAGTTGGCCGATCGCCGCGAAGACGACGACAGCGAGTATGTAGTAGGCGTTGCGAAAAGACCTTCCCTCGATCATCCGATCACGTTCGTCTTTGTCAACACGAAATCTCATGATGCTCTGGCTTGCATCGAGAACAAGCTCGACGGCCACCGCGATCACGATAACCCGGACAAAGATGCTACCGAGGCGATCAGATACCGATTCGGCGCCATCCGGTAAACCGATTACGGCGAGTATGTAGTAGCCCGCGATAGCCAACGCAAACGCCAGGCCTGCCCACGCGTAGAGTTCGTGTCGTGACATGGTTGTCCTCGGAAAAGATGCGTTATCGAACATCGAATGTACGCTCTACGTTACGCGATGTAAAAAATAAGTTACACGAAGCAATGTCTTTTTTACATATGGTCGATTTTTGTCCGCTTTTGGCCTTGTTTTCTGCGGAGGGACCTCTGGCGGGTGAAAAGGTAGGCGCACGGCAGCGCAGGACTTTACGTGATCCAGCCCTGCCACCGGACCAGCGTGTAGAGCACGCTCGCTACGAAGAGACTGCCAAAGATCTGCTTGTTGTACCGGGCCAGCCACAGGGGAAGGTAGATATCGAAGTTGTCACGCCTGTCGTCCGTATAGCGCGCAGCGACACCCGTAAGCGGGCAACGCCACTGGTTCACTACGATGATGACGACCTCAACCAGTACGATCGTTATCAGCGCGGCCGCCGTGGTGAATTGCCCGCGCCAGGCATAGAAGGGAATTGCCAGGATACAGCCCGCGAAGAACACCCAGACAAGCGTGTGCACTGTCTTTATGACACGAAGGGTGGCTTCCGGACTCATTTCCGCGCGGCACCTGACGGTCTTGGGGGCTGCGCAGGGGAGCCGTGGTCCATTGTCGATACGACGGACCGTCTAATCGAGTCCCGGGCGGTACGCCGCTTTCGGATCGTTTCCGTCCGCCGCCGTGCTTTCAATCCGTCCGGCCAATGTGTTGCGACGCGGCTCGCAACAGGTGCGTCTGGTTGCCGACGTCGCGAATACGAACCACTGCATCTACCTCTATATCGGGACCCCACTTTGGCCCGTCTCTCGCAACCTTGTACAACTGGTAAGGTTGCTGCTCGCTCAGAGGCGGCTCCTCGTCGCTGAAATACGTATCCCACACCAACTCTCCGTTCACGACCCAGGCGGCGTCTGCCGTGAGCGTGGACGGCAGGGCCGTCGAGTCACTCGAGTAGATCCAGAAGATCGAAATGAGGGGGCGACCGTCCCTGGGAGCGACAGGCTGAAAGTCGCGCCACATGAAGGTCCGAAGCATGAGATGCTGATCTCCAAGCGTGAGGATCGTGGGTGCCGCCCGGAGCTCACTGAGAGGAAGATCACCCGGACCGTCGTCGCCGTTAGACAGGGAGCAGGCAGCGACGCCACCCAGCAGTATTGCCATGAAGAGTTTCATCGGATGGCAGCTGTTTGCATCTGGAGACCTCAGGTTACGCTGAGAAGGGCGTATGCGAAAGGCAGATCGACCACGCCACGGCTGTCACGCGGCGGCGCAATCCGGCGATCACACACTTAAGTCGGAAGCCCTGATGCGGTACAGGAAACTCTCGAGGCCGGATCCGTCCGGCCGC
>JBFHWK010000373.1:0-3066 GCA_041589075.1 Rhodothermales bacterium
CTGTTCCATCGGATTGTCAGCCCGCTCGACGGCAGGCGCTTGACCGGCGAGTACACAGTTTTCCGAACTGGCGGACTCCGTTACGTCCGCCGTCACGGTGACATTGGTGGCGGCCACGATATGGTTGGCGACGTCATCACAAACGTTTTCCAGTTGACGCAAGAACTCCCCATTGCCCGCTTCAGGAGCGGGCGAGGATGACCTGCTGCATCCAATGACCATTGCAGCCAACAGGGAAAGGCCAAGTGCGCTACGAGCGGATCTTTGCATAGAGTTGCTACTGTCAGGCTACCGGCCGCAAAGTCCAGCACGCCTGGCTATGTACGGCCGGTATACTTCAGGGCCAATGTAGTTATGTCGTCGGACTGACGAGCGCCGTCGGCATGCGCAGTCACACTCCGCAACACAACCTTGATCAACTCGGCCGAAGTTTTCGAAGACGATTCGCGCAGCAGTTTCTGCAATCGCTCCTCTGTGAACTCCGTTCCCGCGGGACTCATGGCCTCCGTGACGCCATCTGTGTACAGCAAGATTGCGTCCCCCGGTTCCAACACAACCTCTTTTTGCTTGTATTCAAAGTCCGGCAGAAGGCAGACGGCGATGCTCTCGGTTCGATCCAGAAGCCGCACGTCTCGATCGTTCGTGATCACGAAGGGCGGATTGTGACCCGCGTTACAATAGCTTACTCGGCCCGAGGCCAGCTCGAGCACACCGTAAAAGACCGTGACGAACATTTCCGGCAGCGTGTCGGGATAGAGGAGTCTGTTCAGGTCGGCAAGGCAGTTTTTCGGCTCGGCACCCTTGAGAGCAAGAGCTTTCAACAGCGAACGACTGACGGACATCATCATCGCGGCCGAGAGGCCTTTGCCGGACACATCTCCAATTACAAAACCAAGCCTAGATTCGTCGACGAGGAAGTAATCGTACAGGTCACCCCCTACATCGCGTGCAGGCGTCATCGCCGCCGAGATGTCGAACTCAGGTCGATCCGGGATGCTTTCCGGTAAGGCCGCCTCCTGGATCCGGCGCGCCACGTCGAGCTCACTTTGAATGGCCGTGAGCCGCACCTGGGCCTCCGTCGCCTCGCGAAAGACTTTCAGTTCTCGAAGACCCTTGTTGATCGTTGTCTCGAGATCTTCAAAGTCGACAGGTTTCGTGACGAAGTCGAAGGCGCCGCGATTCATCGCCGTTCGGATGTTCTGCATGTCGCCATAAGCTGAGACAACCACAGCGCGCAGAAGCCGATCCAATTCGCCGAGATGGTTTAGCAGCGTCAGTCCATCCATCCCGGGCATGTTGATGTCCGTCAGGATAAGCTCGATATCGGGATGCGCTTTCAGTTGCTCGAGAGCCTCCCTCCCATCGCGGGCGAACTCGAATGTCCACTCGTTAGCGCGAATCTTTTTGCGGAATCGCTGGCGGACGAGCGGTTCAAGGGCAGGCTCGTCGTCGACGACGAGGATCTTGACCAGGTCCGCCGTTTCGGTCGTCGGCGCCCCGTCGCGATCGCTCGCCGTTGTAGTCAGTTCCATGATGCACGAACCGTTCGTACCTGGGCGCAGGCACTGAGACTAAAGACCCAGCACCTCCTGTCTCAAAGAGTCAAAATCAACCGGCTTGTTGAAGTAGCCGTCGGCGCCGAACTCCATGGCGGTGTTGAAATTCTTTTCGTCACCGTACGCCGTAATCATGTGGACGGAGAGTTTGGGGAACTCCTCCTTGATCTTTTTCAGTAATTCGAGGCCTGTCATTCCCGGCATGTTGATATCGGAGAGAACAAAGACGACGGAGGCGGCACCGTCCTTCCGAAGATAGTCCAGCGCTTCGTACCCCGAATGGGCGAAATGAATTACAAGCCGCCCCTTTCGAATCTCGCGCCGAAATCGCTGCCTGAACAGCCATGCGACATCGACCTCATCGTCGACGACCAAAACTTCGAGAGCCGTTTCCATGTTCACTTCCGTGTGTTGTTGATGGTACGACCCCTCGCCTCTACGCTGACCGTGCAACATAGGCTGAAAGTAATATCGATTATTCTACGTTCGATCGCCAGGCAGGTAGATAACAAAGTGGGTATACTCGCCGGGCTTGCTGTCGACCCGCATGTCACCGCCGTGGCCCTTCGTAACGATGTCATAACTCATGGACAGGCCCAAGCCCGTGCCGGAACCGGTCGGTTTGGTCGTAAAAAAGGGCTCGAAGATCTTGGCCTTCACTGATTCGGGTATGCCGGTTCCGTTATCCCTGACCCCGAGCTCCACACCCGTGCCGGTGCGCTTCGTCGACACCGTCACGGTGGGCTGGTAACCGTCCTTTGACGCCTTCGCCCTCTCGTTTACCGCATAGAAAGCGTTGTTGAGGAGATTGATCAAAACTCGGCCGATTTCCTGCGGGACCATATCTACGCTTCCGACTGCATCGTCGTAGTTCCGTTCGATGGATGCGTTGAAGTCCGAGTCGGCCGCGCGCATTCCGTGGTAAGCGAGGTTGACATACTCTTCCAGGAGCTCGTTGACGTCGATCGACGACTGCTCCGTGTGGTCTCCGCGCGAATGCTGCAGCATGCTCTTCACGATCCCGTCCGCCCGCTTGCCGTGCTCGTTGATCAGACCCGCATTGATCTTCAGATCTGCGAGTATTTCGCGCAGTTCGTCAGCGACTTCGGCGAGCTTCCTGTCCATGTTCTTGTCGATCTCCTCGACGAGCTCATCGGTCAGTTCCGCGGAAACGGCAGCGAAGTTGTTCACAAAGTTCAGCGGGTTCTTGATCTCGTGTGCGATGCCGGCGGTAAGCTGACCGAGTGAGGCCATCTTCTCGGATTGAACGAGACGGTCCTGCGCTGCCCGCAGATCATCCAGTATGTTGTTGAGTCGCTGGTAAGCCTCCGCATTATCGATAGCGATCGCCGTGTAGGTGGCGAGGTTACGTAGAATGTTCAGATGGTAGTCGGAGTAGGCGTTCTTCTTGAAACTCTGCGCCGATATCACGCCAATCACGCGGTCCTTGTGAACGAGAGGTACGTACAGGACGGCGTCCGGAGTTTCTCCGGATACGGGCGCCTGGTCC
>JBFHWK010000374.1:0-3061 GCA_041589075.1 Rhodothermales bacterium
CACGGCACAGGGAAAAACTGCGGAGGGCGAGCGACTATTGGCTGCGGCGGACAGCCTCCGGGCGCGTCAGTCCGAGCTGGGTATGGCAAAAACCAATGCAGAGGTCCATCGAACGGCCGAGGCGTGGATCATCTATGCCGACATGCTCAATGAGGACGGCCGATATGAGGAGGCTCTGCACGCCTATCAGGCCGCAGCAGCGCTGGATCCGTCGGATAGCCGTCCCCGGAGCGCCATCGCCGCGATTCGGCAACGACCCGAAGCGGCATTGTGACACCTGCCGCGTCGTGTGCTAGATGGAGCCCGCCATCCTAGAAGCCAGGGAATCGCCCGATGCATTCTTCAGAAGAACTTCCGGGCCGGAAGCCAGGTGGTTGTACATCGGCAGGGTGGCCGCGCCCAACGCCGTGGCATCTTCTCCGGCCGTCCCAACCACGAGGCGTGGATAAGTCATTTGATCCTCGGTCCTGACCTGGGGCAGCATCTCCTCCAGCTTCTCTTTTATGTAGTGGATCATGGGCGGAGAATAACGACCGCCGAGAAAGACTGCTTCCGGATCGAGGAGGCATTCGACCGCCAGCATGAACGGCGCCAGTTGTTCGATACCGCGGTCCAGCCAATCTATAAGCTCCTTTTGCCCACGCGTGAATAAGTCCGCCATTTCCTCCGGACGAGAGATCTCAATTCCTATCTCCTTCAATCGCTCCGCGAGGTCGGTCACGCTGAAGAAGGCGCCCAGGTGAGTATCGAGAAGACCCGTTGTAGGATCGAGTCCTGCGGTCGATCGGACGGCTCCGATTTCTCCAGCGTTGCCGTTGTGACCTTCGAACGGCCGACCGTTCAACACGAGCCCCCCTCCGAGTCCGACTCCGAAGAACACATAAAAGAAGTTCGCAATGTGACGTCCCTCCCCATACCACATCTCACCGACCGCCGCCGCCGAGGCGTTGTTCTCGATGTACACCGGCAACTCTAGGCGCTGGGCTAGAATGTCGACGATCGGCACATTATTCCAGCCCGGAAACGCCACCGGATTGACAACATTCGTGACCACGCTCTCTCCGGTAATCCCGAGCGGACCGGGAAGTCCGACACCCACTCCCCACACCTGTGTTTTCGCAATCCCCTCATCCTCGATCAGATCATGGACAGCCTCGACCATCAATTCGATTGCCTCGTCCGGCATTAGGAAAAGGACGTTGCGGCTGATCCGCTGCGTCATGTTGCCTGCGAAGTCCAACAAGACTCCGACAAAGTGCTCTCGGTCAAAGTCGAGGCCGATCGAGTAGGCACCCTTCGGATTGATCGCCAGCAATGATGTCGGCGCCCCGCGACCCTCCTGCAACCGATCCGCTTCAATGATCATGTCAGCTTCGATCAGCACGCGCGTGATGTTGGAAACCGACTGAAGGGTTAGTTCTGTGCGTTGTGCGATTTCTTTCCGAGGCAGCGGACCGTGCAGGCGAATCGTCTGCAGCACGATCCGCTGGTTGTGGGCCTTCGCAAACTTGAGATTGGTACCCGTGAGCATGAGCGTGTGTGACGGTAGTTCTTACTTGGCCAGAACGGGCCAAATCCAACGCTAGTTCAGATTTTTGTGTTGCTCAAAATCCGTTCTTCCTTGACAACGTAGGAGTTTTTCATTAAATAATCCATCAAATGGATTAAATGCCAGGTCTGGCTGTTTTTCATGAGATCCCCGGCTTTTCTCGCGGCTGCAATTCTCGTGTTGCTCACCCCTGCATTCGACGTCGACGGTGCCGAAAGCGTCGCGTCGGGAAAGATCGAGGGACGCGTGATCGACCGGGATGCCGGGATGAGTCTGCCCTTCGCGAACGTGATCATCCAAGGTACGAGCATCGGTGCCGCCACGGATGATGACGGAGCCTACTCGATCACTGTGGCCGCCGGGCGATATACGCTGGTCGCGTCCTATATAGGCTATCAGACGCAGAGCCGCGAAGTCGAGGTCGTCGAAGGCGAGACACTGGAGATCAACTTCGAGCTGGTCTGGGAAGGTGTCTTCGGCGAAGAGGTGGTAATCCGGGCGCAGGCCGCCGGACAGAACATGGCGATCAACCAGCAGCTCAACTCAAACACGATTACGAACGTCGTCTCCGCCGCGCGCATCCAGGAGCTGCCGGATGTGAATGCCGCCGAGTCCATCGGACGCTTGCCGGGAGTCTCGATTCAGCGCTCCGGCGGCGAGGCGAACCGCGTAGCGATTCGCGGTCTTTCACCGAAATACAACACCGTCACGGTCAACGGGGTGCGCGTTCCATCCACGAGCGGCGACGATCGCAGCGTCGACCTTTCCCTCATCTCCTCGAGCATGCTCGACGGCATCGAGGTGATGAAGGCCATCACGCCGGACAAAGACGCGGATGCCATTGGTGGCGCCATCGACCTGAAACTCCGCGAGGCCCCGGACGACTTAATGATCGACCTTCTTGCACAGGGTGGCTACAACGATCTGCAGGATTACTACGGAAATTACAAGTTCGTCGGAAGCATCGGGTATCGATTCTTCGAGAAGCGCCTCGGCGTTATCGCAACCGTGAATTTCGACGAGTTTGACCGAAGCGCAGACAAGTTTTCCGGCAGTTATCGCCAGTCGTCCAACCCCCAGACGGGCGAGCCCATCATCATCATCTCCGAACTTACGGCCAGGGAGGAGAACGTTAAGCGTGGAAGAACCGGCGCAAGTACCGTCCTGGACTATCGAATACCTGAGGGCAAGCTGACCGTAAACGGGTTCTACAACCGGCGGACGTTCGACGGCCTGACGCGAAACAACGTCATGGCAATCGATGAGAATCGGCTTCGATACGACACGAGCATCGGCGACGGCACGACGTCGATTTTCACCGGCACGGCGGGCATCGAACAGGACTTCGACCTATTCGCCTATGACATCAGCTTTTCGCGAATTGCCTCGCGACTCGACAATCCAACGACCTTCTGGCGGTTCAATCAGGAAGCCAACGGCTTCACCGGAGCCCCCGACGAAGGGACGGAACCCACCGAGATACCGAACCTTCTGAACGTAGACTCCCTTGCC
>JBFHWK010000375.1:0-3050 GCA_041589075.1 Rhodothermales bacterium
AGAGGAGGCCGTCGTCATCGGACAGACCGTTCTCGCGTACACGGCGGATCGACTGCCGCTTGAAGCGGGGAAGCGCTACGCGTGGCAAATCACTGCGCGAGACGCGGACGGGTCTGTTCCGTTCACCGACGATGGTCGCTCGGAGATCGGCACATTCGTTTATGCGCCGCCGCAGCCCACTCTGGCCGAGTGGTCCTATCCATTTTCGGACGTACCCGTGCATTTCAATCTCGCCGGTGCTGTGCTCACGGCGGACGGCTACGAGGTTGATGGGCTCTATCGTGGGCGCGTTGGTCTCGCCGAGATCAGTGCGTTGTTCCACGACGTCGTCCTTGACCCGGTTACGCTTGCGGTTCGCGACGGGCGAATCGAGCTCGTCGAACCGCTTGCCCAGAACGCGGGAGCCCTGGATTCGGACGCGTTGGCAGTCCTGACTTCCGACCAGACCGGTCCGAGCGCCCCCTTCGTATCCGTGCGGCGGTCAGGTGGCGCCGGGAGCACGTTGATCAACGTGGTCGTCGGCCCGGCGGAGGATGAGGAGTCAGGCATCGTGCAGGTGGACTACCGTGTTGCAGCCGCTGGGTCGCCTGCGGACGCACCCGCAGCGGACGACGTCGGACGCTGGAGCTCGTTGATGTCTGCGAAGCGCGCCGAGGCGTTCGCCGGTCGTTCGTTCAGAGCCGAGGTGCCCGAGGGTGCGCGCGAAGCCCTGGATCTCGGTTGGCTTGAACTGCAAGTACGCGTCGTGAATGGCCTCGGGCTCGCCACCTATGCGACCGGTCCGATCGCGTCGACCAGTGACATCTCGCCGCCGCGCATCACATCGCCGACCCTCCAGTACACGGGTTTCTATGATCGTGATAGACCGCATGTGCTGGATGTCTTTGGCCTGCAGGTGACCGACGCCGAGTCTGGCATTGCCCAGGTCGAGTATAGCATCGCCGGTGGCGATTGGGTCGAGATTGCTCGTCCCGGAGCGAATGCGTATGCCGCGCCGGGTCTGTCCATCTCGCTTCCCGCAGTCGGCGCAGACACGCTCATCGACATGTCTGTTCGCGCAATCAACGCAGCCGGCCTCTCGTCAGCATGGAGCGGGAGTGTGGCAGTTGACATCGATGAGACGCCACCCGCGCGCGTTGGCTCACTTGCCCGCTTCATTGAATCGGAAACGGATCCGCGCCTCGAACTGCGGACGGCCTCCGTTGTCGACGAAGAGTCCGGTATTCAAACGCTCAGTTATCGTGTCGTCGATGCACGTCGGCCGACGCGCGCTTACGTCGACTGGCGGGAGTTTCCGGCTTCGGAAAATGCAGACGTCAAGCGCACCGAACTGAATTTCGCCGCGCGGCAGGATGTCCAGGTCGAGGTTCGCGCTGAAAACGGCGCCGGTCTTCGACAAACGTTTACCGAGGTCGTTTCGATACCCTCGATCACGCTGGCCGATGAGAGCCCGCCGACCCGACCGTCGGTGTCTGCGCGCGTGATCCGCGCTACAAACGCCGCCGGAGAAACGTTGATCGAGGTGCGCATCGGCAGCTCGTCCGATCCCGAGACCGGAGTGGAACGCGTCGAATATCGTGCGGAAGACGGGTCGGGCCGCGACTTGACAGGCTGGAGGCGAATCGAGCCAATCTCAGGCGGTACGTTCACCGGTGCGATCGAAACGCTGAACGTGCGACTCCGCTCTGGTCAGTCCGCAGTGCGAGTACTCGTCCGTGCAACCAACGGCGCCGGCACCGCGACGACTGGGTCCGCACGCCTCATGGTCTCCACGGAAGATGTGACACCCCCTGAAATTAGAGGCCTCCAGGCGTACGCGCGGGACAATCGAATACTCATCTTCGTCGACGGCCTGGCCGATCGCGAGTCGTTCATTGAAAGGCTTGAGTACCGATTCCTGACCGCGCAGGGTTCGGTCGTAATCGGATGGACCGACTACCGACTCGTGCCTGGGGGACGTTCGTCGTACGGAAGACAACTAGTAAGGCTGCCGATCCCGGACACGCCCGCATCTGAGATCATCGTCCAGGTTCGCGCCATGAACGGCGTAGGAATGCAGACGACCCGCGAAGCGAGCGTGAAACTTGGACTATAGGACGGTGAACCCAAGGGTACATATCGCGATGTCCACGCTACGGAGCGTGCTTGTTACGGCGATGCTCGGCGCACTCACGTCGATCTCGGCGTTCGGCCAGGACGTGGTCCCGCCAACAGTCGACTCCGTCGTTCGGGCCGACGCAGACCCGACCTCGCAAACGTCGGTCAACTTCACCGTGACGTTCTCCGAGCCGGTCAGTGGTGTCGATGTGACGGATTTTGCGGTCACACCGACCGGAACAGTCGCCGGCACCGTCACTTCCGTAACCGCTGTACCGACCGTGCCACCGGATTCGATCTACACGGTAACCGTGACGTCCGTCTCGGGTGATGGAACGCTGCGACTGGACGTTCTCGACGACGACACGATTACCGATGGTGCGGGCAACGGGCTGCTTGCCGGGTTCACGACAGGCGAAGAGTATACGGTCGACCAGACCTCGCCGACGACGACGATCAGCTCGACGGCGACCGATCCGACCTCAACGAGTCCGATCCCGATCACGATCACCTTCAGCGAACCGGTCACCGGTTTCACGGTCGATGACTTGACGGTCGGTAACGGCACGGCCGGCGGGTTCGCCGGCTCGGGTGCGAGCTACTCCGCGAACATCACGCCGACCTCTGACGGTCTGGTGACGGTGGACGTGGCAGCGGACGTCGCAACCGATGCGGCGGGCAACGGCAATCTGGCCGCGACCCAATTCTCAATAACGTTCGACTCGACCTCACCGACGACGACGATCAGCTCGACGGCGACCGATCCGACCTCGACGAGTCCGATCCCGATCACGATCACCTTCAGCGAACCGGTCACCGGTTTTGAGGTGACAGATCTTTCGGTCGGCAACGGTACGGCGGGCGGATTCGCGGGCTCGGGTGCGAGCTACTCCGCGAACATTACGCCGACCTCTGACGGTCTGGTGACGGTGGATGTGGCCGCGGATGTCGCG
>JBFHWK010000376.1:0-3039 GCA_041589075.1 Rhodothermales bacterium
CGGCGAGGCGCGCCGGCTGCTCGGGTATGGCGACGCCGAAACATCGGCGCTGACCATGCGACTGGATCGGGGGGTCCCGCTCGAGGAGATCACCGCAACGCTTTCCGAAAAACTGGCCGGCCTTCCACTCGAGGTTGTCACCTGGCGCGACCGCTCGCCCGTCCTCGTACTGATGCGCGACACCTATGATATCGCGAGCTTCGTACTCGTAATCATCCTCTTCGCGGCGATCTCGTTCTCGATTATCAACTCGTTTCTGATGGTGATCTTCGAACGCATCCGCGAGATCGGCATCATGTCGGCGAACGGTCTGCGGCCGCACCAGGTGCGATGGATGCTGTATCTCGAGGCGGTCTTCATCGTGTTCATCGGGCTTGCGGTCGGCGGACTTTTTTCAGCCGGGATGATCACCGTCTGGCTGCAGAACGGGCTGGACCTCTCGGCGTTCGCCGAAGGCGTGCGCTCCTTCGGCATCGGAACGGTCATCTATCCTTTCATCGACTGGGGACATCTGCTCTCCGGCACGGCGATGATCTTTGTGATGGTGCTGCTGTCGGTTCTGTATCCGGCGTTCAAGGCGAGCCGCTTCGGCATCGTGGAGGCGATCAACTATGTCTGAGATTCGGACGGTGCAAAGTGCGACGGACGGGACAGCCGATGCGAAAGCGCTCGTCACGGTCCGCGATCTCGTCAAGGTGTACCAGGACGACACCGTGCCGGTGCGCGCCGTGGACGGCGTAACGCTCGACATCGGCTACAGCGAGTTCGCGGCGATCGCGGGTCCTTCCGGCTCGGGAAAGACGACGCTCCTCAACCTCATCGGCGGGCTCGACCGGCCGACCTCCGGAACGGTGCTGCTCGACGGCGTCGACCTGGGCTCGATGAGCCGCGGCAAGCTGGCCGAGTTTCGACTGAACCACCTTGGGTTCGTCTTCCAGGCTTATAACCTGATTCCGGTCCTGAGTGCGGAGGAGAACGCCGAGTTCAGCCTCTTGCTGCAGGGTGTCGGTGCGGCCGAGCGACGCCGTCGCGTGCAGGAGGAGTTAGAGGACCTGGGCATCGGCGCCGACCTCATGCATCGGCGTCCCTCCGAACTCAGCGGCGGTCAACAGCAGCGCGTGGCCGTGGCCCGTGCGCTCGTGTCGCGGCCCAAACTCATCCTCGCCGACGAGCCGACCGCCAACCTCGACTCCAAGACCGGCGCGCGGCTGCTGGACAAGATGCGTGACCTCAACGACCGCACCGGCATCACCTTCCTTTTCTCCACCCACGATCCGCTCGTGATGGAACGTGCGCGGCGGCTGATCCGCCTGAGGGACGGCAAGGTTGTGAGCGATGATCGAAAGGACTGAATCGCCGCGCAGCGGACGTTCAATCGCGACGGTCGCCGTGCTCGCCGTAATCCTGATGTGTTCGGCGCAAGACGCTGTCGCACAAACGATCCAGACACACGGTTATTTCAAGAATCTGGGGATCGCGACTACGTCGATCATCGAGGGCGATACCCGTTACCTGAACCTTTCACGCTTTCGCTTGAAGCTGATTTCGGATCCGTTGCCGGCTGTACACTGGGAGCTGTGGATCGATACCGAGGCCCTGGCCGGGAGCTTTCTGACGTCGCTGGACTTCGACATCGGACGGAGTCTGGATCGTCGTGAATGGATCGACCTCGATTGGATCCTAGTCACGGCGTCACAGCTGAGGGTGGAGCAACGGGTTTTTCGGGGGTTTGCGACGATCCGTGCCGGGCGTACGACCGTTACCCTGGGGCGGCAACGTATCGCATGGGGAACGGGGTTCGCCTGGAACCCGACGGATCTGCTCAACCCGTACAACCCGGCGGCGGTCGAACTGGGTGAGAAGACGGGGGTAGACGCCGTCCATGTGGGTTATGCGGCCGGCGACTTTTCGCGGATTGAAGCGGCCTTCGCGCCCGGCGACACGTCGGAGGATATGGCTGTGGCGGCGCGCGTGTCCGCGCACGTGGGCGAGTACGACGTGTCGGGAATGGGCGGGTATTTTCGCCGCGACTGGGTGGTCGGAGGCGACTTCGCCGGATACCTGGGCGATGCCGGGCTGAGAGGGGAGGCCGCGGTCACGTTTCCCGAGTTCGAATCCCCATACCTGCGATTCACGGTTGCCCTGGACCGCAGTTTTGCAAACGATTACTACGGCTTCCTCGAGTATTACTTCAACGGTCTGGGGACGACCGACAAGGACGAATACGACTTTTTCGAGGCGCTGCGGACCGGGCTGTTCAACGTGGCGCGGGACTATCTGGCCGTGGCCGTCGTGAAAAGCGTGACGCCATTGCTGGGGGCGAGCGTCTACGGCCTGGTCAACATCGACGACGGAAGCGCGCTACTGGGACCATCGCTAACGTACTCACTTGGCGACAACAGCGAGTTGGGGCTGGCCACGTACTTCTTTGTCGGCAAGGGGGACACCGAATTCGGCCAACAGAGCCACGCGTACTTTGCATATCTGCAGTTCTACTTTTAGACCCAGCGCTAAGAGCGTGTGCGACGGGTACCCGCAGGCTATCACTTGGAGCTCAGCGCACGCGATTCCTCACCGAAGGTGGCGACGTGTCACTTGATCGAGCGCACCGATCCCCGGTAGCCCACATCCTCCACGGCCGCCAGAATCTCCCGTAGCCCGGACCTGGTAGTGTCGGCGGTCACAATCGCTACGGGTGGATCAAAGGTGACGGTCGCCGCTGCGACACCTTCCAGGTCGTGCAGCCACGCGCGGAGTGACGGCGCACAGGCCTCGCATGTCATGCCCTCGATGTCCAGCACGAGCGTTTGAGCATTGTCCGACAGCGGCACCGGCTCGCCGGAGGAAGCGTTTGCACTACCGATCAGTGACGGCGCGGCGATCATGAGGGCCACACTGCCGGCACCGATGAGCAGCAGGACGGCTCGAAGCGGCGATCGTGTGTTGTCGCATTCGTCATCGCATTGTCGCGCACGGTATTCCTGGATGAAAGCGAAGCCGACCGCGAAGATGGCGACGCCGATAAACCAGGGGCGATAC
>JBFHWK010000377.1:0-3016 GCA_041589075.1 Rhodothermales bacterium
CAGATTGATGAAGTGGTAAGCTGCATCAGAGCCGGTCAGCTGGAGAGTCCGGTTATGCCGCACGCTGCTACTCTTAGTACAATGCGCGTGATGGATCGCATACGCTCGACGATCGGCGTTCGCTACGCCTTTGAATCGTGACGATCGCCTTGACTTCAAGACTGACGACTGTCAAGAGGCAGGTGAGCGGAGCGAGCACGTTCGTCGCCGCGGTGTTGACGCTCTTCGTGCACGCCGTCTGCGCGCAATTCGGCTTTGCGCAGGAACTGGCAGTCGTTGGTTCGTCACCAGTCGACGGCGCGGTGTTAGTTCCGCTGCAAGCGACCGTTTCGTTCCAGTTCTCACTGCCGCTCGATACCACGTATCGGCATCCCGGCGGCCTGCCCGCCGAGTTTTTCACGATAAGCCCGCCGGACTCGATTTCGATCGACAGCGCGTATGTAAGCGCCGACCTGACGACGATCTTCTTCGACGTCACGCACAGGAGGCACACCGATTACCTGTGGATACTTACTGGGGCGCGAAGTCCCTCCGACACGCTCCTCTGCGCGCCAGCAGTTCTTAATTATTCGACAGCATCTACAAGTGGTCAGTGGTCTGTGAGCGGGGAGGCGGTAGGCGTGATCGCTCTAAAGCGCAACCCTTGCAATCAGTTTCCCGCCATGACCGCCCTGTTGTACAACACGCTACCGGAAAGTGGCGGCTACCCGGTGGCAGCCGCACCGGCCTTCCCGGACTCGGACTACGTGTACACGATTTCCGGCGTTCGAAACGGGACCTACTGGCCCGCTGTCGTCTCCGACATCAACGCGAACGGAGTGATCGAACCGCAACTGCCCCGCCTACCGGAGCGCGATTATTATCGGGACGATCAATACCGTCCCCGGTCGATTATCGTAAGTGACTCCGACGTGGGCGGCGTAGACATGATCATGCTGGTTGGACTAGACGTCGAAAGCCGTGCTCCACCTTCGGCAGTACAAACGCATAGCTACCCGAACCCATTCTCCGCCTCCGCGACCGTGGCGTTTTCAACGACTCGCTCCGACTACGTGCGAATCGAGCTATTCGATGTGCTCGGCCGCCGGGTAAAGCAGGTCGCCGACCGGTTCTTTCTGGCCGGTGATCATCGGCTCTTTATTTCCGCCAGTGACCTTGCGCCCGGTCTGTACGTATGTACGGTTCGGATTGGTGTTGGAGGCACGACGGGGGTCGCAACGCTGCTGGTGGCGCGCTAGGCGCCAGTCTTAACGCGTGAGTCAGAACTACCCTAGCTCAAACAAAGCCGGGTCGATTTCCAGCCGTTTCTTGCCCGCGATAGCCTCTTTCGCTATGACGGCGAAAACAACTGCCTGATAGCCCACCTCGGGGCCGGCACTCGCATCGAACGGGCCGTAGACGTTGTTGTCGACGAACTCTTTGAGGCCGTAGAACAACGGTGTCTCGACGTTGGGGTCGTCCTCCGCCGGATCCAACCCTTGCGCTTCAAGTTTTGTGGCGTTCGCAACAAGCGCTATCCCCTTCTCTCTGTAGAACGTGTCCTTACGCGCATACACTTCCCAACCCAGCAACGGCGCATCGACCTCCTTGAACATCCAGCCCTTGCTGTCCCGCATCATCACCGTGCTGTCGCTCCCGTAGTACATGTCGTAGGCACTGTCGAACGAGCTCACCAGGGTTGCATTGTAGAACATGTTCACGCCGCGGGGAAACTCAACAAGGATCTGCACGGTGTCCGGCATTTGCCTGCCGTCTTTCCAGAGAATCGTACTTCCGAAACCCGTTACAGCCACGGGCAGCCCGCGCAGTATCCACGCTGCGGTATCGATCTGATGAATGCCGACCTCCCCGACGAGCCCAAGTGAAAGGGCGGGATCTAGCCGCCAGTTGATCTCTGCTTCGCGCTCGCGGTTGGGCGATGCCCGGCGCCAGCTTTCTTTTGAGTGCCACTGTGCGCGCACCATCGCGGGCGTGCCGATGGCCCCGCTTCGAATGAACTGAAATATGTTGCGGTGCTGTGGATTCGAACGGTACTGCAGACCCGATTGGAAGATCTGGCCGGTTGCGGACCTTGCCGCGTTCGCGATCGCGCGCGCATCCTCGATCGTCGCCGCGATCGGAGCCTCGCAGTAGACGTGTTTGCCGGCCGCCAACGCAGCAAGGACGATTTCGCGATGGAGGTGAGTGGGTGTCGCCACAACCACGGCGGGAATGTCCGACCGCTCGAGCAGCTCCCGGTAGCCGGCGTATCGGTCGGCGTCCGGTACAGACCGCTCGGCCCGCTTGAGCATCACATCGTATGAATCACATACGGCGGCAAGCTGCGCCTCCGGCATGCGGCCGATTGTAGACGCGATCTCCCGTCCCCAGGGCCCATAGCCGATAAGACCGATGCGCACGGGATCATCGACCGTTACGAGATCCCAGGCGGCCGGCCTGCTTCTTGGTTCTCCACCCTCTAGCCCGGCACCGATGAAGCCAGCAAGCGGTGCGAGCGAGCTCTTTTTCAAAAAAGTGCGTCGGGTGAGTCCGCGGCGCGCGCCCTTTTTGTCCATGGTTCTCAGTGCCTTCGTTTAGCTATTTGCGTGTGATGTCGCCATTTGGCCGTCAGCCGGCTCGAGCGGTTTGTGCCTTTGCGAGTCCGGTGAATCGAAGTCCGACTGCACAATACGCACGTCTCGTCCGTGACCCGCGGCGACAAGCATCCGCAGGTCGTCCCGCTCGGTCCGAAGCTTACGAGCGCCCGCCGTTCCAAGGACCAGGAGCGCCGTCGAAAGGGCGTCGGCGTCGGTCGCCGTGGCGGCACAAACCGCTGCTAATGTCGCACTCTTCACCGGCCTGCCCGATCTCGGATCGATGACGTGGCCATACGTCTCCCGTTCGAATTCAAACCACTTTCCGCCGATGTCAGAAATCGACAGGGCGGTGTCCTGCAGCGTGACGTACGCGAGCGGCGACCGGTCGCCCTCCGCGTCAGCGACACCGACGGGACCACCGACTGCAACACGCCACGGCA
>JBFHWK010000378.1:0-3010 GCA_041589075.1 Rhodothermales bacterium
CCAACCGTTACATAAAGCACGATCCGATGTCCCTTTCCGGCACCGAGCGTCGCCTCCGCCAGTGCGGCAACATCGCAGTCGTTGCCCACCGTTACCGGAAGCCCGAACACGCGGTCACACCAATTGGCCAGCTCGAACCCGTCCCAACCGTCGACCTGCATGCTCCTAACGACGACGCCAGTCGACATGTCGATCGGCCCACCGAATCCGACACCAACACGATCGACATCATTTGCCGCAACAAGCTTCGAACCCGCTTCCTTGATCTGGTTCAGAATACCTGCCGCCCCGGCGGACCGATCCACGGGTAATCGCACAACATCGACAAGCTCGGTTGTGTCGCCGGCGCCGACGCCAAGCTGCAGCTTCGTACCCCCGATCTCAATCCCCAGAACCATACCGCCCCTCGGTATTGATGCGGGCGTACACATCGTTCAGCATCCAGTGGAACAGGCAGAGGTGGATGCTCTCGACCATACCCATGTCGTGGAGGTCCACATGTACACCGGCCTGCGCCATCCTGCGGAGCTTGCCCCCGTCGTAACCCGTTAGTCCAAACGTGGTAAGTCCGTGACGGTCGGCCCAGTCGACGGCGTTAAGAATATTCGGACTGTTGCCTGAGCCGCTGATCGCAATGAGCAAGTCGCCTTCGTTTCCGTAGTTCATCAACTGCTGCACGAAGATCTGATCGTAACCGACATCGTTGCCTACAGCCATGATCCAGCCGGCGTTATCCGTTAGGCTGAGGACCTTAAGTCGCTTCTTTGATTCATCCCGAAGATCTTCGGGCCGCAGCGTGCTCTTGCCGAGGTCCTCGGCCATGTGGCTCGCCGACGTACCCGAGCCGCCATTTCCGATGATGTAGACAAAGTTCTCCCTCTCCCAACAATCGAATACGAGGTCGGACCAGTTGCGCATCTCGTTCGCATCGATGCGTTCCAGCTCCTTCTGAAGCCTTGCACGGTATTCCTGAAAAGCGAGCTCAGCGCCTAGCATGGGTTTCTTTACGAATAATGACAACGGCACGGGGTGGAATTTAAGTCGCGGCGAGGTTCGCGTTTCTCCGCTGCCCTCGCTCAAGACTCCCTGTAGGGGGGGTCAACAGCATTTCGTGGCGTCATAGCGTGCGAATCTCTTGTCGGCTTTAATATCTTCGTGTCCGTCCAGCGCACGTCCGGGGCGGAGGCACATCTCGCTCGGAGCCGTCGCGCTTCGAGCCAATTCGCGAAACGAGGATCACCCCATGGAAAACGCCAGCGCAGCGGCTGCCGGATCTCACTCGCTGCAACATCACGACAAGCGCCTCTTCTGGGGCTGCTTCATCGCACTGATCGCTACGGCTTTCGGTTTCATCATCCGGGCGCTCATCATCAACGACTGGGGCACCGACTTCAATCTCACCGAAACGCAGAAGGGCGAGCTACTGGGAGTCGGTCTGTGGCCGTTTGCGATAAGCATCATCGTGTTCAGCCTGATCATCGATCGCATCGGATACCGGAATGCCATGATCTTCGGGCTGGTGTGTCACGTCGTTTCCGCTGTCGTTACGATTTTTGCGACGGGCTATTGGATGCTGTACATCGGCACGTTCATCGTTGCACTGGGTAATGGAACGGTTGAAGCCTACATCAACCCGGTCGTGGCGACGATCTTCAGCCGCGAAAAGACCAAGTGGCTGAACATACTGCACGCGGGCTGGCCGGGTGGCCTGGTCCTGGGCGGAGTCTTGACGATCGCACTGGTCGACATGGACTGGCAGGTGAAGGTCGCCCTCATTCTGATTCCCACGCTGATCTACGCCGTCATGCTCTGGAGGGAGACGTTTCCGGTCCACGAGCGCGTGGCGGCGGGCGTCCCGTACCGTGACATGCTGGCGGAAGTAGGCATCGGCGGCGCACTCATCTGCACATCCCTGATCATGATTGAGATCGGCCGGGTATTCGCGCTGTCGTGGTGGCTGGTCGGCGCGTTGATCGTGATTCTTGTTAGCATCTACGGTTTCTACACGCGCTCGTTCGGACGGCCGATGTTCCTGCTGTTTCTCATCATCATGATGCCGCTGGCGACGACCGAGCTCGGCGTCGACAGTTGGATCACCGACCTGATGCGGCCGGAGTTTAGAGACCTTGGCATCAACCCGGGTTGGATACTGGTCTACACATCGGCGATCATGATGGTGCTGCGGTTTTTCGCGGGGCCAATTGTGCATCGCATATCGCCGCTGGGGCTGCTCGCCACGTGTGCTGCGATCGCGGCAGTCGGTTTGTTTTTCCTGTCGAAGGCTACGGGTTTTGCGATCCTGGTCGCTGCGACGTTTTACGGCATCGGTAAGACGTTCTTCTGGCCGACGTCGCTCGGTGTTGTGGCTGAGCAGTTTCCGCGCGGTGGCGCGCTGACGCTGAACGCGGTCGCCGGAGTGGGGATGCTGGCCGTCGGCATTGTCGGCAATCCGTTCCTCGGATATTTCCAGGACACGGCCGTCAACGCAAACCTCGTAGCCTACGACACCGCGAACAACACGGAGCTGCATGACACGTACGTCACTCTCGACAAGACCGGTGTCTTTGGCAAGTATGAGGCGCTCGATGGCGCCGCCCTCGCCGAGGCCCCGGAGGCGGACCGTACGGCCGTGGCGCAGGTGCAGTCAGCCGCAAAGAAAGATGCGCTGAAGACGGTGGCGATCTTCCCGATTTTCATGCTCGTGTGCTACCTCGGGCTGATCCTGTATTTCCGCACGAAGGGAGGGTACAAGCCGGTCGACTTGCGGGAGTGAATGGCTCCCACATGTAGTCCCCCCTCGCAGGCGAGGGGGGCGAATATGGCCTCAAGGCAGGACCGGCGTTTCGTGCGCGACCCTATCGTTATTCCCGCGGCCTGCCCCGACGAAGGCGGGGGAAGCGGAATCGATGTACATGTGAAGCGGGATTCGACGGGAGATGGATCCCGGCTCTTCGGCCGGGATGACGGTGTAGTAGCAGGTGTCGTGGTGCCCCACCCAACTCGTCATTCC
>JBFHWK010000379.1:0-3009 GCA_041589075.1 Rhodothermales bacterium
AGCTTTACTATGCTCATCACGCTCTCTTATGTACCGCAGATTATTGAGACCACTCAGTGATGGGCCGCAGTAAAGATCCCACAGACCCGATTCGGCGAATGGCCGCGGCTTTCCCCGCCGTAGACAAGGGCACGTCATGCAATCAGTCTTCATTCAAGGCAGGAAAACGGTCATTTCTTTACATCGGACCCGGGCCGAAGGGGAAAGGCTTCAAAGCGATGTTCAAGCTCGACAGGTCAATGCCGGAGGCACGCAAGCTTGCCGACAAAGATCCGGATCATTACGAAGTGGGCTCAACCGGTTGGGTGACCACGCGGTTTACCGCCGACGTACCGCTGCCGAGAAAGCGCTGGGAGAAGTGGCTAACTGAGAGTTATGAGTTGTGCATCGATTCTGGGAGTAAGCGAAAGTAGATGCGGCATCCGGTGTCGCCGAATGACATGAGGCTCGTCGTTACCCCGGGCCACGATTTTTGCGACCCAGGCACCACTTCCCAGAACGAACAGTCGAACAGCCGCTCGCGCGCCCGTTGCGCAGAGTGGCGTCTTGTGGCCCAGAGGTGATTAGCGGTATCGTGCTGTAACGGAATCGCCCTAAGAGAAACGCAGATGTATGACCGCGCAACCGTTCGGGAAAGACTACGGCGGGAAACCACCGGAGAACTACGAGCGCTTCTTTGTTCCAGCGATCGGCGCACCCCTGGCGACTGATCTCGTTGGCATCGCCTCGCTTCTTCCGGGCGAAAGGGTGTTGGACGTCGCTTGTGGTACCGGCATCGTCGCACGGCTCGCGTCGCGGCAGGTCGGTGACACCGGGACGGTCATGGGGTTGGACGTCAACCCCGGCATGCTGGCGGTTGCACGCTCGGCAACGCCCCCGGGTGTGACTATCGAGTGGCACGAGGCGAGCGCTGTCGCTATGCCCCTCCCGGACACTTCGTTCGACGTCGTGCTGTGTCAGATGGGGCTCCAGTTCATGCCGAACAAGTCTGCGGCTCTACGCGAGATGCGGCGGGTTCTGTCGCACGGCGGCCGCCTGACCTTGAACCTGCCTGGACCGACGCCGCGACTCTTCGCCATCATGGGGGAGGCGCTTGGGCGTCACGTCGGCGCCGAAACGGCCGGGTTCGTTGAACAGGTCTTCTCTCTCCACGACGCCGAAGAAGTTCAGGACCTCGTCAGCGGCGCCGGCTTCCGCGACATATCCGTTCAGTCCGACACCAAGTCGCTGCGTCTGCCGGCACCGGAGGAGTTTCTGTGGCAGTACGTGTATAGCACCCCGCTCGCGGGACCCGTGGCGCAGGTCGATGACGAGCGTCGCGGCTCATTGGAGCGCGAGGTCGTCAGGAGATGGCAGGAGTTCTTGGAGGATTCCGCTTTGGTGCTTCAGGTGCGCGTCATTGTAGCGACGGCCCGGAAGTGAGAGCCTGCCCCACGTATCGTACCGCACGGCCGCGTAGCCCGTCGCTGCGCCTGCACATGACTTCCGCATATCTAACGGACGCGTTCAGTCGGGATGTCCCCGCTTGCCAGGCCGCTCACCTCTACATAGGTTGGACTTTACCGCTCTCCGCCTTACTGTCTCGTAAACCATCATCATTTCCTCGCGATGTCGGACGAATCGCAAGCCGACGTGATAGACTGGCTCCTGGCCGGTGATCCGTCGATTCGATGGCAGGTTATGCGTGATCTCCTCGCAAAACCGCCGGCGGAATGGAAGGCCGAGCAGCGTAGAGTGGCTGAAAAAGGTTGGGGTGCCCAACTACTTGCGTATCAAGACCGCGATGGCCGTTGGACACCTCGTCTTTACGGACAAAAATGGATCTCGACGACTTACTCAATCGTGCTCCAGATTCGGACTACCGCCGCGTGATCCTCGAGCAAAAAAGACGTGCAAATTGTTTCTCAACGAAGCACTGTGGCATGACGGCGGCATCAATGTCTCGGTATCCCAACCGTGCAGCGAAACCTGTGTGACGGGTTTTGTTCTGGCGCTGCTGTCGTGGTTCATGGTGGGCGACACCCGACGCGAGCGTCTCGTCGATTACCTGCTTGCCGAACAAATGGACGACGGCGGGTGGAACTGCCAGCGCGATCGAGGAGCGGTCCACAGTTCGTTTCACACGACGATAAACGTTCTTGAGGGCCTGCGTGAGTACGCCAACTCACAGGGGTCGAAATCTTCCGAGGTCTTGGTTGCCGAGGCGAGGGCAAGAGAGTTCTTTCTCGATCATAAGCTTTATCGCTCGCATCGATCAGGCGACATCGTGCATCCCGCGTTTACCCGCTTCTCGTTTCCGCCACGATGGCACCACGACGTACTCCGAACACTCGACTATTTTCAGTCAAGCGGAGCGCCATATGACGAACGCCTCGAAGACCCGATCGAAATCGTCGTACGAAAACGTGGTAAGGATGGGCGGTGGCGTCTCCAGAACCGGCATCCGGGCAAGGTATACTTCGAGATGGAAAAGGTGGGTCAATCCAGTCGGTGGAACACCCTGCGTGCGTTACGAGTGCTCAAATGGTGGGACAAAGTGGACCAGCAAGCCGCCTAGCCTGCGCATGCCCGGCGCGTGCAGCGCACGGTAGCGGTGGCCGAACGGTTCCGAGGTGTTCGCAACCGTGCATGAGTAAGCTCGTCCGGAAGCTCAACAGCCGGTTCTTTACAGCACTGTTAGACTGATGAGGATAATCTCCGGGATAGTCGTCGTTGCGTTCGGCCTCGGTCTTGTTGGACTCGCCGCGGCGATCGGGTTTACGACGGCGAGGGCGGAGCGCTTCCTCAGGATGTTCGCGAGCTCGGCAAGAGCGCATTACATGGAGCAATGCGGGCGTCTCCTGGTTGGGACGGCGCTGGTCATTTTCTCTCCATCGATGTGGCACTCTCTTCTGTTCGAGATCTTCGGGTGGATCATTGTCGTTACAGCGGTTGCACTATTGCTTGTGCCGTGGCAGTGGCATCACCGATTTGGCGAGTGGGCGATTCCGCTGGCAATAAGACGAATGA
>JBFHWK010000380.1:0-3004 GCA_041589075.1 Rhodothermales bacterium
CGTTTGGCTCAAGCAGCAACTGTGTTCCGTCGGGCTCCTCCGGTGAGACGACTGTCAACCACCTGTACTCTCCCATCGGTATGTCCACTTTCTTAGTGAAGCCCAGAATCTCCGTGTAAAACTTCAGGGCACTCTCCTGATTAGTAACTATCACGCTATTCAACTTGATCTTCATTATTGCTCTCCCTGTTTCTTCTTGCCTGAGGTGTTGCTGTCTACGACGCCTCCGTCGCGCCGGCAGCATCGGGCTCGCGAGGCCGACGGAGCCAAGATAGGAGCACAGCCACAGTACACAAAGCCGTGGTCAGGGTCACTATTAGTCCTCCTTCAAGCCCGAACTCCCCACCCGTAAATAGTGCCGGACCTTCTACCGTGACTATGGACCATCCGTCTCCCATGCCGTCGGTCCCACTGACGGTGAGTCCTAGCACCGAGCCCAGCAGATAATTCCAAGTGAAATGGATACCGACTGGCAGCCAGAGTTTTCGCGTCACCCGATACGCCAGGCAGAAGAGACAACCTGCGGCAAAGACATTTATCGCGGGGAGCCACTCGCCTCGAAACGCACCTGCATGATACGCCGAGAACAGGGCAGCCGATATAAGGAGGGCGACGCCAAAGTTCGTCCGTTTCTCAATCGTCTGCAGAATGAACCCGCACAAAAGCAACTGCTGGGTCAGAACGTTCAGGAACGTGGAAACGGCAGACGATGACAGCACTATGCCGGAGAACGTCCCGGACAACTGAACCGTTGCCCAGCCGGCCACTAGCGTACTGACGATCGACAGAGACAACCATCCCGCCCCGATCGCAATGCCGATCACCATTTCACGAAGTGCTTTACCTGGAGCAAGTCCGATCGACAGGAACGGACGCCGGTCCACAAATCGCGTCATCAGCCACGTCGATGCCACCATCGCAATAAAACCTGCGCCATCTGCATAGAGCTGCGTCGCGACCGGGGACGTCTGGTCCCATTCCGGAATCCGGCCTGCGACAGGAACGATGAAGGCTGCGCTGATTAACGCAAAGGCGAGAAAGAACAGGACGGTGCGCCAGATGATTGCCCATATTACACGCAGAACGGCAGTCACGATAAAGGGATCTTCCTCTGGCCTAGTCGTGATCGAGATCGAGCTCCACTTCGAGCCGGGCGCTTTCGACACTCAGCCGACCATCAACGACGTCGAGATCCAGCAGCAAGCGCCCCGACGGACAACAGTTGGCATCGTAGGGTCCCGCGACGTGCTGCTCCCACGTAAGATTTACGAGGTCCATAGGCGGGCTCTTATGTGGACGATATTTGGCGGGCAGTTGTGCGTACACCTTTTCCCATGTCGAATCCCGCTCGAGTTCGTGCAGCTCGGCGGCGTGCCAGATGTACAGCCGCTGCTCGCATCCGCCGGTACCGTTCAGGCAATACGTCACCGAGAAGATGTCCGCTTTCGCCGAGTTGGCGATGCTTGCCGATGTGATGAACTCGTATGTGCGCTCTGCCGTCCCATACCAGACAGGCTTCGCGAAATCGTCGGGCAACATCTCGATGAGCAAAATCTCGTCGGTTTCGCAAGCCCATTGCTCGTCGCTCGTTTCGGCGGCATCTGCACCGAATGTGGTCGACCTCCGGTAGGTAGCCAGCGAAAAGAGTCGATCCTGTACAACACCCAGCGAATCAAAGCTGACTACATCGCATGCCGACTTGATCACGGGAGACCGGTAGTCGCAACTGTTCGTCGGGAACGAAGTGCAACCCGTCTTGAACGACGACACGGGGCGTTCGTCCATCTGAACGAATGCGCCGGTCCGAAAGTCGTCTAGTTCCGCTTCCTGAGCAGCGGACGAACCGCCGGTCGCTAGGCAGAAGAAGGGGAGCAGCAGGAACCCAAGCTTTGTCGTATGTCCGGCGCGTATCATCCCGTCAACAAAGAAGCTACTCGGCGAAACTCGGCACCGAGCGGCTCATTTGCCAGCCCTTGATTCATCGTGACCACGGTCACGCAGCCGTTCCTGCATGCCCATCAGCCGATAACTTTCCCTGAGCCAGGCTTGCAGTTCGTTGTCGAGTTGAGATATGTCCGTGACACGAATCCGGTGCGCCCACCACCCGGGTGCAATCTTCTCGATCTTCGCAAAGCGGTTCGAATCTAAAACGTGTGGCATGGCGAACGTGCACGTCATGCCCCTCTCGGAAAGATTGGTGATGCCGGCAAAGCGGACGCGACCCATGAAGGCAATCCGCGTTTTCGCTGGTGCGACGTGATAAACTCCGCATGCCGCAATCATCTCTTCGAATCGATCGTACAGCTCTCGCGCTCGCGGACCCATGCAAGCCTTCCAGTCGTCGAGCTTGGCCCGGCCGCAGGAGTGCCACATGTTTTTCATGAGAAGCTTAGCGCCGCACTTGGGGCAAGTCCAGAGTGGCCGCGGTTTCTTGCTCATTGAATCGACCTTCTCCCCGAGACTACTGCGGTGTCGAGGAACGCGACCGTGAATACGCAATGCCTGCGACAATCACCGGAATCATCAGATACGTTACTCCGATATCGGCGGCGTACTGACCTACCGTCATCTGCATCGGACCGCCGAACAGCATGAGCGGTGCATCGATGGCGAAGCAGATTATGAGCCACAGCACACCGACGAGGAGTCCCTCGCGAAGACTAACCCCGGCGACACCCCGGAAATAAAGCAGTGCGACCGCAACGGACGCGGTGGCCACGGCGACCGCCATGATCGACTCGAACAGGGGCCGCACCGACTCGCGAAGCGGAAAGACGAGGAACGCTACGACGAAGGGTATCAGCCAGACTAGTACTCCCAAGAGGATGGCATTACGAAGAGACGTGAGCATCGTGTTTGCAACTAGTTACACGGCCATACGAAAACGAACACCGCCCTCCGCCTACGAACGTGTCCTGTCTGCTGTTCGACTGGGAGCCCTGTCCGCACGGTCCTCGGGCTCGTCCATATCAAGGCGCGGCGTTGCGGCCGCGTCGAGGTCCGC
>JBFHWK010000381.1:0-3001 GCA_041589075.1 Rhodothermales bacterium
CCGCTCTTCCCGGTCAACCAGGGAGGCATGTGCCCCCTGGGATTCGGAGGCCTCGAAGTTCTTTACAACCCGGATCGCGTCCGTCAACCGCTGCGTCGCGTAGGTCTTCACGGCAGCGGTCGCTGGGAGCCGATCACGTGGGACGAAGGACTCGACACGGTGAACGGCCGGCTCGCGGAGCTTCGTCAACAGGGACGCGCGTACGAAGTCGCGTTCCTTTCCGGAAACGTGAGCCGGATCATGGACGATCACATCGGTCGGTTCATGGAAGCGTATGGATCTCCCAACCACTACCGACTAGCGCCGTTCGTCCACGACGCCGTCCCGTACTTGCTCACGCAGGGTGTCTCGGCGCTGCCGGCGTATGACCTCCTGAACACCAAGTATGTGCTGGCGCTCGGCGCAAATTACCTCGAAGAGGGGACGTCGCCTGTCTACTACACGAAACTGTACAGCAAGCTGCGGGAATCTACCGAGGGTCGCCGAACACAGTTTGTGTGTGTCGACAGCAGACTTAATCTGACCGCAGCGAACGCAGATCACTGGATTCCCATCAGGCCCGGCACCTACGGGGCGCTGGCGCTTGGACTGGCGTACGTCTTGATACGTGAGGAGATGTACGACGCTCAGTTCGTTGCGAACCACACGTTCGGATTTGAGGACGGCATCGATACGGATGGAAGGACAAGGCTCGGTTTTCGGTCCGTTGTTCTGGGAGGCTATTACCCGGAGCGCGTCGAGGAGATCACGGGCGTGCCGGCGCAAACCATCCTTGAGCTCGGGCGCGATCTCGGCATTGTCCGACCGTCGATTGTCATCGGGGGTGCCGGCGCCGCGGATCAGGTGACCGGCACGTATGCCCTGACGGCGATCCACAGCCTGAACGCGCTTCTTGGCAACTTCGAGAAGGCAGGCGGTGTAATGACCGCGCCGGACGCACCTCTGTCGCCTCGTGAGGAAGTGAATCGCGACTCGGCGGCAGAAGGCAGCTTGGCAAAAGAGCCCATAGCGGCCTCTCGCGAACCGGCATATCCGCTGTCACCGTTTTCGATCGACAGCTTTACGGAAAACGTTCTCGCCGGTCAACCCTATCCGGTCAGTCTGCTCTTTGTCTATGGCGGCAATCCTCTTTTCAGTACGCTCAATCATCACCGGTTGACGGAGGCACTGAAGCGAATCCCGCTGATCGTGAGTTTTGACCCCTTTGTCAACGAGACGTCCGAGTACGCCGACATCGTGCTTCCTGATCACACGTTTCTGGAAAAGTGGGACGCAGTGTCCGGCACACCGTCCGTCATCTTCGCTCACGTGGGCCTGCAACAGCCGGTCGTCGAGCCGTTCCACGATACTCGCCACACGGGGGACGTGCTTACTTCGATTGCCCAATCAATCGGAGGGACGGTGGCAGGCGCTTTCACACATGAGCGCTTTGAGGATGTCGTGCGCTCTCGAATGCAGGGTATCTTCGAAAGTGGTGAAGGAGCTGTCGTGTCTGAGGGCGTTCAGCAATCGTGGCTGGAGTTTCTTCAGCAACGCGGGTGGCAGATAGGAAGATACAGCTCCTTCGAAGAGTTCTGGCGCCTGCTCGCCGACAAGGGTGGCTGGTGGAACCCGGTGCGACGGGAGACGGACCTCACCCGGCTTTTCCGGACGCCTTCGTCTCGCTTCGAGTTCTACTCGCAAATTCTCCGGGACGCAGTCCAGTCGCTGTCGACGACTGGCGGAAGTGGGCAAGAAATGGAACGCGTTCTAACGGGGCTGATGATCTCCGCCCGCGGTGACCTCGTGTATCTGCCGCACCACGAGCAGCCGGGCGATCTGGATGACGGCTGGCCGTTGTACCTGACGACGTTTCAAACGCTCGCAAATCGAGACGGGGACGCGTCCAATCAGCCTTTGATGCAGGAGATGTTTGGGTACTCTGTCTGGAAATACTGGCGCACCTGGGCTGAGATACACCCCGAGACGGCATCCGCGTATGGCGTGCATGACGGTGATTGGATATGGGTCGAGTCCGCCGTGGGAAGCATTCGCGTCGAGGCGGTGGTCCATCCAGGTATTCAGCCTCACGTCGTGGCCGTGCCGTTTGGCTTGGGCCACACCTCGTATGGGCGTTACGCTGCCGGCCATGGCGCGAACCCGAACTCCATCATGCGAAAGACCTTCGACAGAATCAGTGGCCGGCCGGCCCTGCAGTCTACAAGAGTCCGCATATCGAGGGTCACCTAGAACGGAGGTTGCGATGCCTAAATGGGCGATGGTCATAGATCTCGATAAGTGCACCGGCTGCGGAGCTTGCATGGCGGCCTGCAAGCTCGAGAACAACGTGGCAATCGTGGACCCGGACGAGGCCAACAACGGCCGCGTCATGTTCTGGATAGACATGGTAACCACCTACGAGGGTGAGTACCCGGATGTGAGCGTGCGCCGCATACCTCGCTTGTGCTATCACTGCGACAACCCACCGTGCACCCGGGTGTGCCCCGTGCACGCAACCTACCTAAACGAAGAGGGTCTTGTCGGACAGATCTACCATCGATGTATCGGCTGCCGCTATTGCATGGTGGCGTGCCCGTACACGGTCAAAGTGTTCAACTGGAACGAACCCCAGTGGCCGGAAGGATTCAAGACGTGCCTGAACCCTGACGTCTCTCAACGCATGAACGGCGTCGTGGAAAAGTGCTCGTTCTGCAGTCATCGTCTGCTCAAGGTCAAAGAGCAAGCCGATGTCGAAGAGCGAGAGATTCTCGACGGCGAGTACATGCCGGCCTGCGCAGAGAGCTGTCCCGCCGACGCGATCTACTTCGGCGACCTGGAGGACGCAGATAGCAAGGTGCACGAGCTCGCCGAAAGCTCACGCGCGATGAGGATCATGGAAGACCTGGGGACGGAACCGAAGGTCATCTATTTGTCGAAGCGGGGTTAGTGATGACGGAAGATGTGCCTCTGACTGAAGACCGCGACTACGCGCTTTATCGGCCGATCTTCGAAACCGGGCGCG
>JBFHWK010000382.1:0-2999 GCA_041589075.1 Rhodothermales bacterium
CCGTCCGGATCCTGACCTGGCGTGACGACGGCGGCAAGAATGCGTTCTGGCACTCGACGGCCCATCTCATGGCCGAGGCGCTCGAATCGCTGTATCCAGGAGTGAAGTTCGGCATCGGACCGCCCATCGATCAGGGCTTCTACTACGACGTCGACCTCGGTGACCTTAAGCTGTCGGCCGATGACCTCGAAGAGATCGAAGCACGGATGGTCGAGCTCGCACGAAGAGATGTCACCTACGATCGTCGCGAGGTCACTAAGAAGGAGGCCCTGGCCTATTACGCCGAGAAAGACGACCCGTACAAGCTCGAGCTCATCGACGAACTCGAAGACGGATCGATTACGTTTTACACGCAGGGCAACTTCACCGACCTGTGCCGCGGTCCGCACATCCCCTCAACCGGGCTGATCAAATACTCGAAGCTGTTGAACATCGCCGGTGCGTACTGGCGTGGCGACGAGACACGGCCGCAACTGACGCGCATCTACGGTATCAGCTTCCCGAAGAAGAAAGAGCTCGACGAATATCTGGACCGGCAACGCCTGGCGCGCGAGCGAGATCACCGGAAGCTGGGCCGCGAACTGCAACTCTTTACGTTCTCCAACAAGGTGGGTCCGGGGCTTCCGATGTGGCTGCCCAAAGGTGCCGCACTGCGCGAAACGCTGATTGGATTCCTGAAAGAGGAGCAGCTTCGCCGTGGATATCAGCCCGTCATCACGCCGCATATCGGCCGACTCGAGCTATACAAGATCAGCGGTCACTACCCTTACTATCGGGACAGCCAGTTTCCGCCGATGCTAGAGGATGCCGACAAGGACGAAGGCTACCTCCTAAGGCCCATGAACTGCCCGCACCACATACAGATCTATGCAGACAGTCTGCACTCCTATCGCGATCTGCCCGTCCGGTTAGCCGAATTCGGGCAGGTGTACCGATACGAACAGTCGGGTGAGCTTGGCGGTCTGACACGCGTGCGCGGTTTCACAATCGACGACTCGCACATCTTCTGTCGCCCCGACCAGGTCAAAGACGAATTCAAGGATGCCATCGACCTGACGCTGAAGGTGTTCGGCGCACTCGGGTTTGAGGAGTTTCGCGCGCAGGTTTCGCTGCGTGACCCCGAACAGACGGACAAGTACGTCGGTGACGACGATCTGTGGGACGAGGCGGAGCAGGCTGTTCGCGAAGCGGCCGCCGAAATGAAACTCGATACTTTCGAAGAGATCGGTGAAGCCGCCTTTTACGGACCGAAGCTCGACTTCCTGGTAAAGGACGCGCTGGGTCGTGACTGGCAGCTCGGTACGGTTCAGCTCGACTACAATCTGCCGGAGCGATTCGACATCACGTATGTGGGATCCGACGACAACCGACACAGGCCCGTGATGATTCACCGGGCGCCCTTCGGATCGCTCGAGAGATTCATCGGTGTTTTGATCGAGCACAGCGGTGGTAACTTTCCGACGTGGCTCGCGCCGGTGCAGGCCGTCGTGTTACCGATCGGCCGGGACTTCGAGGAGTACGGTCGCGAGGTTCTAGCGCGGCTGCGCGAAGCCGGTATCCGCGCCGAAATCGACGTACGCAACGAGAAGATCGGCTACAAGATCAGAGAGGCGGAGACCTCCAAAGTCCCCTACATGTTGGTTGTGGGAAAGCGCGAGATGGCGAACGGGAGTGTCGCGGTGCGGAAGCACGGTGCAGGAGCGCAGGACTCGGTGGTCCTCGGGGCCTTCCTCACCCGCATTAACGACGAGATTCGTACAGGCATGGGTCGCAACTAGTGATCGACGCTTGGAGGCCCGACATTGGCGTTCTAAGGCCTGTACTGTACCTTAAAAGCACAAGACTGTAAACCTAACCACCTTTGCATGGCAAGACAGAAGAGAATTCGAGTAAACGAGGAGATCAACGCCGAAAAAGTCAGGGTCGTCGACCCGGAAGGAAGCCACGGAATCTACACGATAGACAAAGCGCTCGAACTTGCAGAGCAGCGTCAGCTCGACCTTGTAGAGATCTCACCGAACGCTGACCCGCCCGTCTGCAAGATTATCGACTACGGAAAATTCCGGTACGAGCAGCAGAAGAAGGAAAAGGAACAGCGGAAGAACACGCATACGATCAGTCTCAAGGAAATCCGATTTCGTCCTCACACCGACGTACACGATTTCAACTTCAAGACCAAGCACGCGCGTGAATTCCTGGAGAGTGGTGACAAGGTGCGGGCGTATGTCCAGTTCCGCGGCCGCGACATCATGTACAAGGATCACGGGATGGACCTTTTGGCGCGGTTCATTGAGGAGCTGGGGGACATCGCCAAGATTGACCAGGCGCCACGGATGGAGGGTCGGCGGATGACCACCATACTGGCCCCGATGAAGGTCCGGAAGTAACGGCAGAAACTTCACTGAATCTCCTAGGCCTTGCGGGTTAGGGGTCGGTTGCCTTCCTTGCAGCCCGGTAGGGATCGCCGTAAATTTGTGGGCTACGCAATTTCCTACTCGCGCTCGCCGTATGGCGGGCGGGCACCCCGAAGCAGCTATGCCGAAGATGAAGTCGAACAGTGGCGCGAAGAAGCGCTTCAAGGTGACCGCCAGCGGGCGACTGAAGCGCAAGAAGGCGTTTCACCGCCACATCCTCACAAAGAAGAACCAGAAGCGCAAGCGCAGCCTGCGGAAGTCGACACTCGTCGATCCGGTCGACGAGTCGCGCATGAAGCGGCTTATCGGCGCGTAGCGGCGCGCTCGGAGTTTTGAAAGATGCCACGAACGAAGAACAGAGTAGCGTCACGCAACCGTCGGAAGCGTGTTCTCGCCTTGGCCAAGGGTTACTGGGGGCGTCGTGGCAATATCTACACGGTCGCCAAGCACGCAGTCGAGAAAGGACTCCAGTATTCCTATCGTGACCGGCGCGCACGGAAGCGACAGTTCCGCCGCCTTTGGATCGCCCGTATCAACGCCGCGGCACGACTCAACGGCACCACCTACTCGCGCCTCATCGGTGAC
>JBFHWK010000383.1:0-2965 GCA_041589075.1 Rhodothermales bacterium
GCCGACGTCGGTCGCGATGGGCGGCGTCGAGGCGTGGGTCGAGGGCCGCGACGTGCTGTTCCGCTGGCAGACGGAGAGCCAGACGGGCAACTACGGTTTCGAGGTGCAGAAGCTGGAAGAGGACGGTTTCAAGCGGGCCGCGTACGTGCCGGGAGCGGGCTGGTCAAGCGAGCCGCTGGAGTACGAGGTGCGGATCCGCGGCCTGAAGGACGGCGTCCACGTGTTTCGTGTTGCGAGTCTCGGAGTCGGCGGTCTCGTCGCGTACTCGGATGAGATTTCCGTCGCGCTCGGTGTGCCGGACGATTTCACGCTGATGCTCGATGCGCCGTACCCGAATCCCTTCAGCGACCGGACAAATATTGCGGTGACCGTTGTGCGTCCAGTCGATGCACGGATCTCGATCTGGGATATGCTTGGCAGGGAGGTGGCGGTCGTGCACGACGGGCGTATCGGCGCGGGGTTCAAGGCGCGGTACCAGTTTGCACCGGGGCCGCGGTTGCCGGCGGGCACGTACGTGTTGCGCGTGCAGACGGCGGACGTGAAAGAGACGCGGCTGTTAACGGTGGCGCGGTGAGTTTTCGCCAGTTCGTCCGATCACGGTGTGCATGAAGATTCGGATCAGGCTTTTTGTGGACTATCCGACGACGTGTCTCGCGCTCGTTCTGATCACGGGTCTGACTGGATGCGCTGAAGCACCGGAGCCCCGGCCCAACATCCTGTGGATCACCGTCGAGGACATGAGTCCGCGCCTTGGCGTCTACGGCGACACGCTCTCCTCGACGCCACATATCGATCAGCTCGCGGCTGAGGGCGTTCGGTATACGCATGCTTTCTCGGTGTCGGGTGTCTGCGCGCCGAGCCGCGCCGCACTCATCACGGGTATGTACCCGACGTCGATCGGCGCGCACCACATGCGAACGACGATGGCTCACGGAGACCTCCCCGGACCGTATCTGACCGTGCCGCCACCGGAAGTGAAAGCGTTTACCGAGTATCTCCGCGCCGCCGGATACTACACGACCAACAACGCAAAGACCGATTACCAGTTTGCACCGATAACCGATAGCCGGCAACCTGTGACGGCGTGGGATGAATCGGGTCGCGATGCCCACTGGCGAAACCGTCGCCCGGGTCAGCCTTTCTTCGCCGTCTTCAACTCGACGCGGACGCACGAGAGCCGGGTGTGGCCGGACCCGGACGAGGAGGCGATACTCGATCCGCGTCTGGTAGACGTGCCCCCGTACTATCCCGACACGCCGGTTGTCCGGGCGGACATCGCACGCCATTACGATAACATCGCGCGCGTCGACCGCTGGGTCGGGTCCATCCTGGCAGAGCTCGAGGACGAAGGCCTCGCCGACAGCACGATCGTCTTCTTCTTCAGTGATCACGGAGATGGGCTGCCGCGTGCGAAGCGGTGGATCTACGACTCGGGAATTCGCGTACCGCTGATCGTCCGATGGCCGGGAGGTGTCGCGCCGGGGTCTGTGGACGACCGGCTCGTCAGTTTTGTCGATTTCGGTCCGACCGTGCTGTCGTTGGCGGGCGTGCCGCTGCCGGAGCATCTGCAGGGGAGACCTTTTCTTAGCGAAGCCGCAACGGCACCGCGCGAGTACGTGTTTGCCGCGCGCGACCGTATGGACGAGGTCTACGACATGATGCGCGCAGTACGTGACGGGCGATACAAGTACATCCGCAATTTCTATCCGGAGAGACCGTACGTCCGGACGATCGCCTACCGGGATCGCATGCCGACGATGCAGGAGCTGCTGCGGCTGAACGCGTCCGGAGAATTGACCGGACCGCAAGCATTGTGGTTTCGACAGACAAAGCCGACCGAGGAGCTTTATGACACGCAGCGCGATCCGCACGAGATACACAACCTGGCGGACTCAGCGGCATATGCAGATGTGCTCGCGAGAATGCGCGCGGAGTTGGAGTCGTGGATGACGAATGTCGGCGATCTCGGTGCCGTTCCCGAGGCGGATATGATCGAGACGATGTGGCCGGGGCGGGTACAGCCGGTGACGGCGACACCGAAGTCCGAAGTGTTGAGCAGGGAAGGGGAGTGTATGACGGTGCGATTAGTAGGTGAGACCGACGGGGCGTCGATCGCCTACACAACCGACCTCGGCGACGATGCTCACTGGATGCTCTATACTAACCCGCTGACAGTGTGTGTTGGCAGCGCGCTGGTGCGGGCGCGCGCGGTGCGATACGGGTATCGTGAGAGTGAGGAGGCCGTGGTCTACTACGGAGTGCGCGGCTAGGCAGACCCCACGTGGTCGTTTCTAAATGCCTGGGGGTTCCAAGCTGACGGACGAAAGTCCGACGCACGGAAATGGACGCGACGTAATACGATCGCTGGTATGCAAGCCAGCGTGGCCGATCGATCGGGCGGAGGGAGCTTGCTGAAGAGAAAGAAGCCATGGCCGGTCCCGTTATCACTCGACCCAACATGGCGACGCCTCCGGAGCCGTTTCATGCCCCAACGCTCTGATAAGTACGGTTACAGAAAGAGTCAGGCCATGGCCGTGGGGATCTTTCGTGAGCGCGTGGGAGAAAGTAGCACGATTGGATTTGAGGCCCATCTCTCGGGCCGACGTTGCACTAGTTGACAGCCGGTTCACTTGACCGTTTCGGCATTGGATACCTCCCACCTCTGTCGCCAGCCGCGGCGCGTGTATCCTACATACAACTCGTACACGCCTGACTCTTGCGGCGTAAAGAGATAGTCGGCCGCCTCTCCGACAAACAGCCGCGGACTTCGATCCACCGCTATCTGCTGGTTGGGTGGCAGGTCCGCTCCGTCCTTGGCGATTGCAATGAGTGGGACCGTCACCGAGTCCTTCATCATGGTGGCGAAGATGTTTCCGGCCGGTGCAATGTTAATGACGCGGATGCGGTGAGACTCGCCGACAATCGCACGTTGCGCAGGCTGCTCCGTAACGCCATTGAGCTCCGC
>JBFHWK010000384.1:0-2956 GCA_041589075.1 Rhodothermales bacterium
ACGAGATGGTGATTGTCGTACCACTCTATGAGGAGGACATCACCGGCGTCTACTACAACACGGCTGCCGTCATCGATGCCGACGGATCCTATCTCGGCAAGTTCAGGAAGATTCACATCCCCCATTGCAATCCAGGGTTCTGGGAGAAGTTTTACTTCAAGCCCGGCAACCTCGGATACCCGGTATTCGACACAGCTGTTGGAAAGGTGGGTGTCTACATCTGCTACGACCGACACTTTCCCGAAGGCTGGCGAGAGCTCGGTCTCAACGGCGCGGAAATGGTATTCAATCCGTCGGCCACCGTTGCCGGACTGAGCGAGTATCTATGGAAGCTGGAGCAACCGGCGGCAGCCTGCGCGAATATCTACTACGTTGGCGCCATCAATCGGCCAGGCACGGAAGCGCCGTGGAACATCGGCGAGTTTTACGGGACGTCGTACTTCGCGAATCCGCGCGGGCAGGTTATCGCAGAGGCCCCGCGCAGCGGTGACGCGGTCCTCGTCGCCGATCTCAACCTCGACATGATCCGCGAGGTGCGCAACGTCTGGCAGTTCTACCGCGACCGTCGCCCGGAGACGTACGAGTCGACCGTCCGGCCCTAGAGCCGGCTGAACATCCGGCCGCCCGAGGAACACCATGCACGGCGACATCCGCGATTCACGTCTGTACAACGAGGACCTGGCACCGGTGCCGCCGGACGAGCGGTCGTGGGGTATGTGGAACATCGCCGCGCTGTGGGTCGGCATGGCCGTATGCATCCCGACCTACACGCTCGCCGCCGGGCTGATCTCGCAGGGGATGACGTGGAAGCAGGCGCTGATCACCATCGCGCTCGGCAACCTCGTCGTTCTCGTACCGATGATCCTCAACGCGCATGCCGGAACGAAGTACGGCATTCCCTTCCCGGTGCTGCTGCGCTCGTCATTCGGAACGATCGGTGCGAACGTGCCGGCTCTGATGCGTGCACTCGTTGCCTGCGGATGGTTCGGCATCCAGACATGGATCGGCGGTTCGGCAATTTACATACTGCACTCGGTGATCTTTGGCTTCGAGCCGGCCGGCCCCGACGATCTGATTCCGGTCATCGGTCTTTCTTTCGGACAACTCGCCTGCTTCCTGATCTTCTGGGCCATAAACATCGCCGTCATTCTCGCCGGCATCGACACCATCAAGTGGCTGGAGACCCTCGCTGCGCCGTTCCTGCTTCTTATCGGCGTGGGCATCCTCTGGTGGGGCGTTTCGGAAGCAGGCGGCTTCGGCGTCGTGCTTTCCGACGAGACGGTTGCACAGGTCCGCGGAACGCTCGAGGGCGACTTCAACTTCTGGAAGGCCTTCTGGCCAAACCTGACGGCCATGGTCGGCTTCTGGGCGACACTTTCACTCAACATCCCGGACTTTACCCGCTACGCGTACAGCCAGAAAGACCAGATGCTCGGGCAGCTCATCGGACTGCCGACGACGATGGCGCTCTACTCGTTTATCGGCATCGCCGTGACCTGCGCCACGGTCGTCGTTTTCGGCGAGGCCATCTGGGATCCGGTGCTGCTTCTGGGCCGGTTTTCAAGCAAAGTGGTGGTCGGATTCGCGCTTTTTGTGCTCACGATTGCGACCCTGTCCACGAATATCGCAGCCAATGTCGTCTCGCCCGCAAATGACTTTTCAAACCTCTGGCCGCGCGTAATCAACTTCAAGCGCGGCGGGATCATTACCGGCATTATCGGTATACTAATTTTTCCGTGGAAGCTGTATACCGACCTTTCGAATTACATCTTCACGTGGCTTATAGGATACAGCGCCCTTCTGGGATCGATCGCGGGCGTGATGATTGTCGATTATTACATCATTCGCCGTCTCCGCTTGAAGCCGGACGACCTTTATCGGGAGGACGGTGCGTATTCGTTTGGCGGAAGCGGGTTTAACTGGCGCGCGCTCGTCGCCATTGCTGCCGGAATTCTTCCGAACGTTCCGGGGTTCCTGGCGCAGGCTTCGGGCGGCGCGATTGCGGCCGCGCCCTTCTTTGAGTCGCTGTACACGTACGCGTGGTTCGTCAGCCTGATCATTGCCGGGCTCGTGCACGCCGTGCTTACGATGGCATTCCCGGAACGGACGACGGCCGTCGTACCCCAGCATGAGTTTGTGGATCAATCGAGAACGCCATGACAGAGGTTTCCGAACACATAACGGCGACGATGCCGCCGTGCGATTATAACCCGCCGCCGTACGACGGGCCGTCGCGTACCGAAGTGATCGCGCAACGCACGCAGTTCTGCCACCCATCGGTCTTCGCGTATTACAAGGAGCCGCTGATGATCGTCGACGGTCATATGCAGTACCTCTTCGACGAGACGGGGCGGCGGTACCTCGACATGCTCGCGGGAATCGTGACCGTATCATGCGGCCACTGCCATCCGAAGATCGTGCGGGCGATCCAGGATCAGGTCAGCAGGCTGCAGCACGCGACGACAATCTATCTGCATCCGAACCTGCCCACCCTTGCGGCGAAGCTTGCGTCGAGAATGCCCGAGGGCCTCGACGTCACTTACTTCGTCAACAGCGGCAGCGAGGCCAACGAGCTCGCTATCAACATGGCACGCGCGTACACGGGCCACACTGACGTGATCGCCGTCCGCAATGCATACCACGGCATGTCGTCGACATCGATCGGACTGACGTCGCATCATACGTGGAAGCATCCAATTCCACAGGGTTACCGCATTCATCACGCCATCTGTCCAGACCCGTACCGGAATCCGTTCGATGGGACGCCGGAAGAAAAGGCACATCGCAGCGCGGAGGACATCCGCGACCTGATTCGTTTTTCGACGCCGGGCCGCGTGGCCGCCTTCCTGGCCGAACCGATCCAGGGTGTCGGCGGCGCGACGCACGGCGCGGCCAACTATCTCAGTGAAGCGTACGCCATCATCCGCGAACACGGCGGGCTCTGCATCGCTGACGA
>JBFHWK010000385.1:0-2891 GCA_041589075.1 Rhodothermales bacterium
CATCCGGCCGGTAGTCCCCCCTGAAGCTCGATAAGAATAGAAGTCCGGGTGGTTGAAGGTACACTCGTCCGCCGTCTCGAGTTGATTACGATCGACGCCGGCGTCGAGTATCTGGTCTACGATCGCCGCCTGCAGGTCCACGTGTGGTCGCGGCCATTCGGGCCGACGTACGACGTAGCGCTCCTCGAATTGTGCAGCAACCTCCTCACCGACTTCGAAGTTGTTCACTGAGATACACGGGCTCACATACGCGCGAATGTCGGGAACCGAGGCGCCAAACGTTTGCATCTTCGAGATCGCGAGTGACGTTATGGCGCTGGCCGTTCCACGCCATCCGGAGTGAACCGCGGCAACGACCGAAGCCCGCTCATCAGCGAGTAATACGACCGCGCAGTCAGCAGCCGTGATCGCCAGGATGAGATTTGCCTCCGTCGTCACGAGCGCGTCGCGGCCCGCGTACAAGCCCGGCTTGTCTACATTCTGTACCTCGACGCCATGAACCTGTCCCGCGACAGCGAGTAACGCCGCATCCAGCCCCGCGGCTTCAAAAAGCGTGCGGCGGTTCGACGCCACGTCTTGTGGATTGTCACCCGTGCTCAGCCCGAGATTCAGCGACGCGAATGCTCCGCCGGACCGCCCTCCGTGGCGTGTTGTGAATCCGGCCGTAACGACGGTGCCGTTGAATATCTTTGGGCGCCGAAAGATCTCAGCTCGCGAGGCTCTCACGCAGCCGTCCCCGTTGTATCGATCGCTTTCAGGAGCACGTCTCTCACGTCGTCGACCGGCATCTGGAGTCCCGTCCACAGTGTGTGTGAGGCGGCAGCCTGACCGAGCAGCATCTCGATCCCATTGATGGTCCTCGCTCCCTTCGATGATGCGTCTCGGAGGAGTTGTGTGAACGGAGGATTGTACACGAGGTCGTAGACGATCTGTTGAGGCTTGAACGCACCTTGTTCGGGCCACGGCGTGGTGGCTTCTCGCGGATGCATGCCGAGTGGCGTTGTGTTGACGATTAGCCGGGCATGTTCAACGGATTGACGTGCCGTGTCGAACGATTCGAACCCTACTTCGCTCGCGCCCGCAACGGTGGCGAACGCGGCTATGAGCGTCTTCGCGCGATCGAGATTCCTCGCTACGATCGTCACTTTCGCGGGAGACAGCCAGGAGAGTACACCGAAAAGGACGGCACGCGCCGCCCCTCCGGCACCGAAAATGACGACTTGTCCATCGCGGATCGTACCCTGCAGCTTCATTAATGGCGAAAGAAACCCGGCCACGTCCGTATTGTCGCCTCTGAGCAGCGTCGTGCCGTCGGCTTTGCGGTGGATCGTAATCGTGTTGATTGCGCCGACAGTCCTGGCCTCTTCCGACAGCTCGTCCATGAGCGCGAGCGCTTTCTGTTTGTACGGGATCGTCACATTCGCCCCAAGCACACCGAGCGCCCTTAATCCGTGGACAGCCTCCGGCAATTCTCCGGCAGCCACCGCCGCAGCCAGATACACCGCGTCGACACCCTGCAGCTCGTACGTGGTGTTGTGGATCAATGGAGAAAACGAATGATCAACCGGGTTGCCGATCAGAACGACCGGACGTGTCTGTGTTCCAATAGTCACGTGTGTGCGCAATTCGCCGACCAATCCGTACCACACCGTTGGGCTCACCACAAGATACGCGTCGACAGTCAGCGCGACTTGCCGATAGCGCATGTCTTGAGACAGCGGCGAGTCGACGCCTCCAAAAGAAAAGCCCCGGTCTCGGCTGTGCCGGACCGGGGCCTTCGCGCTTCCACAACAGTCTTGCTATTGGCGTCTAGCCGCTCGTCAGATCACCCGAGCGAACATTGCTGCCAAACACCTGACCCTCGACCGTGATGGTGGCCGTACCATCCTCGATGACGATCGTAAACTGCTTTGAGATCTCGCGCTCGCGATACGCGTCACCGCGCTCGAAGGTGGCGGTCGCGTCATACTGACCGGTGATCGTTCCACTGAGCTTCTGCGAGAGGTCGCGGCGGCTGCCTTTGGGACCGACCAGGTCTACTACCTCGAGCGACAACTCGTAGTCGAGTGTGCGCACGGCTTCGAGTGACGTTATCGTGTGACCGCCGGATCGACCGTAGGTGCCGTTGAGCGTGACCGTGTCGGTGTTCACGCCGGTCGCCATCCACTCGCCGGTGATGTTTTCTCGTTGCGCCGAAATGTGCGGCGTCGTTAGCGTCCCGCTGCCTTCGACGATCACAAAGCTGATCGCGTGTGCCGTATCACTGGCTGTTACGAAGAACTTCTGCGGCGCTCCGCCTTCATTCAGGAACTGGACCTGATAGGTTCTGCTGAATGAGAGGTAGCGCTCGCCTTCAGGATCTCCAAGCTCTCGTGAAACGGAGATTGTCCACGTTCCGGTTGCCTCGTCATAGGATCGCTCGACGGTGAAGCTGTCGAACTTCGCCGCGATGGCGTCCGACTGCCCGTGGATGTCGCCGACGGTTGCGAGCTCCATCACATCGCCCACATGCTCAACGAGACCGCCGGTATCTTCCGCGGTCAGCTTCGCCAGGGACTCAGCGACATCCGCGTTCGCGGACACGGTGTCGTCCACTGCCGTCGAGGAATCGCATCCGACCATGGCGGCCAGCATCGCGGAAGCGGCGACCATAGAGAGGATTCTGTTTGTCTTCATGACTGCCTCCAACTTGTTCAATTCAATTCGATTCGGTTCAAAGCGGCGTTTCGCCACTATTATATCGGCAGTCACGGGCCTGAGATGTCACGGAATTGTAGCGAAAGTTGCCGCGTTCGATGGAGATGGACGAGGACCCTGCCGGGCGAGTCGCCGCGGGCGTCTTTTAGGGCCTCCGTTGTACTTTTCGACCGCGCGATGTAGGCTTGATGCCG
>JBFHWK010000386.1:0-2878 GCA_041589075.1 Rhodothermales bacterium
AGGTCGTCGACCGCCCGCACGTCGCCGAAACGGCGGTAGAGGTTCCGTATCTGGACCGCGGTTGTCACAGCGTTTGATGTCGTGAGCTGGGTGAAAAGACGTTACTCCGAAGCGCAGTGGAAGTTACGGTGACAGTGATTAGTTCCTCCTCCTCCTGACCTCCTCCTCACCCCGGTCGTCATTCCCGCGGAAGCGGGAATCCATCCGACGGTGAGGTGTCCGAGGCCGTACATGGATCCCGGCTCGTGGGCCGGGATGACGTGGTGCCACGAGGACGCGGCTCCTTCCCCTGGCTCCCTCCTCACCCCGGTCGTCATTCCCGCGTGGATGACGTGGTGCCACGAGGACGCGGCTCTTTCCCCTGGCTCCCTCCTCACCCCGGTCGTCATTCCCGCGTAGGCGAGAATCCATAACGGCGGTGCCGGTGCCTGAGGCCACACATGGATCCCGGATCAAGTCCGGGATGACGTTGTGCTATGAGCCTTGCCGTAAAAAATTGCAAGGGCCGGTGCAGTGACCCGAGGAGGTACTACAAACACGCCTTAACCTGTCCCGACCCGCATTTCAAGGGGGGGACTGCAGGGGGAGGCGACGTACAGCCGGCAAGAGGGAATTCCCCGCATCGACTCATCTTCATTTACATAGATTACAGGTTAACGTAACGTTTGCCCGCTCGCTTGGACATCTCCATCGTCCGAGAGTCATGGTCGGGAAGAAGCTCTTACACTATCACGTCGTCGAGAAGCTCGGGGAAGGAGGCATGGGGAGCGTGTATCTCGCACGCGACACCCGCCTCGAGCGAAACGTGGCTCTCAAGTTCATCAGAGAGGGCACGACAGGGTCGGTAGCTCGCGAGAGATTTCTGCGAGAAGCCCGTGCCGCGTCAAAGCTTACCCACCCCAACATCGTCGGGATACACAGCATCGAGTCGATCGAGGAGGGGGATTTCATGGTGATGGAGTATGTCGAGGGACGGCCGCTAAGCGACGTCATCACGGAAGGCGAAGTCCCGATCGACTTGGTCCTCACGATTGCGCGGGAAGTGGCCTTAGCTTTGTCAGCGGCGCACGGCGCCGGAATCGTGCACCGGGACATCAAGCCCGACAACGTCCTCCTAACGACGGACGGTCATGTGAAGGTGCTCGATTTTGGCATCGCGCGTGTGACGGGAGCTGATCCGCTTACGCGTACCGATGCAACGCTCGGCACGCTCGCGTATATGTCGCCTGAGCAGGCGCGCGGAGAAGAGGTGGACGCTCGCTCCGATCTGTTCTCGTACGGCGCCGTCCTCTATGAAGCGGCGACCGGCACGTCACCTTTTCGAGGCGACTACGCGGCGGCGACCGTATTCCGGATCATCAACGAGGACCCGCCCCCGCCACGTCAGATGCGCGACGGCTTGCCGGACACGTTGGACCGACTCATCACTCGGTGTCTTAAGAAGGAGCGTGACGACCGATTCGCTTCGGCAGACGATGTCGCTGCGGCACTTTCGGACCTGGACGCGGTCGGCCAACCGGTGGCTGCGGCAACGCCGGTCGTATCCACACGCAACAAGATGCCGAGGCGTTCGGCCTTCATTGCGGCGGGCACGGTGATCGCCGTCGGCATCGCGGTCGCCTCGTACTTACTGCTCCGGCCCACCCCGCTTCCGTCGATCGCCGTAATGCCGTTTGTGAATGGAACCGGTGATGAAGCGGTCGAATTCCTGTGCAGCGGTATTCCGGAGAGTCTGATCAACAGACTGTCGCCGGTGCCGGGACTCAAGGTCATTTCGCGGGCCTCGTCATTTGCCGTGTCCGACACAGCGGAAGATCCGTCGGAGCTGGGGCGGATGCTCGACGTGCGAACCGTGCTGCTCGGCCGGCTCGAAATGCGCGGCGACGACCTCTCCATCAGCACAGAACTGGTTGACACGCGGGAGAATCGTCAACTCTGGGGTGAGAAGTATCGGCGTCCGGCAAGCGAAATACTTGATCTCGAAGATGAGATCGCTACGTCCATCGCTACTCGTTTGCGAGGCCGCCTCACATCGTATGTTGAGAAGACCGTTACGGAGTCGGGGACGACAAACTCCGAGGCCTACCGGCTCTACCTGCAGGGCCAGTATCTGGCCTATGGACGGCAGCGGGATTCGCGAAGGGCCATTGAGCTACTTAGGCAGGCGACCGACCTCGACCCGGATTTCGCCCTCGCGTGGGCGGGTATAGCGCAGGCGATGGCTATTCAGGCATACCTGGCATACGGCACGCGCGAGGAACTGCTCGAAGGGGCACAACACGCGATGCAGAAGGCGCTGGATCTCGAGCCAAATCTATCCGAGTCGCACAACGCGGCCGGGTTGATCCGCTTCTACTTCGATTGGGACTGGGAGGGTGCCGAAGCCGCCTTCAGGAGAGCGATCGCGCTCAATCCCGGTAACGCCCGAGCCCACAACCGGTACTCGACGTTCCTAATCGCCATGGAAAGGGCGGACGAGGCTTTGACGATGGCACAGCGGGCGGCTGCACTCGATCCGATTTCAACGGGCCCGACCCACGATCTTGGGATCGTGTATTTCATTCGCGGCGACAATGAAGCGGCCGTCAGGCAGTTCGACAAAGCCGTCGAGCTGCATCCTAACTGGTCGTGGGGCTACGTGAAGGGAGCGCTCGCGAATGCGAGGGCGGGTAACTCGGAACGCGCGCTCGAGCTCGTGGCCGTGGGTCAGCAGAAGGTGGACGGTTGGGGAGGTGCTTTTTTGCAGTCGTGGATTGCCTGGGTCTACAAGACGGTGGGCCGGCTGGAGCTCGTCGAAGAGACGCTGCAGAAGATGTTGGACCATGCGAAGTACGAGCACGTTGATGCTATGTCGCTCGCGCAGACCTACGCCGCGGTC
>JBFHWK010000387.1:0-2875 GCA_041589075.1 Rhodothermales bacterium
GCTGCAGGGTGCCCGGTCGGCTCAAGAGAGCCGGTCCGCGCACGCCCGTTAAGCCGGGTGGCACCTTCACAATCCCCTATCTGCGCGGGCAGGGATCAAGCTTAAAGCACGCGCAGATCATGAAAAATCGACTTCACCTTCGAGGCCTGTTGAGCCTCGCGCTTGCCGGAACTCTCTTGACCGGCTGCAGCGACGGCATCTTCTCTGACACGGAAGCCCTTTCGGACAGTCAGGACCAAATTGCTTCATTCTCAAAGCTGCGCCACCAACACCTGTTGCGTGCCAAGTTCTTGTCACGCACCAAGGTTCTGGAGCGGTATTCCGAGCTGGCGGCCTCTGACGACTTCGTCCTCGGGATGAGCAAAGTCCTCGAGCGCTATCGTGTCCTAGAGCGCTACGAGTCATACGAGGGCGTAGCGATCAAGCGCCAGTTCAAAAAGGCACTCAACGGATTTGCCGTGCATCTGGATGACACGAAAATCAGTGTCCACGACTTTCTGGCTATCGTCGAGGGAGACGCGGACATCGAGTGGATCGAGCCGGACATCAAAGTCAACAACGCAAAGCCACGGCGCTCCAACATGAAGCCTGGAAACCGTCAGTACCTCCCGTGGGGTGTCGAGCGCATCGGAGCCCACTTGACGCAGGTTGGTTCGGCAGGCGTCGACGCGGACATCTTCATCTTAGACGGAGGCGTTATGTGGACTGACCTCAACGAGGCTGGCGACGTTGACATCGTTGCCACAGGATCAGGCTCGGCGATGTCCGCTGCCCATGGTACGCACGTTGCCGGAACGGCAGCTGCCAAGGACAACTCTCGTGGAGTCGTCGGAGTCGCTCCGGGCGCTCGCGTACACAGCTACAAGGTCCTGAACGGCAGCGGCAATGCAAAGCTCTCGGATGTGATCACGGCTGTCGATGAGATCACAGAAATGAAGCTGGCGAATCCCTCTCGGGCCATGGTCGTGAACATCAGCTTCGGTGCAGAGATAGGAACCACAGAATACAACAGCCTCGACGAGGCGATCACCAATTCGATCGCTACCGGCGTCACCTACGTGATTGCCGCTGGCAACGAAGGAGTCGACGCGTCGACGGTGACTCCGGCTCACGTGGAAGAAGCGATCACCGTGGGCGCCTACGATAAGAGCGATGCCTTCGCGTACTTCTCAAACTTCGGGCCGACGGTTGACTTGCTTGCACCGGGAGTCGACATCGAGTCGCTCAGTGCCTCCAGCAGACCGTTCGCACCGCCCGCACTGATGAGTGGCACGTCGATGGCGGCACCACACGTGGCCGGCGCCGCAGCACTGTATCTGCACTCGCATCCTGATGCCTCGCCTGATGAGGTACGGGCTGCGCTGATGTCGGCCGCACGCCCGGGGATTCACGGAGCGCCCTCGAACACGACTTCGCTGAGCGTCCATACAAGTGGACTCATGGATGCACGTACGACTCTCTTCACCGGAACGCCCACGAGCTATCTGAATCTCTTGGACGGGACCGCGAGCGAAACAAACCGCGGCCGGGGAAGAGGACGACGCTAGACGCTGCATCGAACGCGAGACAACTCCGAGACGGACTTAGCAATCAAGGACAAGACGTCCCCGGCGCGCCGGCGCCGGGGACTTTTCCTTTCGACTGACCACCCAGCCAGCGAAGCGATGAACGTCGCTTATTCCGCGCCGTCGTACGAATAAGGAATCATGTACATGTTGTCCTTGTGTTCGGTGAACAGCTTTGCAGATTCCTCGAACCAACCAGGACAGCATTCATTGAGTCGCTGCCAGTACTGGGCCCAGCCCTCAACGAACTTAAGGTGACTCTCGGATACGATGTACGTCCCGACATTCCACTCGTCACCCCAGTTGTGTCTGAGCTGACCCCAACTCAAGAAATGACCGTCGTCCACGAGTCCATTGAGGACCGGAATAAAAACGGAATCGTCCATGGCGTTCCACTTCGCCAGGTTCGGATAGGGCACGATAAAGCTAAGCACAGTGAGGTGCTGCTGTCCTTGCTGCTGCCCCTCCTGCGCCTGGGCAGGTGTCGACACCGAAGCGATGGTTATCGCAAGACAAAGGAATACAAGTTTTTGCATGTCGTTAAGGTTTTGGCTGAATGGCTTACACGGGCACAAGTGTAACGATCGAAAGGCCGTTGGGTCAAACCCCAGATGCCCGTAGTTGGTCGCCCCGTGACACTCGTCACCATTGACAAGGTAGTGTGCAGCAGACACTGGCCTGGAAGCCTACAGCTGCCCGAGCAACGTCAACCATCGCTCCCACGCTGCAGCGTGCGCCTTCGCATTTGGATCGTCGGCCTCGGCCGTAGCACCGCGCCGCATGAAGCCGTGACCCGCACCCTCGTACACGACCGGCTCGTACGACTTCCCGGCATCTTCCATCAAGGTCGTGGATCGCGGAATCGACGCGTTGACCCGGTTGTCCGTGCCTCCGTAAAAACCATAGACCGGTGCGTTGATGCGAGCGACCGTCTCTGGATCATCAGGACCGGTACCATAAAACACATATGCAGCCTTGAGGCTCGACCGGTTTGTCGCGAGCCGAAACGTCTGCGAACCGCCCCAGCAAAATCCGCCCACAACGACATTTCCGTTTGCAGCAGGCAGCGCCGCAACGTAATCCGCCACCGCGTTTAGATCGGCCGTCACCTGATCCGGCGACAGACGATAGATTGCTTCCCGCGCGGCGTCCGAATCCGGAAAGTCGCTCGTCTTCCCACCCTCAGGACCCATTCCTGAAAGCAAATCCGGCGCGATGGCGAGATAGCCGGCCTCGGCGAGCTGGTCGGCGACGCTTCGTACCCAGTCGTTCAGGCCGCGATTCTCGTGGATGACGACCACCGAAAGTAC
>JBFHWK010000388.1:0-2858 GCA_041589075.1 Rhodothermales bacterium
CCGGCGAAGCGTAGCACTTCACGACGTCTCTATCTACGCGGGCGGAGACCTTATGACAACATGAGGTTATTCGACATGTCAACAATCAGACGTTTCGTGGTCTCCCTAGGCATCGCGGCAATGATCGGTGGAGGTGGACTATCACTCACTGGTTGCGCAGACTCCTTCACGGCAAGCGAGACGCAGTCAGTCGCGGCAGAAGAAGCGCGGTCCAACAAGGTCATCGAACGCTATTTTAGAACTCCTTCTTCGACGGATCCGACCGGCACGGGCGAGAATACCATGAACACGACGCCCTCGGACACCACGTCGACAGACAAGAAGGGCGGCAAAGGCTGAGGCTCTCCTCTGCGGTCCCCCCTCAAGCTGTGGGGGGACCGACCAGGTTTATAAGTTCTCCGCGCAACGAGGAAGAACCGTTCAAGTTCACAGGTTCGTCGCGGCGATTGCGAGACGGTTCGCGTCCCGAGCTTCTCCCCTCTTCTCTGAGGAGGGGGATAGGGGGAGGAGCTACTCGCAACGCTTGAGGCAACCGCATCGTCGCATGGATTCCCGCGTTCGCGGGAATGACGGAGAGGTGGACGCCAACGTCATCAACGGACACGCCAACGTCATCAACAACACGCCAACGTCATCCCGCACTTGGTGCGGGATCCATCGAACCGTTGGTAAGGCGAAGGTCGGAGTAAATCCGCGCCCGCTTCGCCAGGTTGAGTCGACAATGTCACCGCGAAGACGTCCGGCGCCGCTGCGGGAAGTCCACGTAAGGCACCGTATCCACCTCGGGCACGGAATACTGTCGACGCAACTCGTACAATCTCTTCCGAAGAGCCTCCCGAACCACTTCGTACTCCGGTCTATCGTACACACTTGTCAGTTCGTCCGGATCAGCCTCGAGATCAAAGAGCTCCCATTCGCCGATCTCGTAGTAATGAATGAGCTTGTGACGCCTCGTGCGAACGCCGTAGTGCCGCCGCACCATGTGCCAACCGGGAAACTCGAAGTACTGATAATAGATGGCGTCGCGCCAGTCGTCCGGCGTTCGTCCCTCCAGCAACGGCACCAGACTCGAGCCCTGCATCGTTGGCGGCGCATCCACACCCGCCATCTCCAGGAACGTCTGTGCAAGGTCCAGATTCTGAACGAGGTCGTCGTTCCGGCCGCCGGCGATCGTATGCCCCGGCCATCGCACGACCAACGGCGTCCGTAACGACTCCTCATACATCCATCGCTTGTCAAACCAGCCGTGATCGCCGAGAAAGAAACCCTGGTCCGATGTGTATACGACGACGGTGTTTTCCGATAGACCGACAGCATCCAGGTAATCGAGTAGCCTCCCAAGATTGTCGTCGATAGCAGCGACGCACTTCAGATAATCTTTTATGTACCGCTGGTACTTCCACCGAACAAGTTCCTCACCCTCGAGCGCGGCTTCGAGAAACGCCTCGTTCTCCTCTTGATATGCGGCGGTCCAGGCAGCACGCTGCTCGTCCGTCAGGTCCGCCGGCGTTTGAAGCTTGAGGTCCCGCTCGGTGAGGTCAGCGTCGATCATCATCTCCTGCGTCTGCGTCGCCGACGTTCGTCCCCCGTAATCGTCGAAAAGTGTGGCCGGCTCCGACACGTCCTCTCCCTCAAAAAGATGGTGGTGCTCTGGACCCGGGTCCCACCAGCGGTGCGTTGCCTGATGCTGCAACATCATCAGGAACGGCTTACCGCTTTCCTGCACGGTGTCCAGCCAGCCGATCGCCCGGTCGGTGATGATGTCCGGCGTATACCCGATGTGCCGGACCGTGTCCCCCAACGAGAGCAGCGTCGGGTTGTAGTACGGACCCTGACCCTGAAGCACCTCCACGTGCGAGAATCCCTCCGGCGTGACTTTGAGATGCCACTTCCCGATGATCGCCGTCTCATACCCGGAAGCCTTCAGCATTTTCGGGAACGTGAATTCGGTAGGATGGAGTGATTCGCGGTTGGTCTGCACGCCGTTCAGGTGGCCGAATTGCCCCGTGAGTACGGTAGCGCGGCTCGGCGCGCAGATCGCGTTCGTAACGAAGGCGTTCTCAAACAGCATTCCTTCGGCAGCCAGACGATCGATGCTGGGCGTTTTGTTGATGCGCGAACCATACGCACTTACAGCGTGCGCTGCGTGGTCGTCAGCAAAGATGAACACGATGTTGGGGCGCTGCTCGTGCGCAGAAACAGCATCCACCTGTGCGCCTCGTTGTACGCTGCGCGGTGAGGCGCATGCAGCAACGGTCACGACGGCTGCCAAGCAGATGAAGACCCGTAACCTATTGGACGTGCGATATACCTTACTCACATCGACGCACTCAAAATGTTGAACAACAGCGCCGCCAACAAACCACCCGTAAGCGGACCGACGACCGGAATCCAGGAGTAGCTCCAATCGCTGTCGCGCTTTCCTCCTCCGATGGGGAGCACGGCGTGCATTATTCGCGGCGGAAGATCACGGGCCGGGTTGATCGCATACCCGGTCGTGCCGCCCAATGAAAGTCCAATCACGAGCACGAGCAAACCGACGGGTAACGCATCCAGCGCCCCCAGTCCGACGTCCGGCGCGGCGAGATACAGCACTCCGAACACGAGGACAAACGTTCCGATCAACTCGGAGATGAAGTTGGCTCCCACGCTTCGAATCGCCGGCCCCGTGGCGAACACGGCGAGCTTCAAGTTCTTGTCTTCGGTTGCTGCGAAATGGGGGCGATAATGGAGCCATGCCAGCGCGGCCCCGATCGCACCACCGATGCATTGCGCAACGATATACGTGGGCACGAGCGACCACGAGAACTTGCCGGCTGCAGCAAGGCCGACCGTCACCGCCGGGTTGATGTGCGCTC
>JBFHWK010000389.1:0-2840 GCA_041589075.1 Rhodothermales bacterium
ACGCTGGTCGGTCAGAACCTCGGGGCGCGTAGCCCGGATCGAGCCGAGAAAGCCGTCTGGATGACGGCCGGCTACAACATGGCTTTCCTCGGGTCCGTGGGTCTTCTCTTTGTCTTTTTCGCCGAGGCCGTCATCGGATTGTTCACGTCCGATCTCGAGGTGGCCGTCTACGGTGTCGACTGCCTGCGCATCGTTTCCTACGGCTACCTGTTGTACGCGTTAGGGATGGTCGTCGTCCAGGCATTCAACGGAGCCGGCGACACCGTCACGCCCACCTACGTCAACATTCTCTGTTTCTGGATCGTCCAGATTCCGCTCGCTTATGCTCTGGCCACACAGCTCGAGATGGGGCCTCGAGGTGTCTACTACGCAATCCTCACGTCAGAGTCGCTGATGGCACTAATTGCCAGTATGCTGTTTCGTCGCGGCTCCTGGAAGCTGAAAGAAATATGAGATATCGCGCCTAAACGGTTGTTGTACAAGCTGTTAGCGGCATTGTGAAAATAATTTCGATAGTACATTGCATTTTCTGGGCGACCCGATAAATTCCCGCGTCTACACAGTAGAGGTACCAGACCATGTATGCGAACTACACCGGCCTCCGAAATGGGGTCACCGCTATTTTTGCGCTTGCCGTACTGATCGCCGGCTGCGCTCCACCGCCCGCAACGATTACCGAGTCGGACAAAGCGGCCATCGAAGCGTCCACTCAGCAGTGGGCAGCGGCGGCAGCCGATAACGACTGGGCGGCAGTTGCGATGTTGTACACTGAAGACGGGGTCGCGATGGCTCCCAACGCGCCCGCCAGCATGGGCCGTGCGGCCGTGCAAGCGAGCTTTGAGACGTTTCCGCCGATCACGTCCATGAATCTAAAGGTCGAAGATGTCCAGGGCGTGGGCGATCTCGCGTACGTACGCGGCAGTTATCAACTGACGATGATGGTTGGCGACGAAGAGGCCGAAGACCGCGGTAAGTACATAGAGATCCGTCGCAAGCAGGCCGACGGTACGTGGCTCATCGCTGCAGACATATACAACTCGGACCTTCCGCTGGCGGAAGAAGGCGAAGACATGTAGGTGGGTAGCGCGATCGGCAGCGATAAACCCTAACGGTGGCGTCGCCGACCTCAGGCTTCGCCTACCTCGGGTGACTTCTCTTTCGCCGCGCGCCGTTGCGGGGCTGCCGTCGACGTAATTGTCGCGTCGATTTCTACGTTGAGCGGCAGTGTACTCTGAGCCGCCGGTTTGTCTGCGACGGCCTTTCCGAAATCCATCTCCTTTACGAGGACGGCAGCAACGCGGCCCGCCTCTGTCATTGTGGTTGCCGCGGGGCTCGTCACTGCAGCACCACGAGCGGGTGCGGGCTTGTGCACAGTCGGCCTGACGTAGTCGTCAAGTGCCGCAATGAAGTTCTTGTAGACCTGCTGGATCTCGTGAATGATGCGGTCGGGTCCGAGCGACCACCATTCGTCGGGAGTGAAGTAGGCCGACACCTCAGCCTCGGAACCGGACCGCCCGAACCACTGAATGAGGTGCAGATTGTCGGACTGCGCAAGCCAGAGGGCGAGTTCGATGAGGTTCTCGTTCCCGGTTAGCACGGCCTTGTTGTATGCCTGCATCATCAGATGAAAGACGGCGCGCTGGGCGTCATTACCGGTGAAGAATTCCAGGCCGCCTGAGCCGGCCCACGTGCTGGGGAAGCCGGACAGCGGCAGTTCGTAGCTACGGCCGGAATATCGATCAACGATTTCCGATGGCGTCGCAAACTTAAGACCCACCCGGTCGAGCATGTCCGGCAACACCTCCATGAATTCAAAGATGCCGCTCTCCGACCGGTGATGTTCTCCAAATGTCTCGAAGTCCCATCCAAGTACGACGAAGTCACCGGGGCTCTGCGCGAGCCACTCGGCGTACCGATCGGCCATTAGCGGAAAGCCGCTCCAGTTACGATCAGAGAAACGGTACCCGACATCGTCACTCAGCGCGTAGTGGCGAGCAAGGAGTTTTAGTCGGCCGGCACCGTGATGGTAGAGATGCGTCGGTTCGCGCCATTCCATCACCCACTTTCTCCCGTCTACAAACGCTGCTTTGAATCCGGCCATGTCGAGCGCATGATAGATCGTGTCGGACATCATGAGCTCGGTCGTGTCGGCGATCACGGGCCGCACGCCGAAGATCTGCTCGAGTCTGTCGGCTGATTGCTGCATGCCGCGAAGGAACCGCCGAACATCCCAGAGAAGTTCAAAGCCGTGCTTTGGGTCTGTTGCAACCAGCTCAACACCGTCGCTCTGCACGAGTTGGCGAAAACGCGCAAGCAGATCGGGATCCCACCGCAAAGCCTGCTCCACAAAGGAAAGTGAGAAACCGATAGCCAGCTTGAATCCACGCCGCGTCAGCTTTTCGAAATGTGCAGCGGCAGGGTAGTAGCAGGTCGAGGCGACCTTCCGGAAATACCGCTCGTTCATTTCATCGTCGAATAGGTGCGTTTCCCACTTCTCGAAGCTTTCGCCACGGCCGAGAATGCGAGCCGGCAGCCTGAGTCGCCGCGGTTGATGAACGAGTGCGTAGACGACAAGATCGCGAACGCGTGGTGCCGGCTTCGGGGCGTCGAACGCACCCGTCGACCTGCCGACAAACTTAACCTTGTCAAGTAAGAGGCCGATCACCTTGTCCCACGTAAAGTCGGCAGCAGTTTTTCGAGCGAGCTTTCGGATTTGGGTGGAGCGATCCTTGTCTCTAAACAACTCGACGGCTTCAGTAACAATCTCGTTCGGATCGTCTGTGTCGAGACTGACGGCGCAGGGGCCGGCAAACGAATACTCTTCTCCGGTGCTTCCGACA
>JBFHWK010000390.1:0-2824 GCA_041589075.1 Rhodothermales bacterium
CGAACGCGGTCTTCAGCAGGATCGGAGAGCACAACCTCATCAGTCCACCAGCCGCGTGTCTCGGTGATGCGCGCCCCTTCGGAATAGACAACCTCGGCTGCGTCACCAACACGCGCGCGAATACCCTCGACGATACTCACGCTCTGCTTCGGCACGTCGCTGTATCCGCCGAGGACAGTGCTGTCCGCGTGCGGCCCGATGACCGCGATTCGATTCAGCGCATCAAGATCCAGCGGCAGGAATCCGTTTTCGTTCTTAAGGAGTGTGATCGACTTGCGTGCAGCCTCAAGAGCGAGAGCGCGTGCATCGTCGTTGCCTGTTATAGACTCCGCGTAGTCCGGATCGGCAAACGGGTCCTCGAACGCACCGGCGTGAAATTTCGCGCGCAGCACGCGCGCAACGGAAGTGTCGATCTGAGCTTCGTCGATCTTTCCCTCCCGAACCAGGGCGGGCAGCAGCCGATAGGCATCCCAGTCCGGCAGTTCCAGATCGACACCGGCATGCACGGACTGTGTGGCAGCGTCGGCGAGGTCGACTGCAACGCTGTGGCGGCGTTGGAGCTCAGGGATCGCGTAGTAGTCGGCGACGACCATCCCGTTGAAGCCCCACTCGCCGCGAAGAACGTCTCCCAGCAGCCATTGATTGGCGTGGCTGGGTATGCCGTCGACCTCGTTGTAGGATGCCATGACGGCCTGCGCGTCGGCCTCCCGAATCGCCGCTTCGAATGGCGGCAGGAACATCTCCCGAAGTACTCTCTCCGAAATCTGTGCTGGTCCCACGTTGGTGCCGCTCTCCGGCTGGCCGTGACCCGTGAGGTGTTTGAGCGTTGCGAGGACGCGATCCTTCGGCAGTGGAAAACCTTGCATACCCTGGAATCCGCGGACTGCCGCAACGCCCATCCGGCTGACGAGATACGGATCTTCGCCATACGTCTCTTCGATGCGGCCCCAGCGTGCATCGCGTGCCACGTCGACGACGGGAGAAAGTACGTGTCGCGCTCCGCGGGCGGCAATCTCGCCGGCGACAACCGTGTAGATTCGTTGGAGCAACGCCGGGTCCCACGTGCCGGCGAGCGCGATCGCTTGCGGAAAGTGCGTGGCATCGCGCGACTGGAATCCGTGCAGCCCTTCTTCGTGCATGAGAATGGGAATTCCGAGGCGCGTGCGCGTGGTGGCCCAGCGCTGCATTGCGTTCACGAGCTCAGCGGTTTCACGCGGACCTCGATAGCGTGGCTCCGTGGGTTGAAGACCGAGCCGGTCCGACGGCCGCGCAATGCAGCCGATGCCGTCCGGCAGGAGAGCGTCCGCCTTCGCCGGATCGAACTGCTCATCGTCGTCGAGGATCTGCAGCTTCGAGTTCCAGAGGCACAGCATCTGCGCCGTCTTCTCCTCAAGGGTCATGCGCGAGAGCAGATCTTGTATACGTTGCTCAATGGGCTTCACCGGGTCCTTGTAGAGTGGGGTCTCTTGAGCAGACACGGTGACGGGTGCGATGAAAAAAAGAACGCAGAGAAGGAGGCGAGTATACATGGTGGCTTCGGATTGGCTTACGTACCAGTCACCACGTCAATCTCAAAAGCGTGAAATCACGTTTGGGCCGGCAGACGGAATGGAGAGACGTTCGAGACGATTGGCTGTAATATCTTTCTTCGGAAAGATAGATTCAAAAAACATGCGCTGTATTGCAAGTCGGGCTGCCCGCCCAACGAAGTCCGGTAAGAGAAGCGCGTATATCTCGCACAACACCCTACCGCCGCACCACCGCCCCCGGCACAAATATCGGCCCGCCATCATAGGCCGGATCCTCCGTCAACCGCTCCAGCTCCAGCGTCTTCACGTCGATCACCCAGACATCCCAGTTTCGCGTGCTGTCCGGCTGGCCACCAAAAACGATTCTACTCCCGTCCGCGGACCACGACGGGATGAGATCATCGCCGGGCCGGTCGGTGAGCCGCCTCAGATCCTTCGAGGCGAGGTCCATAACAACGATCTCCATCTGATCCTCGAACATCATGTCGAACGCGATCGAACTTCCGTCCGGTGAAAACGCCGGATGACCAACGTACACACCCCGTTCCGTCAATCGCCTGGGTGTGGCGTCCGATTCACTGATCTCAAGGGTAAACAGATCCCACCCCGAGCCTGCGCGGCGCGAAAACACAATCGTCGAGGCATCGGGAGACCATGCGGGGTACCGGTCGGGAGCCGGATCGTCTGTGAGTGACCTCATTCCCGTAGCGTCCGTCCGAGACACAAGAAGGTCCTCGGTGCCGTCACGATCGTTCGAGAACGCGATACGCCAGCCGTCGGGAGACCATTCGGGTGCAGCGTCCGAGCTTGGGTCCTGAAAGAGCACTCTGCCGCCGGAAACGAGCACGGTGCCGCCTTTCTCATACCGCTGGTGCACCAATCGTTCGTTTGCACGGTCGTAACGCACACCGCCTTCGGGCATCGGGGTCGAGGCAATGACAATCATTTCCCCTGAGCGCGGGTCGAGCGCATAGATGTCGCCACTTCCCGAGCGCCCGGAAGTGAACACAACCCACTCGGTCGTGTCGGGATCTACAGCTTGCCCAACTGCTTCCGCGGGCATGGTTACCGCAACCGCCAACAACGCGGCCGACGCATTCGTCAAGCCACGGACAAGCGTCCGGCGTCCGTCACAGCGCACCGGCGGCAGCCACTTCACCGGCCCTCTCACGATACAGGTACGCGACAAGCACTCCCAAAAGCAGAACAAGGATCGCATCGAAGATAATTTGCTGCACGACCATCGTCCCCGGCAGCGGCTGCACCACATAGTACATGATGTAGGTCGGCACCAG
>JBFHWK010000391.1:0-2815 GCA_041589075.1 Rhodothermales bacterium
CGGGGATGGCATCCTCGAACCGTCCGCGCTGCCAGCGAATCCGACCGCGCTTGTAATACGCTTCCGTCTGTTCGGGGTCGAGTCTGATCGCCTCGTCATAGTGATCGAACGCCGTGCGCAGGTCCAGTTTCGAGAGCGCCTTGTTGCCCTTGGCCACCTCCCGATCGGATGGCGTCGAGCACCCCGCCAGCGCGAGCAGCAGGGCCGCCAGCGGAAGCGTAGAGACGAGGCTTTTTCGAATGTTGATCATCGGGCTACCGCCGTGTCGACAACGAGGACGACAAACATCATCGATTGAAACTAAGATGTCAGGGCATTTCGTGTACTATCGGCGTTAATCGTGGTCTTCTTAGCGGCGCTGTTCCGATAGTCTCTTACGTGTGCTTCCACGGCCGATTCACGCCAGGTTGCGTCGCGCATTACCTTCCCACGGTTAATATAGCGTGCGAACGTCCGCAGGCGCCGGCTAGAATCGGCTGAACGAATCGGTGATCAAGCTACTCACCCTCGCCTGAAATCGACGCGTGCACCACATATCCCTGGGGTATCCTGCACCAAAACCGGCAATGCTATCTGCCAGGTTGCGTCGCGCCAAACGGCTGAGTATTGATGCTCTCCTTCAAAACGAAGTGTATCACCACTTACGCTATAGCTACCACGGAAGCCTCCTCGCTCTGCCCCCGTACCGAAAGAAGCCTCCAGACTGTTATCACTCCTCAGCGTGATCTCAAAGAAACCGCCACGGCTCAGCGCGTCAAAGCTCTCCTGGCATCCGCCCGAACCGAAGGTGAAGTAGGTGAACTGACTCGCTTGGTAGGTACCTGCGAGATCATCTGCAGAGTCGGTTGAATCACAGGCACTCACAACCGGGACGAGTAGCGCCACCGAGAGTGCCCACCTCACCGTTCTCATCGTCACAAGCGTCCGGACATCGGGCGGTATAGTGGTCGTTGCTTCTGGGTGCGACGGGCCATAGTCGGCAAAAGCGAGGGGTCTGTCAAGAGCGCCGACGCCGTTGACAGGTCACTTGTGATTGGACCGAGCCCGGACTCGCAGGAAGAGATGTCACCCGGTGCCAAACACGGTCACGAGTATTGGACTACCGCCCTGCTCACCGTCCGCGCGCTGCTGACAATAGTAGGGTGGCCGCGGGGGTGTATTTCGTCGTCCTGCAAACCGAACAGGAGGCGAACGTTGTTAAACACGAGTAGGGAGGCGGCACGACCAGCGCAAGATTGTGCCGGGCGACGGGTACATGCGGGGACTAGACTGCATGCTTTGGAGAGGTGAAGACACGATTGAAGTGCCACAAGCAGCTCTCAGAGTCTATCCTGAAGATATCGAATATCACATCTCCTCGGTCGTCGCTAGGATCCGGTTGTCTTACAACAATGTAGCAGGCAGGGCTGTTTACGTGGCGGTCGTTGGCGAAGATGGAGCGAACACGCTGGATGTCGGATGGGTCGGGTAGAAACAACCATCGACACTGCTCATCGTCCTCGCTAGACCAAACCAGGGCATCGTGTTCGATCTGCTGTGACAGGCCAAGTGTCTGCGCTCGAGCTGCCATACCGTTCACGAGCGAATCCCAATCGCTGTCAAAAAGATCACCCCACTTGTATGCTTCGGCATCATCCATCAGTTCGCTTGCAGGCCAGCGGTTTGTGCATCAGCGGCGCAGCACGCGCCATAGGGGCATGGTCGGCAGGACGGTCGGGTTTGTCAAGCGGGGAAACCCGGCATGGCTGCGCTCGCTGCAAGTTGCACACAACAGGGCTGCGGGTCTGTATGATCGGTCGCGCGACCAAACAGATGTGTCGGCTGGCTCACACGGACTGGTGGAATGACCTACAGGCGCGTAGGAATCATCCCTACGGCACTGTCGCGGCGATTTAGGTTTGTTACACGGTAACCTTCACTTTCTGGAGGGCACCGTCGTGAAGAGTTCGGCCATACTTGTCGCATTTGTCCTCGTGTGCGGATCGGTACAAGCCGATCCGAGACTCGGGGTCCTCGATCCCGACCGGTCCTGGGACGTTCGCCCGTGCACCATCGAAGAGGCGTTCGTATCGATGAGGTCTCACGGAGTCTTCGTGGAGGTTGGTCTCTATCTGTCATTCTCATCTCGGGGATCCGGCCTTTCGCAAACCGAGCAACTGGAGATCGAGTTTCGATTCGATCTACCGGAAGGGTCGATAGTAACCGATTCCTGGCTATGGGTGGGCGACGAGATAATGCGTGCCTACATACTGGACCAATGGACGGCATCCGGTATCTATGAGGGAATTGTCAATCGCAGGCGGGATCCGTCCATTCTTTTCAAACGCGGGCCGACCGAGTATGAGTTGCGTGTCTACCCTGTCGTGGGACCCGAGGTCCGGAAAGTGAAGATCACGTATCTGGTACCTGCATCATACGTTGAAAGTAAAGCGACCGTGCCGCTGCCGCTTGACTTGCTCGGTGCTTCGACGAACCCTGTGCCGAAACTGGACGTCATTGTATGGCCGGACGGCGCTAGCGGAGAGCCCGGCATCCTCGAGGGCCAGATCGGCGCGTCATTTATTCCGGACAACGATCCGGAACTAGGCCCGTACCACAGGCTCCGTGTTGATCGGTCTATTCTCGATGCCACGCCGGCTCTGACCGTGTCCGTTCCTCAGCCTTTTCGAGATGGTGTTCACCTTTCAGTGTTTGACAAGGCGGGAGCCGGCTATTATCAACTCGCCCTGCAACCTGCGCAGTTGCTCGGACGAGCGCAGGCGCGCAGGGTTGCTGTACTGGTCGATCACGACGCTGCCAACAGCAGCCTGTCACC
>JBFHWK010000392.1:0-2798 GCA_041589075.1 Rhodothermales bacterium
CTGGCATTCGGTATGTCTGCGGTCGTGCCCGGTCTAGGTCAGGTCTACAATCGACAATGGCTCAAAGCCGGTATCAGCCTGGCGGCAGAGGTGGCCATTCTCGCCGGTTACATAACGTGGCGCAACGACGGACTAGCCGGTGAGCGCGCCTTTCGAGCTCGCGCGCATGCCGAGTGGAGTCCGACGCAGTACGCGTCCTGGATAAACGACTACGCGACCTACCTCGAGGCTGAACACGGTGCATCCTTCTCATTTCAGGATATTGTCCCGCCTACAAATATCGACTTCTCGTCGCCAGGCTCGTGGAGCGAGTCGGAACGCGTGACTGTACGCTCGTTCTTCAATCAGATCCGCGCAGCCGAGTTCGAGCTGTTCCACCCGGAGACCGGAGCAAGTTTCTCGCATCGGCTACCCGAATTCGGCGACCAACAGTATTATGAACTGATAGGAAAATACTTTCAGTTCGCGCCGGGTTGGACCGATTATCCGCAATGGCTGGTCGATGGGAGTTACACGGACGCCATCGACCCGGAAAGGTCGAACCCTGACGGCACCAAGCAGAGCGTTTCGCCGACTTTTTATGATTATGCTCGGGAGCATGCGCATTCGCAAGACCTCTTAAGACGGGCGTCGCGTATGACGTCGCTCCTCGTAGTCAACCATCTTGTCGCTGCCATCGACGCTGCCGTGTTTTCCAAACTACACAACGATCGTCTGGATGCCCGATTGTCGATGACGTACGATGAGGATGGTCGGCCCTCGACGACGGCGACGCTGACGCTTACACTTTGATGCCTCTGCGCCCACCGCATCCGACATGAACCGCTCTCCAGACTAGTAACCCGACTGCTTTCGAATGCCCTGGTACAAGAAGCTACACTGGCAGATTACCTTCGAGACCTATCGTGATCACGGCCGCCCCGAACTCCGTCTTCCCGCTGGGTTCGCCAAAGCACCTGGTCAGCTTGCAGCACTCGCCGAGAACGGCATCGATCTCAATCGGGCAACCCGCGAACTAGAAGACGAAGGGGTCCAGAAGTTCGCGAATTCCTATCGCAAGGCCATCGTCAGCATCGAGAAGAAGGCTTCTCTCCTCGTGAGCACTTCATGACCAACGAATCGGCTCTCCCGTGGTACCGCCAGCTTCACTGGCAAACGCTGTTGGCCATGATCGTGGGCGCGCTCACGGGTCTCGTATTCGGGGAATCGGCCGCGACCGCGTTCGGCTGGATCGGCGATCTGTTCATGAAGCTTCTGCGGATGATCATCGTCCCGCTCGTACTCACCTCGATCGTCTCCGGCGTAGCCTCGGTCGGTGGGGGTAAGGCGCTCGGTCGTCTCTTCGGCAAGACACTCGGGTACTACGTGCTCTCCAGTCTCCTAGCGGTGATCGTCGGACTGATGATGGTCAACCTCATCCGGCCGGGCGTCGGCGCCAATATGACGGAGACGCCCCAAGGGGATCTCCCCGAACTGGAGACGGCTACCTCTCCGGTTGAACTGTTGCTGGACCTCGTACCGGAGAACGTGATCGAGGCGGCGGCCTCGGCCGACATGCTGGCCCTCATCTTCTTCTGCATCGTCTTCGGCGCAGCCATTACCACGCTGCCCGCCAGGACTCGTGCAACCGTCACGGACCTCTTCGATGCGCTGTTCCACGCGATGATGCGGCTCACCTCGGGCATCATAAAGTTCCTCCCGATCGGCGTGTTCGCTCTGATCACGAAGATGGTGGCTACGACAGGGTTTGACGCGTTCAAGCCGCTAGCTCTGTATGCGGTCACGATCGGGACCGGGTTGACCCTCCACTTCTTCATCACGCTCCCGATTCTGCTGATGGTGCTGGGTCGGATCGCACCACGCATTCACTTCGCCAATATGCGGGAGCCCCTGCTGATCGCGTTCTCGACGAGTTCGTCAGGAGCGACCTTACCGGTCACGCTGAATACCGTGGAAGAGAAGGTAGGCGTCTCGAACAAGGTGGCCTCGTTCGTACTCCCGATGGGAGCGACGGTGAACATGGACGGGACGGCGATCTTCGAATGCGTGGGCGCCCTGTTCATCGCTCAGGTCCTCGGTTTCGACCTCACAATCATGCAGCAGGGCGTGGTCGTCCTCACCGCCTTGCTGGCATCCATTGGCGCGGCCGCGGTCCCCTCCGCCGGCCTGGTGGTGATCTTTATCGTCCTCGAGTCGATCGGGCTGAGGGGGCCGGACGTCAACCTGATCGTAGGATCCATGCTCGCTATCGACCGTCCACTGGATATGTACCGAACTGCGGTGAACGTATTCAGCGACTCGTGCGGAGCGGCGATTATCGCGCGCTCGGAGGGCGAGACGGAGGTCGACACAGTCATCCGGTAGTCGACGATCGAGCGCCTCGATGACGGGGAACGGCGTCTGGATCTTTCCTCCAGGATTCCCGGGCTCGGTCGCGGTGATGCCGTGCTCCGCCAGGTAGTTGCAGATCTCAAAGGCGGCAATCACCGTGGCCTTGTTGCGCTAGGCGATCGCCACCGTATTTCCCCAATGATCCGCATGCCCGTGGGTGAGAGCGATGTAGGTCGCCTCGAAGTCGTCCGGGTCCTTCGTGGCAAGGGGGTTGTCGGTGAGAAAGGGGTCGATGACGAGGGTGTGCTCGCCGCTCTCCAAGAGAAAGGCGGCGTGCCCTAAGAAAGTTAGGTTAAGAGACATGATACAGCTCCGGGTCGGCCTTGCTAGGTCCGGCGGCGTGGGACCGAAGCGCTCCGCCGAGTCGTTCACATTAAACGATCCGGGCTCTGAGAATAGCGTGAAAC
>JBFHWK010000393.1:0-2796 GCA_041589075.1 Rhodothermales bacterium
ACCTGGACGAGGAAGGCATCAAGATCGAGTTCAACACCGACGTCAATACGCCGTTCGCCAGCAAGCAGGAGGCGTTCGCGGAGATCAACCGCCGCCTCGACGAGGGCTTGTCGAGTCTCAACAGTGCCGGCAGTTCGTTCCCGTTCCAGTTGTCGAGCGGGTTCGCCGGATTCGATACGCCGTCGACGTTTGCGCGGTTCAATCGCGCTTTGAGGGCGCGCGCGGCGATCTATGCGGGGGACTTCGGGGGCGCGCTCACGGCGCTTCAATCGTCGTTCCTGAACCCGGGCGGAGATCCCAATGCCGGCGTCTATCACGCCTACGCGACCGGTACGGGAGACAGGCTGAATCCGATCTTCGAAGTACCTACTGCCTCGTTCGTGAAGCTGCGTGCGCATCGCGACATGCAGGCCCAAGCGGAGCCGGGTGACCAACGATTTGCGACGAAGATTCTCGATCGGTCAGCGAACCTGAATCCAAGTCCCGGTTCCGCTAACGGGTTGATAAGTTCGCTCGTCGTTACTGTGTCGAAAAGTTCAACGGATCCGTTTCCGATCATTCGGAACGAGGAACTGTTGCTAATCAGGGCGGAAGCGTACATCGGTCAAAACAATCTGGCCGCAGCCGAGACAGACATCAATCAGGTGCGGGCGTGGGCCGGCCTCGATCCGGTGACGTTGACGTCTGCAAATGCCATCGACCAACTCTTGCACGAGCGCCAGTACTCGCTTTTCATGGAGGGGCATCGGTGGATCGATGTACGGCGTTACGGACGGTTGCTGTCGCTTCCGCGAGACATGATCGGAGAGACGGGTAGCATGACTCCGGGGCTGATCTGTTTCCGGATGCCGAGGCCGATCGACGAGGTGCCGGCGGGGCAGGGTTCCAACGTAGCGTCGCTGTGCCAGTGACGGTCATGTAAGAGACCGGATCTCAGATCAGTCCGTTGCGCCCGGTCATTTCCGCATAATAACAGATCGGGCGCGGGTGGGCTTGGTTCACAACAAAAGGGGTTGTCGCCGCAAGGGGGCAACCCTTTCTTATGTTACTCGTGAAGCTAACCCGCGCATATCAAGTGCATTGTGGCCGAGGCGTGAGCGCCGCAGTGACGGCATTCCTCTTACTCGCTTGCCTCGCGGCTCCGACTTATGCACAGACGGTCGGCACGTGCAGCCACGGTGAGGCCGAGGCCGACCTCGACATCGCCAACGTGCGTGCGCGGATGTTCAACAAGGGCAACCTGTTCTGGCATGCCGGCAGCCCGGTCTACGAGGTCCCAAAAGACTCCGGCATGGCGGCGATCTTCGTGACGAACCTGTGGATCGGTGGCCAGGTAGATGGGGAAATCCGGGTTTCGGCGTCGAACTACCACGACTGGGAGATGTGGCCCGGACCGCTCGACGATGCCGGCAATCCCCCGGCTGACTGCGCTCCGTACGACCGGATCTACAAGGTGAGCGATGAAGACATTCGCTTATATAACGAGCGCGGCGAAGTGACGACCGATATGGCGGATTGGCCGGTCACGCTCGGCGCCCCGGTCGTTGACGGCGACGGCATCGCCGGCAACTACAACCTTGCGGCAGGTGACCGCCCACGGGTCTATGGCGATCAGACACTGTGGTGGCTCATGAACGATGCGGGAAATCGACACGAGACAACCGAGTCTCAGCCGCTAGGACTGGAGGTGCGCGTGGCGGCATTTGCCTTCGATGACCCGATGGACTCGTGGTTCGACGACGCCACCTTCTATCTGTTCGACGTCATCAACCGGTCTCCGAATACGATAGACAGTCTCTTCTTCGGTTTCCACTCGGACCCGGATGTCGGTGATGCGGGCGATGACTTCGTCGGAGGAGATTCGCTCCTCGGCCTGGGATATGCATACAACGGAGACAACATGGACGGCGGCTCAGCGGGCTACCGCGATCGTCCTGCGGCCATCGGGTACGATCTTATCCTCGGGCCCGTGGTCGACGATGACGAAGCCGACAACGACTTCGACGGAGCAATCGACGAGGTGGGAGAGATGCTGCCGTTCACCTCGTTCATGACGTTTTCGAGCAACACCGGCGTGAGCGGGACTCCCATGAGTCTCGAGCATTACTACTATTATTTGCAGTCACGCTGGAAGGACGGCACGCCCATTACGTACGGCGGTGTGGGACGCTCGTACTCCACCACGCCGGTGCCGTTCATGTTCTCGGGCGATCCGCCCAATTTCTGGAGTGAGGACCAGCCCACGCCAGGTGGGAGACCCCACGTGCCCTCCGACCGGCGTTTCGTCATAGGGAGCGGGCCGCTGCAGATGGTACCGGGACAGTCGGAGCGCTTTCTTCTCGCGATTTTATTTGCGCGCAGTCAGGACCGGCTCAAGTCGGTTCAACGGCTAAAGCAATTCTCGCGGAACGCCCAGAGTGTGAGCGATCGGTTACTGCGCTTTGACACGACGGCGTACAACCCGGGTACGCCGGAGCCCGTGCCGCGGCTGCCCGAGTTCTCGCTGCATCACTATCCGATGCCGAGCGCCGAGATCGCCGTCATCGAGTACGAGATCCTCACGGAGATGGACGTTCGCGTTCGCGTCTTCGACGTGGCGGGCCGCGAGGTCGGGACCTTGATTGAAGGTGTGCGATCCGCCGGTGAACACGAGGCTGTACTCAGGACGTCGGATCTGCCGTCGGGGATGTACTTCTACCGGCTGGAGTCCGAGATTCTGGTGTCCGAGACAAAGCAGCTGGTCGTGATCCGGTGAGAGCCTCCCCCCTGTAGTCCCCCCCCGGGGGGGGGGGGCCC
>JBFHWK010000394.1:0-2785 GCA_041589075.1 Rhodothermales bacterium
CCCGTTCGAATTCAAACCACTTTCCGCCGATGTCAGAAATCGACAGGGCGGTGTCCTGCAGCGTGACGTACGCGAGCGGCGACCGGTCGCCCTCCGCGTCAGCGACACCGACGGGACCACCGACTGCAACACGCCACGGCAGTCCGTCGCGACCGGTGCCAGTGGCCATGATCGTACTGGTGCCACCGTGCAAAAACGCGTCAGTCACACCCACCTCGCTCAACAATCGGAAGGCTTCGTCGATGGCGAATCCCTTCCCGATGCCACCGAGATCGATTTCGACTCCCGGCTTTCGAAAAAAGACCGTGCGTCTTGTCTCGTCCAGTTCGACGAGATGCATCCCGGTGCATGAGAGGACATGATCGAGCTCTCTGTCGGCGGGGACCTTGCCCTCCGCGCCCGTCATGCCCCAGCACCGCATCAGCGGACCCATCGTCACGTCGAAGGCACCCGCCGTCTGCACACTGAGATCGCGAGCGCGCGTCAGCAGATCAAAAAGCAGGGGTGTGACCTGCACCGGCGCCGTGGCCGCCTCTCTGCTCAGACGACTGACCTCACTGCGCGGATCGTAATAGCTGAGCTGGCGATCAAGGCGCCCGATCTCGGCCAGGGCTTCTTCACCGATGGCCCGCAGCCACACGCGATCGTCGCCACGGAGCACGAGTTCGAACCGCGACGCCATCGCCATCCGGGCAAGGCGGACTTCGTCTTCGTGTAGGTCCCGAACCGCGCCTAACGTCACGACAGCTCGAGTGTACCGTACGTAATCGGCTCGATTGTGCCGCCTGCGCCGGCCGTCACCGTTCGCGTCTTCTCATCGAAGTGCATCATCATACCCAGGCGCTCCGACATCTCGGCAAGTGAGATGATCACCTGCGAGCGGATTGCCAGATCGATGTTGCCGTTCGGTGTCTTGCCTGTCCGTATCGCGTCATACCAGTCTGCGATGTGGTCCGGGATGCTCACGCCCGGCTGGATGTTGTCGTACAACTCAGGATCGACGAGGTCCGCAAACGGACGCTCCGGACGCAGCTCAACGGTGTTGCCCCCGAAGTACAGCGTGGCCTCATGACCGCGTATCACCTGATCGAGTCCCTGCTCGTTAACCGTGCTTCCGATGACCATAATCGTCAGGCCGCTCGGAAACTCAGCGAGAACCTGTGTATTGTCGGGCACGTCCCGGTCCGGCGTAATCTTGCGCGTGCCGAGACAGGTGACACGGGAGGGGTACTCGGGATTGCCCGTGGCCAGCAGAAGCGGATGGATTCGGTGCGCGAGCAAGTCACCGAGGATACCCGCACAGTACGGGTAATACTTCCTCCAACGATGATACTGGTCCGCGCTGAACGGCCTGTCGGACACTGGACCGAGCCATGCCTTCCAGTCGACGGTGCTCTCAGAAAGGTCGGGGTCGATCTCGTAGTTCCACTCGCCATCCGGGTTGTTTCGCGTGTACGAATTCTGTCCAAGAACCGGCGCACCGATCTTGCCGGACCGAATCATCTCGGCCGCCTGGTGCCACTTCCCTTCGGAGCAGTACTGCGAGCCGATCTGGAAGACACGGCCGGTTCTCTTGACGGCATCATGGATCTCGAACGCCTCTGCGAGGTAGCGCGTCATCGGCTTCTCGCAGTAAATATGCTTGCCGGCATCCATTGCATCGACAGCAATCTTGGCATGCCAGTGGTCTACCGTCCCGATGAAAACGGCATCGATGTCCTGACGATCGAGGAGCGCGCGATAATCCGAGTAGGCAGCGCTTTCCGGAAGCTCCAACTCCGCCCGTGCAGCCTCTCGCCGCTTTGAGAAGACGTCGCACACGGCGGCACCCACAACGTTGTGGTCGGCACCAAACTTCTTCACATTCATCACGTGCGAGTTGAAACCCTGCCCGCCGACTCCGATAAAGCCAACGGTCAGACGCTCAAGCGCACCAACGGGGCCGGCCGGCGGCGCCTTCGGCGTCTGCCGCGTGACCGTCTCCGCGACCTCCGGCGAACAACCCGCCACGACGGCAGCAGCAGCAACAGCGCTCTTCTTTATGAATTCGCGACGTGTCGACGATCCCGGCCGGCGCGGTCTGAATTTCTTGTTCATGTCTCCTCCGATGATGTGCTTCTAACTGAAGGTCTTACTCCAAGAGAGCCTCCTTTTCCACCGCAACATAGAATTTAACGCCCCGAGTGCTGAATTTTCCCCCCGTTGCACGTAATGACAAATTATTCAACGATACAGCACCGAAATTAATCTGGCGCGCCCGGTAACCACGGGCCCCGTGAAACAAACGATTGGCCGCAGGGATTGACTCCTGCCGGAATGCAATAAAGTCGATCACCGGAAGAATGCGAATAGCTCTACTCATGCTTGCTGCCGCAGTGGCCATCCGGCCCCAAGTCGCGGCAGGGCAAAACTTCACTCTCTCAAGCGACAGCCAGATTGAGATTGACGGCACGTCAAACAAGGACGACTGGACAGTCACCGCTTCCGAGATAAGCGGTGAAGCCAGCGTCGACGGCGACGGGAACCCGACGGCGCTGAAACTTCTGGTACCGGCTGCGGAAATCGTCAGCAACAAGAGCTCCATCATGGATCGCCTCATGTACAAGGCTCTCAAGGTGACCGAGCATCCGCTGATCACGTTCGAGCTTTCCTCCCTCGAGTCGGACGATGAGGGCACCGCCGTCGCGAAAGGAAATCTCACGATTGCCGGTGTCACGAGGGAAGCAAACGTGGAAGTCACAAAGGCTGCCGGTGATGATGCAGTCACACGTTATAGCGGCAGCTA
>JBFHWK010000395.1:0-2781 GCA_041589075.1 Rhodothermales bacterium
GTTGGCGAATACCGCATCAGTTGCCGTTGTTATCGCCGGACGAAGGTTGTCGAAGGCGAAGGAGGTGGCTGCTCGCCTCGGAGGTCGGTTCGGTCGCGAGCGGGTCGAGGCGCGTTTGGTCGATGCGGCCGCCCCCGAAAGCCTTCGTAGCGCGTTTCGCGATGTGACCATCGTTGTTGTCGCGTCCAGCACGTCGGGGTATACGCGCACGGTAGCCGAGGCCGCTCTGTCCGAGCATGTCGATTACATCGACATAATATATTCCTCCAGCAAGTTGTCCGAGCTGTCTCGGATGAAGGATCGAATAGAGCGCGCCGGCCTTTGCTTCATCACCGACGGCGGCTTTCATCCCGGGCTACCCGCGATGCTCGTCCGCCACATAGCCGGCCGGTTCGATTCGCTCCAGAGAGCCAGGGTTGGGAGCGTCATCCGAATCGACTGGGCCTCGCTCGACCTGTCGGCATCAACGCTCGACGGTTTTGTTGAGGAGTTCGCCGACTTCCAGAGCCTGACGTATGTCGATGGTCGCTGGAGAAGAGCCGGTACCAGCCTGTACGTGAAGCCGGCGGAAATGGACTTCGGCGAAGGCCTCGGACGGCAACCCTGCTACCCAATGTACCTCGACGAAATGAGGTCGCTCCCCGATCTGTATCCCGAACTACTGGAAACCGGTTTCTTCGTCGGCGGATTCGGGGCGATCGTGGACTTCATTGTGGTTCCTTTGGTGATGGCAGTGCTAAAGGTAGCCCCCCGAAAAGGAATTCGACCGATGGGTCGGCTGATGGGTTGGTCACTCCGAAAGTCCGCGAGGCCCCCCTTCGTCACTGCATTGAAGGTCGAGGCGAGCGGCTTCCAAGACGGGCAACCTCATTCCGAAGAGGTCCTAATCTCGTCAGACGATGCTTACCTCCTCACGGCCGCACCGGTCGTTTCATGCCTACTGCAGTACCTCGATGGGAGCATCCGAAGCCCCGGTCTCTGGCTGCAAGCTCATGCGGTCGACCCGAAGCGTGTTCTTCAGGACATCGGGAAGATGGACATTCGCGTATCTGACTCGGGGAGTACAGATTCACTGCAAGCAAACCGATTTCAGGGATCTCGGTTGCCGATGAGGTCGGTTGCGAAGGATCTTCTGCCCGACGCCGTTGGAAAAAGCGGGCTGATGTGAAGTGAAGGGTTCACATGAGGTACAAGCTACCTTTGCCCGTCTTCGAAAGAAGTCTCACGCTTGCAACGATGCAGGCGGGTTCCGCAGAGGGCCGATGGGGAGTAGCCGGCGACGGCAAGTACGTGCCGGCATTCTCAGCACGATCAACTAGCGGCTAATCCTCGCGCCGCAGTTCCGTAGCGTAAGTAGGACTCTGCTGACTCCGGAAGCACCGCACTTCACACGTGATCCGGCCGTGGGGCCCTGCATGTCACTTCACGACATGGCCTACGCTTCCGCCACGGCCGCGGGCTTCGCTTGCGTCGACTTCAGGTAGGCGTATGCGTCATACTCGAAACTCGATTCCGGCACGAGAGCTCTCAACGGTCCCAACGAGGCGTTCAAGCGGTCGGTGAAAAAAGAGGGCACGACCGAGTTTTCTTGCTCGAAGAAGCCACGAAACGACGTGTCCGTATCGAGGCGACGCCTTACCTCACGGAAATACCGCGTTCGCCCCCAACCTTCGGACGATGCACCGCGCAACAGGTTCATGATCCTGGGAATGGACCCACGATTGGTGCCGAACCTCTTTGCGATCAGTCTCGGCGAGAACGCGTGTTCGCGAAGGTCGATCATCCTGTCATAGAGATCGGTCCATTCGTAGTTCTTCGGCCGGACGTTCATGGCCCCGTTATTGTTGAGCGAATGAAACGGAAATGCAATTACGCGACCCTGCCGCTGGTACTCGAGATTGAGCGGAGCGCTTCGTCCGAATGCCGTCAGCATCGAAAAAGCCGGAAAGGCTCCCGGCGAACGGTCGAGAAACCGTTTCGTCAATTCGAACGGCTCGTCCCCTTCGTCGCAGTCGAGACCCAGGACAAAATTGGCCTGGACGTAGGGGAGGTAGCCGAGAATCATGTTGATGTGGTCCGACACCTTTTTCAATTTGTCCTGACCGACTGCCCGGCCGGTCTTGGACTTGTTTCCCATCTCGTACCAAGACTCGATTCCGGGGAGCACAGCCTTGAATCCGTTTTTTTGCAGCCGTCGAACGTTCTTCTCGCTGAGGAGCGAGAGCGTGCTTTCTGCAATGAAGTCGATGCTGTCGGGTGGGACCGCCTCTTCGATCGCTCCGAGGTAATCGTCGAAGCGAACGCCGAAGTTCGGATCGTGCCAGCCGACTATCGGCCGGTCAAACTTGGTCCGTAAGAAACGGAGGTCTTCTTTGATCACATCGAAGTCGAGGGGCTGGTAGGGGATGACTGAGTCGACACAGAAACTGCATGTGTATGGACACCCGAGGCTGCCGATCATCGAGACGATCTTCACCCATGGCGCCTCCTGCAACAGCCGCTCTATGTGATGCCATCGCTCACGGACTCCTGGCAACTCTGATGGCTGTTGAGCCGCGGACATTTGAATTCCACGGGGTCGATGCGGCTCGTGGTTGTCGAGCACGACCTTGACGACGTCCTTGTCCGTCAATCCGAGAACAAAGTCGAAGTACTTGCAGGCGTCAGCCGGGTAACATCGGGCATGCGGTCCGCCCAGTACCGTCACTGTCCCTTTCGACTGGTAGTAGCGACTGACGGCGTAGGCAACCTCGGCCGCAGACGTGAAGGCGCCGACGAACA
>JBFHWK010000396.1:0-2777 GCA_041589075.1 Rhodothermales bacterium
GCGAACTTGCTTCGTGACGGCGACACGTTTCCGTACGGCCAGGTCGTCGAGCGAGGTCACGCCGAGAGGACGTGGGACGAAGCGTCGGCGGAATACGACCTGCCGGCCATCAGTGCCGAGGTCGACCGCTTCAATGCGGGCAGCTTCGCGGTCAAGAGGGGTCTTGCCGTGCAGCCGGTCTGCTTTGGGATCTCGTTCACTACCACCTTCATGAACCAGGCAAGCGCGCTCCTGCACGTGTACACGGACGGCAGCGTGAGCGTCTCGACAGGTGGTGTGGAGATGGGACAGGGTCTCAGCACGAACATCGTGGCCGTGGCCGCACGCGCGTTCGGAATCTCCAAAGCGCGTGTCAAGATCGAGAGTACGAACACAACGCGTATCGCAAACATGTCGCCGAGTGCAGCCAGCTCGACGACAATGCTCAACGGCAACGCCGTCCTCGTTGCCGTCGATCAGATCCTCGAGCGACTCTACCGTGTGGCTGCCGAAGAACTCGGACTGCCGTCGGCTGAGGGCCTATCCATCGCGCATGAAACGGTGGTTCATAACGGCGCTGCCACGCACCTGACATGGTCAGAGCTCGTGCAGACCGCTTACGGACGTCGCGTGGGGCTGTCGGCACACGGTTTCTTCGCGACGCCGGGTATCCACTTCGACAAGTCGACCGAGAAGGGTCGACCCTTCGCATATCACGTGTACGGGACGGCTATCATCGAGGTAAGTGTCGACTGTTTGCGCGGTACATATGACATCGACAGCGTAAAGATCGTGCACGACCTTGGCCGACCACTGAATCGCCTCGTCGATCTCGGCCAGGTGGAGGGTGGACTTGCGCAGGGGCTCGGCTGGACGACGATGGAAGATCTCATGTACGACGACACGGGCAGGCTGCTTTCCGGCGCGCTCGCCACGTACAAAGTCCCCGATGTTTATTTCATGCCGGACGACCTGCAAGTCCAGTTTCTCGAAAATGCAGACGAGCCAACCGGTCCCTACGGCAACAAGGCGGTGGGCGAGCCGCCGCTGATGTACGGCATCGGTGCCTTCTTTGCGATTCGTGATGCAATGCGGGCATTTCGTCCGGACGCCCAGCTCTCCTTTACCTCGCCGCTGACGCCGGAACGTGTGCTCATCGGTTTGCATCAGAGCGAGCTGTCGCAAATCCGTGCACGGGTGCGCGCGATGGGAGACGGACTCGTCGACGGAGCACCGGAACTCGACGTATTGCCGACGCCCCACGACGCTGACGAATAGGCCGGCAACTTGAAGCTGTTTTGGATTCGCCTTGATGCCCTGCTGAAACAGGGCCAGTCCGTCTTCGCGGCGTTTGTCGTTCGCAACACGCTTCACTCGCCCGGAACCGCAGGCGCACGCATGCTGGTGGCAGAGGCCGGCGACGTAGAGGGGACGATCGGTGGCGGTATCATGGAGTATCGTCTCGTAAGTCGCGCACGCGAAATACTCCGAACGAACGATTTCACGCCGGAGCTGCATCACCTGTCGCATCGCGACGAGGGCCCCGGTGAGAAGTCGGGAATGATATGCGCGGGCGAGCAGTCGAACCTGTACTACTTGTTTCGGCCCTCCGTTCATGCGGACACCGTGGCGCAAATTGCCGGCGTTGTCGTTCGCAACGAAGGGGGGCTTGTCACGATCGCAGAGTCCGGCGTTTCCGTCGAAGCGCCGGTTGCCGCCGAAGGTCCGCAGCATGAACTTTCCGAAGATGACGGCGGATGGTCGTACCGCGAGCAACTACTGAATCTGCGGCGCGTCGCCATAATGGGTGGCGGGCACTGTGGCCTGGCATTGTCACGAACGCTCGATCAACTCGGCTACGACGTGTTCGTGTTTGAAACGCGGCGAGAACTTGATACGATCAAGGCAAACACGTTCGCACGCGCTACCGAGATTGTCGATTCGTATCGTGATGCAGGCCCGCGTGTACGGTATCCCGCACTTACGGACGTCGTCGTGATGACGACGGATTTCCCGTCCGACATCGACGCACTTGCTGGTCTTGTCGGTATTCAATTCCGATCGATTGGCCTCATGGGCAGCCCAGCCAAGATCGCGCGTATTCGGACCAGCCTGCTCGATGCCGGCGTCCCCAAGTCGTTTGGGGAAGGACTGCGAGCGCCGGTCGGCCTTTCGATCGGTAGTAATACCCCGGCGGAGATCGCTGTCAGTGTCGCTGCAGAGATTGTCCGCGACCGTAACAAAATCGACTCGCCGAGTCGCGGTATCTGAGTGATCGCGTTCATGCCGGACGGAAGACACGATTTTGCGCTCAGGAGCACGCGTGTCGTGACCGAAGAGGGTGTGCGTGCGGCTGCCGTGCTCGTGCGCGAGGAGCGAATCCTCGACGTCGTGGCACACGACGAGATTCCGGATGTCTATGAGATCGAGGATGCGGGCGACCTTGTCGTCATGCCCGGACTCGTGGACACACACGTCCACATCAATGAGCCCGGGCGTACGGACTGGGAGGGATTCGAAACGGCTACGAAGGCTGCTGCGGCAGGTGGCGTGACCACGATCATCGACATGCCCCTGAACTGCATTCCGGCGACGACGACGCTCGCAGCACTCGACGAAAAGGTGATCGCTTCGGAGAAGAATTTATGGGTCGACTGCGGTTTCTACGGCGGGCTCGTTCCCCGTGGAGCCTCCCGGATCGGTTCCCTCGCCGAAAGCGGTGTCTTTGGAATCAAGGTGTTTCTGATCGACTCCGGAGTGCCCGAGTTTCCCGCGTCGGGAGAGGCAGAGCTTCGCGC
>JBFHWK010000397.1:0-2767 GCA_041589075.1 Rhodothermales bacterium
AAAAGCGACCGTCGGTCCGGTCCACGATGCGCACCCCGTACCCGTACGCTCCACGAGCCGGCTTGACAACAAATGAGGAGGGACATTCCTGTAGGAAGAACCTCGTCCAGTCGGTAGGCGATGACAGATATCCACTGGCGGCAGACCATACTGCGCAATCTCGAAAGAAGACCCCCAAGAGCTTTGGGACAGGAAGGTTAACGGCATCTGCATATCGATAGAAGATGTCCTTGTCTTCCGTAACCGCCTCCCACGCGGGAGGGTTTACAGCCCGCTGAAATGAGATGAGTTCGTTTTTGCTAACAAATCTGTCGACTCGTGGGGCGGTCCGGCAGTCTAGAAGGCCGAGTTGGAGTGCCTCTTTCGGTTGAAATCCGCGCGATACTTTAAGACTGCGCAACCGCAGGAATGTCTGAAGCCTGTTCTGCCCATAAGCCTTCGACGCCACGCGAACCGCAGAAAAAGCCGCGTGCATGGTCAGGAACGCCGAGTAGAACCTGCGGAGTAACCGCGGTCGTCGCCAGCGGCTCGGGAAGAGCTTAGTTGCCAGTTGGATGTTCATGGGTTGAAGGCCTCTTGAAAGCGGGCCGCGCCAAGGGGACGGTACGAATGGGCTGTTTCTGATCCCCCCTCCCTGGGATAGACAAATTCACTTTTTTTCCGTACGATTAATGGGCCCGGGCTAGATTACTATCTGTAAGGCATTTCGAGTGGCGTCCGGAGCTAGTACGTTTCTTTTTTAACGGCTTCGCCATTACGGGCTCATCCTGTTGCCAATTTGAATAATCCATTACGGCTGTCGGCCTCGCGAATCACTCTTCTGTTCGCCCTTCCGGCTGCCGCGCTCGTCATCAGTCATGTTGTGCTGCAAACTGCCGCGGCGTACGGCTTCAAGTCGTTCGTGGTTAACCTATTTCACCTCGGACACGAGCGCAACCTGCCAACCTTCTACTCCTCAGCCGCACTCGCCTTTTGCGCGTTGATCTCGGCCCTGATCGGGTCCTCGCGGAGGGCTGCCGGCAAACCCGATGTGAACTATTGGTGGGGCCTAGCACTCTGCTTCCTGTTCATCTCCCTGGACGAGTTCGTCGGTATACACGAGAGGCTGATCAAGCCCATCAGGTCGGCGCTGGACACTTCGGGGCCGCTTTTCTACGCGTGGGTTATTCCGTATTCGATCATTGCATTGATGTTCGGGCTGGTGTATGTCAGATTCTTGCTGCGCCTACCTAGGAAGACTGCGACCCTGTTTGCGACGGCCGGCGGGCTATTCGTGCTCGGCGCGGTTGGTTTTGAAATGCTCTCTGGTTGGACTCTCGATGCGTTTCATGGCGGCGTATATGCGAACAGAGGTCCGCTATACATCATTCTACAGACGATCGAGGAGACGCTTGAGCTGACCGGTGTTGTGCTGTTCCTGCACTCTGCTCTCGATTTCGCTGCGCGAGAGGGGCTATCCGTGGCGGTCGGTACAGGTCCGGCTGTCCTGGGCCATTGGGCCGGCGTCGAGGCAGAAAGGTATGCGTATACGACCGACAGCCTTGTTCCGGAAGCGGCGGCAGTTGCGAGCAAGCTGTCGGCTGGTTCGTCCCACGAGCCGGTCGCGCTCGAAGACTCTGACTGATTCGTGCTAACGTGGCGCGCCTGGTGGAGTGCCTGCCACGTCCGTTACCGCAGACCGGCCGAACTGTGATCAGTTCGACATCGCAGGCTCGCAGAGAAATGCGGCCAGACTCCGCGCAGACGGGTGCCGCATGATCTCTACAAGTGGAAGGTTTCCGCCGGTCATCTGTTCGATCTCGGTCTTCACCCGCATGGCCTCGAGGGAGGTCCCTCCACAGAAGAAGAAGTTGTCTTCTACTGCTAAGGACGGCTCGTGCATCACACCACGCATGACGGTGAGGATGATTTCCTCAACCTCGTCTAGCTCCGAGATGACGGGACCTTCCACGTTTCCGAAGTCCACGATTTCCGCCGGAACACCGATGGCCGTTACTCCCGCAGGAACATCGCCCATGACGACCGAACCCGCTCCAATGATCGCCCAGTCTCCGATGCTAACTTCCGGAAGAACCGTAGCGTTCGTGCCTATGTAGACGCCCTCACCTACGTTCACGCGCGCGTTCAGAACCGCATTGGCTGCCACTATGCTGTGGCGCCCAAGTCTTGATTCGTGTCCAACCACTGATCCCATCCACACGACGGTCCCCTCCTCCAGCACACTCTCGGCACCGAGTGTCGCGCGACCATAAACCGTGCACTCACCTTCAAGCTCGACACCCATCAGATCTACATCAGGACTGAGTATCGAGGCAAACGACACATCGTAGGCGGCAATCTTCTCGCGAGCGCGCTTTCGGCCCCGTGACGTTCTTGTAACTAGATTCTGAACCTCATCTCCGGGCAGGGCTCCCGCCAGCAAATCAAAACCGCCCACAACGGGTACGCCAAGCAATTTTTTACCTACCTTCGCAGAATCGTCGTCTAGAAGAACGATTTGGTCCCAACGACGCTGTTGTTCGTTTACTCGCAACGACAGGCGAACTCCCTCGGGGTTACCCGCACCGCACAGATAGAGTGTCTTCATATAAAAGCTTCCCTTGCGTTTGAATTAGCTCGCTCCTGGGCGGATACGCTTAGCTGCACCAGTCATCCAGTCCTGACAATCGAGGCACCTCTCCGGCAGTTCATCGAAACGACGCTCCAGATGCAACTGACGGTAAAAGCCAAGCCGTCCCCAAAGCTCGGAAAGAGTGTTATCCCAGGC
>JBFHWK010000398.1:0-2767 GCA_041589075.1 Rhodothermales bacterium
CGGTCGCCACGATCACGGTCGCCACGATCACGGTCGCCACGATCACGATCGCGATCACCGCGATCACGATCGCCACGGCCGCGCCGGTCACCCCGTGCCTCGCCACGACGCCCACGGTCGTCGGAACGGCCGCGATCTCCGCGTCCTCCCCGATCGTGTTCTTCCGTAACCGCTCCGCTGCGTTCGCCCGAATCGCGACGCGCCTCGGACGGCTCTCCATCTCCGCCGGGCTGGCGGAACGACGCTTCGCGCTGTGTTTCGGGCTCGCCGCCAACCGAAGAACCATCTTCACTCGGATTGTCTGTGCTGTCGGACACCTTCTGTTTCTCCTCTTGTCGTGGTTTTGCGTTGGACGACCTGTCGGCTGTGCGTCGGTCCGAGCCGTTTTCCGGCCGCCGGGCATCGGAGCGCGCTCCGGACTCTTTACGGTCGGCGGCGTCGGCGCCTGCCTCGGCGTGCGCTTCCAGGATCTTGTAGATCAGATCCTGCTTTTTCATGGTCGAGAAACCGGCGAGGCCCATCTTCTTCGCGATCTCGCGCAGATCGGGCAGCTTCTGGTCGTTGAGTTCAGAAATTTTCATCAAGCTTTGGGATGGTCCGACACACGCATGATCATGAGGTTTTCAGGCCGTCATTTTGCGGGCAGATCCGTCATTCCTGTGGTGTTGTGGAAAAGAAGCCGACGTCGAGCGGACGGCCCTTTGGCCCATCCGTAACGTTCAAATCGGTCGGAGGGTAAGTCTCTTCGTGAGGCGGGAGACTAGCTGGAGAGCAAAATAAGCGGATAGATGCGGTTCCTGGGACCCTGGCGGGCCGGGAGCCACGGGCGCGCTAAGAGGCACGCGAAGTGTAATTCACGTGCAAGATAGCGTATTCAGTCGGAAAAACAACACGTTCTGCCGGATGGGGCAGGACGATAACGTTCGAAGGTGCGCCGGAGCGGAAAATCGACCATGGAGGTCAATAGGGTTGAAACGTGCTTCCGGCCACATTATGTACGCTGCCCGAAAGCGGGGGTTTCAGTTGCCTGGGCCGTCAGTGAGCAGGGCCAGCGCCTCCGCAACCACCAGGTGGGACCCGGTGAAGAGCAACGCGTCGTTGCTCTCGGCGTTGCGCCGAAACCACCCAAAGGCATTTTCGACGCTCTCCAAGTTATCGACGCGCACACCGTGCTGCTTAAGTACGCGGCCGAGCCGCAAGCCGGGAAGCGCCCGCTGAGACGCGACGTCCACGGTGAGAACCTGCGCTCGAGCAGCTCCGAGGACCGCAGCGACATCGTCTATCTTTTTGTCGCGCATCATCGCCATGCACACGATGAGGCGCCCAACATCTCCGTGCTCGCGAACATGTTCCAGCAAGGCGGCAATACCCTCGTGATTGTGCGCCACATCGGCAACAACGAGCGGTTTCTCCGCCAACACTTCAAATCTACCGCTGACACCGCTGAGCGAATGTACTTCGCGAAGTCCACGTCGAACATCTTCTGAGGTGATGGAAATTCCCGACACCTCGCCGTACCTCTCCGTCGCGCGAACGGCAAGTGCTGCGTTCCACAACTGATGTTTCATCGGAAGCGCAACGAAAAGCTCGTCATAGCGATCTCGCGGCGTGCGAAGGGTCATCCTACTGCGCACAAGGCCGATCACGGGCTCCACCAACCCGCAGGCAGCGCGAACATTTTCGTACGGTGCGCCCAGGGTCTGTGCAATCCGGCGGACCTCCGTGTCGGCCACCTCGTGTACGGCACTCACCACCGGCACCTTCGCCTTGATTATCCCCGCCTTCTCACGCGCGATCTCCTCTACAGTCTCACCCAGAATGTCGGTATGGTCCAGCCCGACACTTGTGATTACCGAAAGTGCCGGTGTGACGATGTTGGTTGCGTCCAGCCGCCCCCCAAGTCCGACCTCGACGATTCCCAGCTCGACATCCTGCTCCGCAAAGTATTTAAGGCTGAGGGCTACGGTCGCCTCGAAGAAGCTCGGGCCGATCTGGCCAAACCTGTCCCGCAGCGCAAGCACGTTGTCGGTCAGCCAGTGTTCGGGAGCCGGAATTCCGTCGACCCGCATCCGCTCGGTCACGTCGATCAAGTGCGGCGAAGTGTGCAGGCCGGTGCGGATGCCTGCTGCCGTGGCAATGGAGGCGACCATGGACGCGACCGAACCCTTGCCGTTCGTGCCGGCGATGTGCACGATCGGAAACCGGGTGTGCGGCTGGCCCATTGCCTCGAGCAAAGCCCGGATGCGCTCCAGGCCGGGCCGGTAGGCAACGGCTCCGGCGTCCGTGAACCGAGGCAGTCCCAGCAGTACGCGCGCCGCCTCGGCTGATCTTGTGCCGGACTCAGCCACCTTCATGGTCGTCGGCTGCAAGCACGAGTTCTATCCGGCGCTGATCCGCTGCCACGTGCGCCAGCCGAATCCGCAACGCAGTCGGCGGAATGAGCGGCTCGATGCGGTTCGCCCACTCGACGATGGTTACACCGTCGCCAAAAAAGTAGTCCTCATAGCCGAGCGCCATGAACTCCTCGAGGCTCTCCAGCCGATAGGTGTCGACGTGGTACACCGGCAATCGCCCACCGCGATATTCATTGATTAGCGAGAACGTCGGGCTGGTGATTTCGTCGCCATCTACACCGAGCCCTTCGCAGATACCTTTCGCCAGCAACGTCTTCCCGGAGCCCAGATCGCCGTAAAGCGCCACGATCGATCCGCTCTCCACTACCGATGCAACGCGCCGCCCGACCTCGCGCGTTTCCTCGGTGGACTTC
>JBFHWK010000399.1:0-2764 GCA_041589075.1 Rhodothermales bacterium
AACAGCATCTGGTTTCATTTTTCCTGGCCGATGTCACTGAAGTCCGTGCTGGACGCGTTGCTCTACGCGGGACTTACCGGTGGTTTGTTCGGCTGGCTATGGCCCGGCATGTAGGCGGCTTACAACTGCTCCGTATCGTAGAACAGGCTTACGTTAGCGACGTTCGGCGTCTGGGCGAGTTCGCGAGTGAGCGCTGTGCGATCGTCCGGACGCCGAAGGTCGGCGAAGAACGTCAGCTCCGTTTCCTCACCGCCGTCAGCCCGGACGTTGATTAGCCGCGTGACCTTGCAGTGCTTCTTCAGTACGGGCAAGTAGGAGGCCTTCTCTTCGTCCGGAGAGCCACGGTACGTCAGGCGAAGAATGAACGCCTGTTTTTCAACGACAGCGTAGTTCAGGCGCGTCGTGATTAGAACGACGAGGCCGATACATACCGTGCTGACAATGGCGAGCACATGCAGGCCGACACCAGCGGCCATGCCAGCGGCCAAGGCGAAGAACACGAACATGATGTCGTGCGGATCCTTCAGCGCCGTCCGAAATCGGATGATGGACATCGCGCCGACCAGCCCGAACGCGCGCGCGAGGTTGTTGCCGATTACGAGCATCACGACGGCCGTAATCATGGATAGCGTGATCATCGACCGAACCAGACTTGCCGAGTACGCCGCGCCGCGATACGTCCATCGGTACACGACGGAAATGATGGCCCCGCAAAGCAGCGCGACAGCCATCGCCTGAAGCACCTCAGCCAGGCTCGTGTTCCACTCGGCCGCTGTCTGTAGATCCTGCAGTATGCGTGAGCCCATGTTCTTTCGGTGTTGGCGCTATGCGACCGAGACAATACTGGCCAGCACTTCAACGGGCGTGTCGAGGTGGTGTCGCGTGGCCTCGGCACACAGGCAGTACTTCGACAACGCCTCGTTACGCAAGCTGTGACGGCCAAGCACCGTACGCAGCCAGGTCGGAAAGCGCGTGTTGTACTTCACCTCCAAAACGAAATGCCCCGGGTGCACCTTGCGCATGCCATCCTCGTCGTAAAGGTTCGCTACTCCCCCGTACGCAGAGCCCCGCAGATTTCGATCGAAGGTGATGCGAAACGTCGGATCGAACCTTCCTAGAAATGCTTCGCGCTCGTAAACGGTCAGAATAGTCGGAGCAAGGCCGTAGCGATAGACGTGATAGAGAAAGCGCCGGGCGTCGTCATGCGATTTCGGATAGTGCCGGTTCGTGAACACGTAACCGTCCACGTCGCCTGAGCGAACGAGTGCATCGAAGTTTCGCAACAGGATAGGCGCGCGATTTTTCGCCACCTTGTCGTCGACCTTTCGTTTGATCTCGAGAAAAACCCAGTCGCCTTTGCGTGCCTCGCCGTACGCGCGAACGCGCAGCTTGCGGCGTACACGTAAGCCCGCCTTCTTCTCTTCGTAATACTTAAGGTTGGCCGTATCGAGGTACGTGCTTCGTACGGTATACCCGACTCTCTCGAGGCCAACTCCGTGCGGATCCGGTACGACGAACGGCTCGATCGCATCGCGCATCTCGTCGAGCACGGTCAGGGGTACCAGGTATTTGTATTCGGAACGCATCAGGCCGACGTCGACATCAAGAGGCGAAGATAATCCGAGAGCCGCACCTTTCCGGCTTCGACGCGGCACGCAACGGAGGCACCCGGAAGAAGCCACCGCGGCGGTAGGTCAACGACCGCGGTCACGAGTACCGACTCCTCTCCGCGAACCGAGTGCACCTCATCGTCGAGTTGACGCACTACGGCTGCAATCTCTTGTAGGCCTCCGCGCGAAGAGATCCGAACCGTGTCACCGGGTGCAAGGAAGTGGCTGCGTGCAAGAGGCACGGCCATCATCACCATGAACGCCGTCGTATCATATGCAACGAGCAGCGTGTCCGAGCTGAAGGAGCGCGCCACCCGTCCGGAGATCGGACTCGTGATCGTTGACAGCCTGAGTTTCTCCGTGATGGTCCCGATCTCTTCCTGTAAGGATCGCACCTCAGCGCGTGTCAGCTCAATCTGCTCGGGCTTGGCACCCGAGCGAACGCTTTCGTAACGCGCGCGTGCCACTTCGACACCTGTTTCCAGAACCCGCTGCTGACTCTCGGCGAGTTCGAGCTCCTGCTCGGATATCAGGTTCTCCGATTGGAGGCGCCGGAGGCGCTGCAACTCCAGCAACTGTTGACGTGCCAGCTCCTCCGCCTGCGCCATGCGCATGCGTTCCTCCTCCACGACCGGCACCTTCTCGCCGGTTGCATACAGATCCAGGGATGCGACGGCCATGGCGAGCTGTCCGCCGAGCGCGGCGTACTCGCGCGCGATCTCGCTTGAGAAGATCGCGGCCAGGGTGTCCCCCGCGACGATGGGTGCCGACGCTCCAAGCCGTTCCTCGAGTGTCAACCGCGCCGCATCCCCGCCGGCGAACCGATTCACCGTGTATTGCGTGACCCCGCCGCGCAAGTTGTCACGCAGAGCCGTCTCGATGCCGTCGTTGCGGCTGCGGTAGAGCGCCCACTCGCGTACCGGAACGACTTTCCCCGACACGCTAAAGCGGTACTCCACGTCCACCGGTAGAAACACTACCCCGAGGACAACAAGGGCAATGACCGCTATCACGGAGATGTTACGCATCATCGGCACGCCGGCTTTTCCCGCCACAAACCGCCTCGTACGGCTCCCGGAGCGGTTCGATCCGTCTCTACAAAGAAGTGTACTCTGTTAGAACGTAGGATTTCCCGTTTTGGCTTGCTTGACATC
>JBFHWK010000400.1:0-2728 GCA_041589075.1 Rhodothermales bacterium
CGTGAGGCTGTACGTGTAGACGCCGCTGGGCAGGCTTGCTGCATTGAACGTAACCTCATAGGAGCCGGGAGCAAGCGACTCGGTCGCAAGCGTCCTCACGAGCTGACCCATCGCGTTGTACACCTGCAGTTTCACGTCGGATGACCGCGTGAGGTCGAAGGCGATGGCCGTCGAGGGGTTGAACGGATTCGGATAGTTCTGCGACAGGCGGAACGATTGCGGGACAGTGTCATCGACGATCTCTATGGCCGTCGCTACGAGTTCGCCCACGCCGATCTGCCCCCGTATTTCGCCGCCTGTGTTCGCGGCGGTGTGGATGTTGATATAAAGGTTGCCCGCAATCAGTTCGTTCGTCCTGTCGACTGAAAAAGGCTGCGAATCCGATGCGCGCCAGACGCCGAACGCGGTCGAGCCGGTGAAGTCGTCCGTGATCGCGCGGACCACGCCGGAGTTCATGCCAAGGGGCGCGTTGTGAAAGTGCGCGCCTGTAATCGGTCCGGTGAGGTTGTCCACGGTGATGTCGAACAGCAAACCTTCGGCGGCGAACGTAAGAGCTCCTGTGCCGCGGCCGTCACTTGTGACGACATGGTTTTCCTGGCCGGCGCTCATCTCAATACCACTGCCTATACCACTCGCGATGCGTGTCTGGCCGCGGAGTTCACCGGGCATATTCGCCGCAGTGTGCACGTTGAGGTAGATGTTGCCGGCGAGCACTTCGTCGCGAAGGGCTTCGGAGAGCGTCGACGCGCCGGTCGGCCAGAATCCGGCGGCCGTGTTACCGGTGAAGTCAGCGGTGATGTCGTGCTCGACGCCACCGTCTTCGCCCAGAGCAGCATTGTGGAAGTGGGCGATCGTGACCGGGCCGCTGAGACCCTCGACGGTTGCCTGATAGACGAGCCCGGCGTCCGTGAGCACGGCGGCCGACGTGCCGAGTGCGCCTTGCGTCACTTCCATCGTCTCCTGATCCGAAGACAGGTTCGCCCGAACAGCTGTCCCGGCGGACAGCAGCACCTGTCCGCGAATCTCACCGGGCGCATTCGCCATGGTGTGGATGTTCAGGTACAGTTCGCCCTGGACAAGGGCCGAAATCAGATCGTCCGTAAGGGGCTCTATGGCGTCCGTGGCCGTCCATGTGCCGGTCGCGTGGTTACCCGTGAAGGACGACGTAATCGCTTTGACGACGCCGCCGTTGACTCCCACCGGTGCCCGGTGGAAGTGTGCGCCGGTGATGTCACCCGTCAATCCGTCCACGGTGATTTCGTAGGTTACACCGGCGTCCGTCAACGACGCGAATGCGGTACCGCGGGCTTCCTGTGTAACTTCGGCCGTCTCTTGCTCCGGCGTAAGGCGTGCGGCCAGCAGAGTGCCGTCGCCGGGCAGGATCTGACCGCGGATTTCACCCGCCATGTTTGCCGAGGTGTGAATGTTCAGGTACAGCTCGTCGCTGAGTAGCGCATCTATGAGTTCCTCCGTGAGCCCTCCGACATCGTCAAAGCCCCAGACGCCGCTGGCAGAGTTGCCGACGAACTGCGACGTGATCGGATGCACTACGGGTCCGGCCATTCCGGCGGGAGCGTTATGAAAATGCGCGCCGGTGATCGGGCCGGTCAGATCCGTTACGGTGATGTCGTACACGAGGCCCATCGTCGAGAGTGTCAACGAAGCGGTGCCGAAGCCGGTCCCTGTCGAGACCTCGGTTTCCTGCGAGGGATCCAGAGAAGCCTGGAAACCCCACCCCGAGGTGAGGTTCAACTGGCCTCTGACTTCGCCGGCGACGTTTGCTGCCGTGTGGATATTCAGGTACAGGTTGCCGAGGAGAGCTTGATTGATGAGATCGACTGTCAGCGACTGGGGGTCGGCGTCCGTCCAGAGACCCGCGGCCGTTCCGCCATCGAAATCGGTCGTGATGTCGCGCTCGACGCCACCGTCGACGCCCGCGGCGGCATTGTGGAAATGTGCACCCGTGATCGGGCCGCTGAGGCCGTCGACGGACACGAAGAAGGCCGCGCCGCCACGCGAAAGTTGCACGATGGCGGTGCCACGCGCATCGGATGTGACGTCATGCGATTCCTGCTCGGGTGTCAGATCGGCGGTGAGTGTGGCGCCGTCCGTGTGGATCAGCTGAGCGCGGATCTCACCGGCGGGGTTTGCCATCGTGTGTACGTTCAAGTACAGGTTGCCCGCGAAAAGGTCGGCGACTAGTGCCGGCGTCAGTGACGGGACATCGAGTGCGGACCAGCGGCCCGTGGCGGTTGTGCCGGAAAAGCTATTCGTGATGTCAAACACGACACTGCCGTTGACGCCCGGTGCGCCGCCGTGAAAGTGTGCGCCCGTAATGGGGCCGGAGAGACCCTCGACGGTGATGAAGAAGGAGAGGTCGCCTTCCTCAAAGAAGGCGACGGCGGTCCCGGTGGCCGTCGAGGTGACGGCGTGAGTTTCCTGCGCCGCCGAGAACTTCCCGGTGAAGAAGCCCTGGCCGGCTGCCGGCAGGGTTGTCAGGGAAAGCGCGAGGGCGAGGATGAAAGCAAACGATCGGTAGCGGTTCATGGTACTTCGTCGGACTCCATACTTGTTGCAACAAATTTGTGGAAGCGTATCTAGTGAAGGGGGGAGAAAATTGCAAGGTAGACCGGTTGCCCCCTGGGCGATGCGAAGCAGGCCGTGGATGGATCCCGGATCGAGTCCGGGATGACGTTGTGGTGGTGGATGACGTTGTGGTGGGGGATGA
>JBFHWK010000401.1:0-2728 GCA_041589075.1 Rhodothermales bacterium
CCCATCTTCTTCATCCGTGCCGCCGTTACCCGACCGACGCCGAAGAACTGGTCGATCGGAAGCCCGGCAATGAACGAATCAGCGTCCTCCGGGGAAATGACCGTCAATCCGTCGGGCTTGCTGTGACCCGATGCGACCTTCGCAAGGAACTTGTTGAACGACACCCCGGCAGACGCCGTGAGTCCGGTCATGTCCCGTATCTCTGACTTGATCATTCGTGCGATCACGGTTGCCGAAGCCGGCCCCTTCTTTGCGTCGGTGACATCGAGATAAGCTTCATCGAGCGAGAGCGGCTCGACCAGGTCCGTAAAGGTGCGGAAGATGTCGCGGATCTGTCGCGACACGTCCACATAGACCGACATGCGCGGTTTCACGAATTCGAGGTCGGGGCATCGTCTTGCTGCCGTGGCCGAGGGCATCGCGGACCGCACCCCGTATTTTCGTGCTTCGTAGCTCGCCGCCATAACGACACCCCGGCGTCGCCCTCCCACTGCAACCGGCCTGCCGCGGAGTTCGGGGTTGTCACGCTGCTCTACGGAGGCGTAGAACGCGTCCATATCGACGTGTATAATCTTCCGCATCTTTCCACAGCGACGCGCTTGGTGCACTCGCCGAAAAGTACTCCCTACTTCACCCGAACGCGCACACCTTCTGAATGCGAAGCGAACTCGGGCGCATACATACTCTGGATCGCCGTAATGCCGCTCGAGAAATCGCCACTCAGGTTGACGCGCACCGGATGCTCGAAAACGTACGTCCCTTTCGGAAGATAGCCGATGAAGAAATGAGTCGCCGCGTCGCGTGTGCTTTCGTAGTATCCAAGACCATCTTGATAGCGATACATCGACAGCACGTTGATCGGCTCGACACCCGCCGCCCTCATGTCTTTGAGGTGGACATACTCCATGTCGCGATCCACGCGGATAACAACTCGTGACACGAGCTTGTCGCCGGGCGCCAACGGCGCATCTTTCGTGATCTCCTCAAGGACAGGGCCGGCGTTCGTGATTCGCTCCCTCAGCATTTGCTTTTCGATGCGAAGCGGCGTTTCTGCCGGCGTGATGCGGTCGAGCTGTTCGAAATACTGCCAGTACAGCGCGCCCCACGCGGGACCCTCGCCCGTCTTGGTTACCGTAACGCGACCCAGGTCCTGGCTTATCTCCTCACCGGTCCAAGACGCGAGGAGATATCCGGTCCCCGGCTCGGCGTCGGCAGCGTTTCGCGAGTCAACCGTCTCGCTGCCGAGCTCGATCGACACGTGTCCCTGCATGTCGATCAGTCGGGTGCCGCGCATGAGGAGGGCATAGACCGCCTCCGTGGTTGCCTTCGTCGTCTTCCAGTCTTGTGTCTGCTTTTGCTTGAGCAGCCACAACTGCATGTCGGCGACGGCCTGTTTGTCACGCGCCACCTCATCGAAAGCCTCGATGAGCAGTGACTGCGTTTCGATAGGCGCCTGATACCAGAAGAATCCGTGCTCGTACTTCCAGTACATCCCCAGCTCTTCCGATGTTAACGCAAACTCACGGAGCGACTTGATGATGCGTGCTGGCGTGTCGTTGTCGCCGAGACGATGCAGCGCCAGCGTGATCATTCCTCGCGCGTAGAAGTCGTTGTCGAGCCAGAAGGTCCGCGCCTGCTGTACGTAATAGTCATAGGCGGTCCGGACGTCGTCGCCGATTGGTATCTCCGAGAAGAAGCTGCGTGTATACAGGTAATGTATCTGCACATAGGAGATGTGGCGCTTGCTCAGGTCCACACTGCTCCGGAGGAGCTTCTCGTAGTCGTCGCGGATCTGTTCGTCAAGGAATCGCACGGCTTGCACTAGTGCTGCGCGAAGCTGCTGGTGTTTCGCCGGATCCATTACCTCGAGCTTCCTGAGATGCCCGAAGCCCGATACGATGTGCTGGGTCACATAGCGGCTCGGGGCCATCCCGGCGAACCACGGCCACGCGCCATACGGATACTGCACCTCGACAAGCTGTCTGACGGCGCGCTCGCGCTCGTCCGCCATTCTCACGAAATCAAACAGTACGCCGATGCGCCGCTTACGCTCCGTTTCATCCTGCGCCGCCCGCACCCAGGGTGTCTCCTCAAGAACCAGTGATTTCAGCTCGGTGTTCTTTTCGAGATTCGATTGCAACGCGCCGGAATCCAGCTCCTGCCATTGTCTGAAGATGTCACGTATCCGTGGGTTTTGCTCGACGATGTGCGACGCGATGCTGTTCGCATACAGTCGCGCGAAAATTTGCTCAGAACACTCGTGCGGGAACTCCATCATGTACGGCAGCGCCTGCACGGCGTACCATACGGGATTCGGAGTGTATTCCAGCGTGACGGCGTGATGACGTAACGTTGGCGATGAGTTCTCCACGAGCTTCTCGAACGTAAACTGCTTCGTTCCCGGACCGCGCATCGGAAGCGGGAGACTTTCGGTGACGAGCATGCGGTTTGTCAGCACGGGCAGCGGTTTCTGCTCGCCGTCCTGATGCTGCTCGGCATCGGCCACGACACGATATGTGATCATGTCGAAATCTTCGGGGACCGCGATCGACCATCGCAAGCCCTGGCTTTGTCCCGGCGCGATCGTGAAGTCGACGTCCGGATCGGTGTTGGAGAACTGGCGGTCCCTCGCCGTCATCGAGGCCGTCTCGAGCAGTGTCAGTGTTGCGGTTCCCGACAGGGTTTCCTCGGACAGGTTCTGGACGGTCGCGGCAAACTCGAGACGATC
>JBFHWK010000402.1:0-2718 GCA_041589075.1 Rhodothermales bacterium
CTTGTGCATCGGTGGAGGAGGCATCACGACCACGACGCCGTCGACCTCGTCCGCCGCAATCAGCACTCGCAGACATTCGGCATACTCACGCGGTCCTGCGGTCGCAAGCATGTCGATCGGATTCCCGGTGTTCGCTACCGGCGGAAGGCTCGCGCTCAGAGCCGTGCGCGTCGCATCGGAAAGACCGGCGAGTTCGAGCCCGTTCATTTCAACGGCATCGGCTGTGGCGACGCCCGGCCCGCCTGCATTCGTGAGAACGGCAATGCGCCGTCTCTGCGGCAGGGGAGCGTTTGCGAACGCGCGGGCAAAGTCGAAGAGCTCCTCGGTCGTCGTCGCCCGAATGACGCCCGCCCGCCGAAACGCGGCTTCGTAGATCGCGTCCTGCCCCGCCAAGGCACCGGTGTGCGATGCGATTGCGCGACCGCCTGCCTCGGATCGCCCGACCTTCAATGCAACGATCGGAATCGATCGCGACACCCGCGCAGCCGTCCGCAGAAACGTTTGCCCGTCGGCGACACCTTCGAGGTACATCGTGATGACACGCGTGTTCGGATTCGCAGCCACCATCTCGAGGGCGTCCGACTCGGTGATGTCCGCCTGGTTGCCCAGACTCACGAGCGTCGACAGCCCGAAGCCCTGCGAGTTCGCCCAGTCGACTACCGTCGCACAGATCGCACCCGACTGGGAGACAAAGGCCACGCTGCCTCCAAGCATCTCACGTGGCGACAGAAACGTGGTGTCGAGCGGCGAGTGTGTGTTTATGACGCCGATGCAGTTCGGCCCCATCAGGCGGATACCATACTCTCGTGCAGCGTCGATGCAGTCTCGTTCAAGCTGCTGTCCGATCGACCCGACTTCCCGAAATCCTCCAGATCCGATGATGACCGAACGAATTCCGCGGCGGCCGCATGCCTCGACCACTTCCGGCACGGCCCGCGCCGGGACGAGGATGACCGCCAGATCGACTGGGTCAGGAACGTCCGAAACGTCTCGGTACGTCTCCAAACCCTGTATCTTCACCGCGTGCGGGTTTACTGGAAATACGCCGCCGTCGAATCCGCAATCGATCAGGTTCCTGACGACGGCGAAACCGAGCTTGCCGGGATCGGCCGATGCTCCGACAACGGCTACCCCGGTGGGGTTTACAAAGGCTCGTAGATCGCCAAGATCGTCGTCGCGGTGGACGCCGCCCCCACGCAACGAACCGGCGTTCACCTTCGTCATGTCAATACCGCTTGTCCGGTCGGGTTGATCTCGGCCGCGATGGCTTTCAGCTTCTCGCAGGCAAGGTCGATCGTTTCAAGCGGCGCCGCATACGAAATACGAAAGTACCCTGTTCGCCCGAAATCGCTGCCCGGAACCACGAGCAGGAGGTGCCGCCTCGCACGGTCAATAAACTCCTTTTCATTCTCCGGCGTGCGCACAAAGAAATAGAAGGCTCCTTCGGGCTCTGCGTAATCGTATCCTCCATCGTCGAGAGCAACGCGGAGCCGGTCGCGACGCATCTCGTAGTGGGACACGTCGATCGAGGCATCAAGTGCTTCCGCAATCACCCGCTGCATGAGCGCGGGCGCGTTTACAAATCCGAGGTAGCGGTTGCACATCGCCAGCGAACCAGCCAACAACTCCAGCGAATCGACGTCCATCTCCGGATTGATCGCGATGTAACCGATGCGCTCCCCGGAAACGCAGAACGCCTTCGACCACGAGTAGCACATAAAGCTGTTCCTGTACGTGCTTGCGGGCGAAACGAACGGCATGTCGGCGAAGATGATGTCGCGGTACGGCTCGTCGGAGATCAGATAAACCGGGTCGCCACGCTCAGCCGATACTCGTTCCAGCATTGCACTGAGTTGTTCGAGAGAATCAGCTGGGTAAACCCGCCCGGTTGGGTTGTTCGGCGAGTTAACAATGATCGCTCGCGTGCGCTCGCCAATCGTGGATTCGACTGCGCCAACATCGAGCCCGAAGTCGGAGTCGGTGTCGGCGAACTTGATGACGCCGCCGTGGGCTTCGATGTAGAAGCGGTACTCGAGAAAGAACGGGCGCAGAATGATGACCTCTTCGCCCGGGTTGAGTATCGCCTCCATTACGATGTTGAGCGCGCCGGCGGCACCGGTGGTCATGACGATGTGGTCCGCGGTAATGGTATCAAAAAACCCGCGCGCCTTGAGGTGGGCGGCGACGCGTTCGCGGACCCACGGATAACCGGCGTTCGGCATGTATGCATGCGGTCCTTTTTCCGACGCGATCTTGCCGAGTGCCTCAAGGAAGACGCCCGGCGGATCGAACTGCGGATTGCCGATCGACAGGTCACATACGTTGTCGGCACCATGCAGGCTCTTTAGCTTCAGGCCCTCTTCAAACATGCGGCGGATGGCCGATCCTGAAGTGTAGTAGCCGGCGGTTTTTTTCGAGACGACTTTCGGCATCGGTTTACCCTGATTGCTCGTTTCGGGAGGCGGGGCTACGAACAGTCTTTGTCCATTGAAATCGGCTATAGTGCGGTTTCATTCACCACCGGCCGCAAGGTAGCCCGCGGACACGCGTACCCGTGACAGGTTAACCGGAGCGTGGGTGTGAAGTCGCATAGCACGTCCGCGAGCGGCATTCCCTCGCATCCCGTGTAGTGGATTTCACGCTGGCGGCTGGAAGCGCTTTTCTGTACGATTTGGGCGTGTTCGATAGTTAAAAAAACATGCCCATGAGCACGAAGAC
>JBFHWK010000403.1:0-2678 GCA_041589075.1 Rhodothermales bacterium
ACTTCGGTCGGGGTCGGCGTTAGTGTACGGGCTCCACGGGGCGTTCCGGTATCTGTACCGGTCGGAGAGGATCGGCAGGCCGCGCCGCAACGCCGCGGAAGTGCTGCCGTCAATCGTCGGTCAGGAGATTCGCGAAGTCGGGCTTGCGCCACGCGACCGCCGGCTAATCATCTCACTCGCTGGCGAGAACGAGCTGCATTTCATTCTTTACGGACCGCGGCCGACCGTGCTCGTGGCTGATGCCGGATCGGTTGCGGACGGTTTCAAGGCGACCCCCGGTGTCATTAGTGGCGGGCTGCCGGAGAGCCGACCTGCTCGTCCGCCGATCTCCGAGACTGAATTCGTGGAAGCCGCAAACGAGGAGTCGACGACAGCGGGCCGTCTCGTCCGACGGGCCTTTGTTCTCTTCGATGAAGAGATGAGTCGCGAGGCTGCACATCGATGCGGTGTCGACGTTGGTGTGCATCGGCTCACTGATGCTGCGGAACTCTACAGATCTGCCGTGGCTGTTGCCGAAGCTGCCGAAACACCGGCTGGCGTGTACATCTATTGGGACAAGTACGATCGACCGGAAGCCTTGTCCTTGCTCCCATTGATGTGGCGTGCGAACGATCGGGAGGAAGCATTTGATTCTGTTGATGCAGCGGTGCGTGTTTTCTGTCGCGCCCGCCTGCGAAAAATCCTGTTCCTGAAGAACTACGAGCCGGTGCTTCGCGCCGTCAACGAAGCGCGAGACCGCGCACGCAAGCGACTTGAAGAAGTGGAGCGGCGACTGCTCGAGCCGAGCCGTGCGGAACAGTACGAGCGATGGGGCCATCTGCTGATGGCGGCCGGCAAGAGTGCGACGATCGACGCCGACACCGTGCACGTGCCCGACGTCTTTGGTGCCGGGGATCTTGTTGCGATTCCGGTGGATGCCGACAAGAGCGCGGTCGAGAATGCCGAGCGCTTGTATGAACGGGCGCGTTCTAACCGAGCTGCCCGGGCCGCCGCGGACGCGCGGCTGGAACAGGATAGGAAGAAACTGAACGTGCTGGAGTCGGCTGCCCGTGCACTTGCCGACATCGACAGTCGCGAGGCGCTCAAAAGGTTTCTCATCGACTATGAAGCGGAACTTGGACCGGTACTTGGCAAAGGTCGGAAGGCACCCGGGGCGTCCGCGAGGTTCCGACATTTTGCACTCGGTGCCGAATACCATGTGTACGTCGGGCGTTCCGCGGCGGAAAACGACGCGCTGACGTTCGGATTTGCCCGAAAGTTTGACATCTGGATGCACGCCCGCGGCGTAGCCGGATCGCACGTAATCCTTCGTCTGCCCTCGCGGGACGCATCGCCCGACGAGCGGATCCTAGAACGAGCCGCTTCAGTAGCGGCGTATTTCAGTAAGGCGCGTGGAAGCGAATTCGTGCCGGTCGCTTACGCGCCGAAGAAATTCGTGCGGAAGCTGAAGGGCGGAGGACCGGGCCAGGTCGCCGTGGATCGCGAGAAAGTGGTCATCGTCCCGCCGATTCTGCCGGGGGACTGATAATTCGCCGCCTTGCGCCGATATTACTTCCCGTCGGCGCATCAACTGACGAGGTAGCGGTTCATGACATGGTGGGAGGCGGCCTTGCTGGGTCTCTTGCAGGGCTTGACGGAGTTCTTGCCGGTCTCGTCGTCGGGCCACCTCGTGCTGGCGCAGTACATCCTTGGCATAGATGTCGGGGTGGACGGCGTCACGTTCGAGGTCTTCGTCCATTTCGGAACCGTACTCAGCATACTGACCGTGTATCGCCGCGACGTGTCGAAAATGATTCTCGCGGTAATCGAGGTGATCCCGCGACCAAGCACGGCCACGGAGGCCTATCGCGTCGACGAGTCCTTCCGCACTGCGATGTTGATACTCCTGACGTTGATTCCCACCGGCATCGTGTACGTGCTCTTCCGTGACATGCTGGAGGCGGCGTTCGGCAACCCGCGGCTCGTGTGTGTGATGCTCATCGTCACGGGGGTGCTGCTGCTGCTCACGCTCGTGCGGCGGCATCCCAACGGTGACGTGACCCCTTTGAAGGCGTTGGTGATCGGTCTGGCTCAAGCCGCTGCCATGATTCCCGGGATTTCGCGCTCCGGGTCGACCATCTGCACGGCGATGTATCAGAACGTCGAACCGGTGCGCGCAGCGAACTTCTCTTTCCTGATGCTATTGCCGGTGGTGCTGGGCGCGACCGTGATCAAGGCGATTGATCTTTTGGAAGCGGGTGCGACCGGAAGCTGGTTCGCGCTGCTGATAGGCACCGTGGTGGCCTACGTATCGGGTGTAGCGGCCATTCGGCTGCTCCTGGACGTGGTCCGGCGGGGTCGCCTCCAGTGGTTCGCCGCCTATTGCTTTGCCGCCGGCGCGGCAGGTCTGCTGATTATCTGAGATTTCGTGCCGGAAAACGGCGTTTCGCGCATTCCGCAGGCGAGACGGGGTCTTAAGAATCGGTCATCGCGGTCGAATATTACTGCAGTCTCCATCTCACTTTGATACACCCCGCCGGCTGAAGCTGAAGCGTCAGAAGACGCCCCGACACGCTGATTCGTGCGCCCATGAAGTACAAGATCTACGTCGTAGACGACGACCGCCACTACGCCAGGATGCTCAGCTATCGGCTCGAGAAGAACGTGGACTATGAGGTTCACGTCTTCCATCAGGGCGA
>JBFHWK010000404.1:0-2678 GCA_041589075.1 Rhodothermales bacterium
AAACTCGACCGAGAATCGAGCAGCACTCGGCGAAGCGATCCGCGAACTGCGGGTGTTTGCCGATCAGCCGACACGTCGCGCCTTCCTCTACGATCTCGTCCAACTCGCACTTCACGACGATTGGTACATGCACGAGGAGGGGCGATTCATAAGTGCGGTTGCCCGCAGATGGAACATTCATCCAGTAGAGGCAGGTCGCAGCCGACTGTGGAGCGTGATGGACTCCCACACCTCCGAAACGGACTGGACGCCCGTACATGACCTTGCGCTAATTTATCTGGCACTGGCCCATCAGGCCGACGCAGAGCTGAGCCAGGCCGAGCTGGACGCGATCACGAAGAAGCTCGGCGAGTGGCTGCCGGCCGCTCTTCCGTCGGACGTCGTGATCGTGGTATCCGAGGCGCTGCACATCTACGCGCGCGGCGCCGATCCGCAACTGCTTCGAAATGCGGTCGAACGCGTGAAGCGGAACGTGCCCATGCACCAGCGCGCCGCAATCGTGGCCGATCTCGAGTACGTCGCACGCGCGGACCAGATCGTGCTCGTCGAAGAGAAAGCGATCATCGCAGAACTTGCCGCCGCCTGGGGTGTAGAGCACGCCGCAGAGGTGTAGTCTATCAGTAGTGGAAGGCAAGGTGGAATCGACTCCGATTCCTGCAAGTTTCGATCTCCAGGGTCATCGCGGCGCACGCGGTCTAAAACCTGAGAACACCCTCTCTGCATTCCGGCGTGCAATGGAACTCGGCGTCACGACACTCGAGCTCGATGTTGTCATTTCCGCTGACAGGAAAGTCGTCGTCTCGCACGAGCCGTGGTTTTCGGATCTGATATGCACGCATCCGGACGGCCACCCGGTCACCGCAGCCGAAGCGCAGCAGTTGCGGCTCTTCGACATGACGTATGAACAAATCCGCCGGTTCGACTGCGGCATTCGCCGGCACCCTGATTTTCCACGTCAGAAGCCGGAGCCGGCACACAAGCCACTGCTGCGAGAAGTGATCCGACTTGCCGAGGCGATTGCATCATCCCGGGACGGCCGACCGGTTCAGTACAATATTGAGACGAAATCGAAGCCGGCCGGTGACGGTGTCTATCACCCCGGCCCTCGCGAATTCACCGAATTACTGTACGCCGAACTCGTGGAGCACGACATCGAAGACCGCTCGATAATTCAGTCATTCGATGTCCGAACGCTGCGTGAAGCACGGCGCATCGATCCTGCGTGGCGGACATCCCTGCTTGTCGACCACTGGAGAGGCCGAATGATGGGATACAGGGTCAAAAAACTGGGTTTTTCGCCGACGGTCTATTCCCCCGATTTTCGCATTGTGACACCCGCGATAGTCCGCCGCGCGCACCGCCGCGACATCCGCGTTATCCCCTGGACGGTAAACCGGGAGGACGACATGCTTCGACTGGCGAAATTGGGTGTTGACGGCCTGATCACGGATTATCCGGACGTAGCGGTCCGGGCGTTGGAACGATTCTTGACCCCCTCTGCGTGAGCGGGGCGGATTGCGCCTCGACCCGTCTGTTTTTTCTCATTTTACGTATCTTCAAATGCGCGAGACGTGCGCGGGATCTTGCACAGTGTTCGACCGTGAATCAGCGGTCGACCCCGTCGTCGGCCGGCCGGTGATGCGCCGCAACTCTACACAGCGCGGCCGACAGAACGAATCGAGGGCACCGTCTAATCCACTGCTTCTACCTACGTCCGCGCCGCCACACGGTGCAGTATCTCCGTGTGGCCAATTCACAGTATGAACAGGTCAGCACGAAGCAGGATAACGAGGTATGCGGCTTCTGCCTGCATGGCTTTGCTGTGCGTGATCGGCGCGCCGAAAAGTGCCCATGCCCAGGCTGTCTCAACGGGGAGCGCCGGTCTCACCGGCCAGGTCGGCTTCGCGGGCGAGGCCTACATGGCCAGTGGTATCTCCAACCGTCGCGATCCGACCAGTGGACTCGTCTTTGGTAACGCCAGCGCGAGCGGGCGGGACCTCACATACGGATTCCAGTTCCTGCTTGCGACAGAGCAGACCGGTTCACGCCAGACGATGAACCGCTTCTCAGGCAACCTGTCTTACTCGCTGCTTCGCCTGACGGCCGGCGACTTCAGTCCGATCCTGTCCGAGTTCAGTATCAACGGCACCACGATTCGCGGCGGAGCCATGGAGATTTCGCAAGGTCCTGCGGTCGCGTCGTTCATGGCAGGCCGGATGCGGCGTCCGGTAGAGAGCACGCGTGCCTCCGAGTTCGGGAGGACGACGTTCCGCGAGTGGCTTTATGCGGCGCGACTCGGCGCCGGTGCAGCTTCCAAAACCCATGTCCATCTAATTGGTGTGGTTGCGCGGGATGCGTCGGACTCACTTCCTGACAGCCTCTTCGCGTCGCCGCGCGAGAACGTGAGCATCACGCCGGACGCGGCCGTCCATCTGCTCGAAGATCGTCTGCAGCTTCGCGCCACGTACACGCTGTCCGCGTTCTCCGCTAACACGCGGTCGGCACGGGCCGACTCCGACGTACCCAGCATGCTCGGGTTGTTTACGCCACGCGTCGGAAGCCAGGTCGATTATGCGGGCGAGATCGGTGCGAAACTAAATCTCGACAACTTCCGGCTTGGCCTCGGCTACGAGCGAATTCAGCCCGGCTTCCGATCACTTAGCATTCGGCAGAGGAGA
>JBFHWK010000405.1:0-2678 GCA_041589075.1 Rhodothermales bacterium
GACCGTGGCAGAATCAAAAACGAGGCGGTTGATCCTCGTTCTTGGAGACCAGCTCGATCGCAACTCGCCCGCATTGCGGGGTGCAGATCCTGAAATCGATGTTGTTGCGCTGGCCGAGGTTCGTGCGGAAGTCAACCGGTTTCCGAATCATCGCAATCGAGTGGCTGTCTTTCTGTCAGCTATGAGACACTTCCGGAGCGACGTGGAGGCGGCCGGGTTCGAGGTCGAGTATCAGTTGCTGCGCGATGCAAACGGTGCAAGTACCCTTCCGAAGTTTCTGGAACGTGTCGTGAAGAGCCATCAACCCGATGAGCTGGTGATGTGCCGGCCGGGCCGGCACGACCTGGTAGGCCAGTTGCGAGCGACCGCAAAAGAATGCGGTGTCTCGATGAAGATTCTGGAGGATTCCGCTTTTCTCGCTTCCGACGATCTTTTCGCGGACTGGGCAGACGGCCGCAAGTCACTAGTCATGGAGCACTTCTATCGATTCATGCGCCGGCACCATGGATACCTAGTGCGTGACTCGAAGCCTGAAGGCGGTCAATGGAACTTCGATAAGGAGAACCGGAAATCGTTCGGAAAGAAGGGACCGCCGCCCGTTCCATCACCGATGTCGTTTCCTCCTGACGAAATCACCATGGGCGTTCTTGAAGACATTCGGGAGGACAGCAACCTTGTCGGCTCGCCCGATAGTCTCGACTTGCCGGTGACTCCGAAGCAGGCACAAAAAGCCGTAGACGACTTCGTCGAGAACAGGCTACCTACCTTCGGCACGTATCAGGATGCGATGTGGACCGACGAAGCCTATCTGTTCCATTCCCGGATCGCGACGGCACTCAACCTCAAGCTTCTAGATCCACGATATGCGATTGAGCGCGCAATCGAGGCGTATGAGGCGGGCGCCTCACCACTCAATTCGGTCGAGGGCTTTGTGCGCCAGGTGCTCGGCTGGCGCGAGTTCGTACGCGGAGTCTACTGGCGCGAAATGCCGGGCTACCTGGATCGAAACGAGCTGGGCGCGAATCGTCCTCTGCCGAAGGTCTACTGGTCGGGCGAAACAGAGATGGCTTGCATGGCCGAAGTGATCGCGCAACTCCTGCGGTCCGGCTATGCTCATCACATACAGCGGCTTATGGTCACCGGCCTGTTTGCACTACTCTATGGAGCCAACCCCCGAAGTGTCCACGACTGGTACATGGCGATGTTCGTCGACTCGGTTGAGTGGGTGACGGCTCCTAACACGATCGGGATGTCGCAACACGCCGACGGCGGTATAGTGGGAACCAAGCCGTATGTGGCGACCGGCAACTACATCCAACGGATGAGCAACTACTGCTCGGGATGTCGATTCAATCCGAAGAAACGTACCGGCAAGAACGCGTGTCCATTCACGACACTGTACTGGGATTTCCTGGATCGGCATCGCGACTTTCTCTCAAACAATCGTCGAATGGGCCTGCAGCTACGCAATCTCGATCGCATCGACGCGGGTGAGAGGAAAGAAATCCGTCGCTCGGCCGAACGAGTGAAGAAGAAGTTTGAGCATGGCGATCTGTGAGTCCAATGCCGATGTTGCGGATTTCACTGTTCTGCATGCCACAGAGACCGCCTCCCAGGTCTGCGCTGCCGCACACATGCACCGTGCAACTGCCACCGGATCCAGCTTTACAGAATCGCTGTGCGTGGGTATTCTTCAGTCTGAGCGAATGAGGCACGTGTACATTAGGTGGCATACCGGAAGGACGCCGGACGGTACGGCTACGAAAAGGAATACCCGATAATGAAAGAGAGAGCGAACCGTATTACGAAGAAGGCCTACGAGCGCGAGCTGTCGCGTCTTCATCTGGAACTCGTCAAGCTGCAGCGGTGGGTTGTTTCGAACGGTCTCAAAATCGTCGTCATCTTCGAAGGGCGTGATGCCGCGGGCAAAGGTGGAACCATAAAGCGCATTACGGCTCCGCTGAACCCCCGCGTGTGTCGTGTGGTGGCGCTGCCGGCTCCGACGGAGCGGGAGAAGACGCAGTGGTACTTCCAGCGTTATGTCGCTCACCTGCCCGCCGCCGGAGAAATCGTTCTCTTGGATCGCAGCTGGTACAATCGCGCGGGCGTGGAGCACGTGATGCGCTTCTGTACCGAAGAGGAGTACCTCGAGTTTCTCAGAGCCTGTCCCGAGTTCGAGCGCATGCTTGTGCGATCGGGCATCCAACTCATCAAGTACTGGTTCTCAGTGTCTGATGATGAACAGGAGCGGCGATTCCAGGCGCGTATCGACGACCGCACCAAGCGATGGAAGCTCAGCAAGGTCGACCTCGCCGGACGCCAGAGATGGGTCGAATACTCGCGGGCGAAGGATCAGATGTTTGTCTACACCGATACGATTGAAGCACCGTGGTACGTGGTTAACGCCGACAACAAGCGGCGGGCCCGACTCAACTGCATTCACCATTTGCTGTCGCTGATTCACTACGAGGACATTCGGCCGAAGCCCATCAAGCTTCCTCCCAGGCAGGAGGATACGGGGTATGTGCGGCCGAGCCAGACCCATCAGAAGTTTGTGCCGGAAGTGTTCTAGCCGGTGGATGCCGCTACAACGATGGTCGCAGCCGGGGGTGCGTCCTGAGTCTGCGAGTGTGCAGTTAGCGCCGCGCGTCACCGCGAGGCCGAACCCGCTCCGGCCC
>JBFHWK010000406.1:0-2649 GCA_041589075.1 Rhodothermales bacterium
CACGTGCGCAAGCCGAGCAGGTGGCGTTACCAGAGAGACTCCGCGATCGAGCCGCCGTGCAGGGTCTGCGGGTTGCAGGTGGAGATGATCTCAACCATTGCCATGAAGTCGGTCCAGGACTCCTGCGCCTGCTGCCAGTGGTCCGCGATCCCGGCAGGCGACTCGTAGATCTCACTCAGGACGTACCTCGTATTGCCAGTCGACTCCGAGGTGGGATCAAGCGCATTGCTCCGTTCCGGCCCCTTGGAGAAATTGTAAGCGAGCAGCGCTTTTGGTCCCTCGCGATGGTGGGTATTCGCCATCCATGCGCCGTGACTCGCAACCAGCCGATCAATATCGGCCACCTTGTCGGGAGTGGCTACAAACGTGATCAATAGCTGGGTCTTTCCTTTGTTTGCCATCAGAGTATCCTCGGTTTTTTTGGTTTCTTGTCAGGGGTATACTGGCCGTCACGTGATCGTGACGATCTCTTCTCATGCGCCCAAAGAAAAGAGCCCGGCTCACAAGCGCAAGCCGGGCTACCTCAGGTCGCTTCGTCAGTCGCGGAATATCCTCGCACCCATGTGGACACGCCGGCTGCTCAGTCGAACCCCTGCGGGAGTTCGAATGCGGCTCCTGAACAGCAAGAAGGCTCCGACCACCCTCACGAGTAACCGGAGCCTTGGCGTGCCCGGGAAGATTACTCCGCTTCCTCAGGTCGCTTCGTCAGTCGCGGAACATCGTCGCACCCATGTGGACGACCCAGCCGCTCATGTTCAACCCCTGCGGGAGTTCAAATGATCAACCCTGGAAAGCAAAAGGCCCCGAACCACCTTGGGGTGACCGGAGCCTCTGCGTGCCCGGGAAGATTCGAACTCCCGACCTTCTGATCCGTAGTCAGACGCTCTATCCAGCTGAGCTACGGGCACGGATACCGACGGCAAAGCGATCCATCCGCCGCCGGGCAGAATTCAAAAACTACCCCCGCTGTTCCGCCCCGACAAGCGAAAAGGCAGTTAATCGCCGGCAGCAGGGAGCGGACACCTCTTTTCGGACGCTCACCGACCATTCTTTTGCCCGCGTCTGCGCTTTTCACTTTCGAATGTCCCCGTAATTCCTTACCCCTACAGAAACCATCACCCCGTATCGCGCATGCGGCGCGCAGCGTCCTATACCCTGGCCTTCCTCGTCCTCGTCTCGGCCGCCATCGGCTGCGACCCCGCCGGACTCGAACCGGAGCCCATGGCCGAAATCGAGGAGGACATTGAGACCGCCGAGGAGATGATCGTCGGGCTGTGGAACAAGGAGTTCGACGGCGAAGAAATCGACTGGCTCTTCAAAGAGGGAGGCTCGTATCTCGCCGGCCAGGCCAGACCGGTGTATATCATTTCCGGCAAGTGGCGCCTCGAAGGCGACACGCTGCATATCCACGACAACGCATGCTTCGACGCCTTCGCGACGTACCGGGTCGAAATCCTGCCGGAGATGAGAAACCGTCTGTCGGTGACGCCGCTTCTCGATGAGTGCGTCGGCCGGAAGCAGGCGACCGCGGGCGTCTGGGAACGGTTTATCTACGGCGAGTAGAGAGTCTCCAACAGCGCAGCTCGTTGCTAACTCGTTGCTAACGCTGTGCGTGCTGTACGCCTTCTCCACGCTCACCAACATCGGCCGGGAGTATCGGACTCACGACGTCGAGAATACCCAACTCCATGATCAACGTCGCCCCACCGGGGATACCCGCCTCCGGCAGTCCCTCGGTGCCATAGGCGAGGGACGACGGAATCACAAGCTGCCGATCCGTTCCGGGCTGCGTGCCCAGCAACCCCTCCTCCAATCCAGCGATAGCAGCACCCTCGCCGATGGTCACCTGGAGCGCCCGTCCATCGAAAACCGACGTGTCGATGAGCGTGCTGTCCGTCAGCCAGACCACAAAGTGAAACCGCACGAGCGACGCTTCGCGGGCGGTGCTTCCGTCGCCGGCAGCAAAATCATAGAACTTCAGTCCGCTGGACGTAACCGTGTACGAAGTCGAATCGACTGCGCGCGGATACAGCGGATCAAGCTGGATGATCTGCGGCTCCGTGGAATCGCAGGCGGAGAGCATGAGCATTATCGCCGCACCGGCGGTCAATACGAGAGTGGATCGCGTCTTCATGTAGTTGTTGTCGGTGAAACGGAGACGCCGGCCCCGCTCTGAGACGAGTTCCGCGCCGGGCTTTACGCAATCTACTCCGGGACGACCGGCTGGGTCCAGGCCCTTTCGTACTCCCCTTCATTGACGGGATTGGGCATCAAACGCGTGGATGTCACACGCGCCCTGACGTACAGCTCCGTTCCGTCCATGCCATATACCACTTGTGAACCCTCAATTACGGCCATAACCTCCCCGATGACCGAATCCTCGCCGCGAGTTGCGATAAAATCCGCCGGAGAGGCGTAAATCGCGTCTCCAAAACTCGCCCGACGCGTACCTATGAAGTGCGTCGTGTATTCCAGGCCCGGCTCGGCGGCGATCCGGATTCGGATCTCATCGTCGTTCACGGAGATGTCTTCGAGGACCACTCCTGTCGATGCGTAGAACTCACCTTCCTCCATCGCACCAATCAGCGCATCCGCCGTGAGCGCATTCGCGCGCACCATGATCCATCCGCGTCCGGGGTTCGCTCGATC
>JBFHWK010000407.1:0-2633 GCA_041589075.1 Rhodothermales bacterium
AAGCCGGCGTCGAAGGCACCGGTTCGCAACTGGTCAATCGTTACGTCGGGCTCGCCCGTGTCGTCAAAAACGGTCTGCACATTGCGCGTGTCGAGCAAGTTGAACACCTCCAGAAATACGCGCGGCCGGATGTTGCCGACCGGAAATTCCTTGTAGAGGCTCACATCCACCTCGAACGTGGATGCCATACGCCGGAAGTTCCTTGGGAATTCCGGCTGCACGTCGTTACCGACGTTCGCGGCCGATTCGAACCGCGGGGTGTATGGAAAGCCCGACTCGACTCGGAATCGCAGCGAGCCCCCGTACGTGTCCGCTCCCGCATAAAACGCGCCCGCGATCTTGTGCCGCTGGTCCCAGTCGAGGGGCAGCAGCGCAAGGGTCGGCTGGTTGTTGGCCTGCAAGGAGAAGAACTCGTCCTGCGGGTTCGAGGCGGAGCCGTCCACCACCTGATACGTGTAGCTGGCATCGAAGCCCCAGTGGTCTCTGAACGTCTTGGACAGGGTCAGTGTCAGTCCTCGCGTGTTCGAGTAGTCGCGGTTTGAGTAAATGACGTACGTAACACCAGGCAGTGCACTCAGAATCAGCGGAGAAGTGGAGACCCAGTTGCGCACGTCCCTGTAATAGCCTGTTAGATCGATAACGTAATCACCGAATCCCTGCCTGAAGCCGATCTCATACAGGGTGGTTTTCTCCGCTTCAAGATCCGGGTTGCCAAAGGGTCCATGTTGACCGGACAAAACCGGAAGCTTGTAGCCGAAGTTGTCGAAGAGAAAACTCTGTCGCGGCACCTGGAAGAATAGACCGTATGAGAAATGGATCACACCCTCGGTCGTGATCGGGTAGGCGACACCGAGTCGGGGTGACACCTGAATCTTTACCTCGCTGTCTTTCCACCAATACGCCTCGCGCTCGGCGCGTGTTAGCGCATTGCCGGGCGTCTCCTCGTCGACGGTGATTACCCCGTTACCGTCCGTATCGCGAAACCTGTTAATCTTCTTCAGCGGATTGAAGATGTTCGGGTCCGTCGGATCGGCTGGCACCTGCGCACGTGGGTCGTAGTAGTCGAAGCGCACCCCTGCGTTTACGATGAAGTTCTCGAACTCCATCTTGTCCTGCAGATACGCGCTTACGGACAGCGGACTTACGTCCTGGAATTGAGTGAAGGCCGACGTGCTCGAATCGGGAATCGCCGGAACAAAGGGCTCGATCCGAGCTCCGGATTCGTCGACTGCCGGAATCAGCGTGTAGTTCGTGAGTTCCAGGTTGTCCACCTGAACCTGAAAACCGGCTTTTACCAGGTGATTGTCGTTGAACTGCCGGGAAATATCACCTTTGAAGAGGTAAGACCTGGTCGATCGACGGAACTGGCCCAGGTCGGTGCCGCCACGTGCATAGCGACCGCCGCCCGTCAATATCGTCTGGTACTGACCCGGCAAGAACTCGACGGAGTCGGGCGGAGCAATGTCGAAGTCGTTGTAGACGGAATCGAATGGATTCTCAAAGCGGTAACTCTGGAACTCCCGAAAGAAGGTGGCGAAGTCGAGCGTGTAAAAGGTCGTATTGCTGATCAGGTGGGTCAGCTTGAGTTTGACGTCATAGCCGTCGTCGAACGCAAAATTGCGACCTTCCGGCGACCATCTACGGAAAAGGCTGTACGGTCGGCTTTCTGTTTTAGAGCCGAGGGTAATCACATTGACCAGCAGGCTGCGACTTAGACGCAGCTTGAGGTTGCCCTGCCAACTAAACTTCTCCCAGTTGTTCATCGGTACCAGCGAGGAGTCGCCGGCCGTCCCATCGGGATTGTAAATCTGCGCTCCGTAAAGCCATCCGTCGTTCTGAAAATACCGGCCGAGGGCGAAGAGAGAAGCACGATCCCGAATGATCGGTCCTTCGAGCGACACGGTGGCGTTCTTGAAATGGCTGGCGTTGAACGGCAGGTAGGAGTAGGCGTCGACATCGCGGTATTGGATTCCGGCCTGTGAGAACTCGTCGACGTTGATGCCGCGCAGGTAGTCCTTGCCGCCATCGCCGGTGACCGCGTAGCCGCCTGTGTACAACTGAACGGAGCCACCGAAGCGATCATTGCGGCCCTCCTTCGTCACGATGTTGATCACACCGGACATCGCGTTGCCGAATTCCGCGTTGAACGTCCCGGAGATGACCTGCAGCTCCTGAATGCCGTCGTTCTCCAGTTCGATGGCCCGCGATCCGTCGTACCCGTCGGTGATGGGCACGCCGTCAACCATGAACACGACCTCGCTGCTGCGCCCGCCGCGTATGTGAAGTCCGCCGCCGCGCGTCGTGATGCCGGCCTGGACGTCGAGCACCTGGCCGAGCTCGGTCACAGGCAGCCGGTCAAGCTTCTCGGCCGTGACGCGCGCTTCCGAGCTAGTCAGATCTTTTCGAACTGTGATCGCTTCCGCCGTGACAACGATCTCCTCGCCTTGGACCACTTCCTCCTGCATTTGGAAGTTGACCGTCGTTGTGAGGTCTAAATTGACCTGCACGCCGGTTCGGCGCTGCGTCGAGAAACCGACGAAGGAGGCGACTACGGCATAGACACCGGGGCGGACACCGATGATCACGAAATCGCCGTCAAGGCCGGTGGATGTACCCTGCGTCGTCCCGTCGAT
>JBFHWK010000408.1:0-2613 GCA_041589075.1 Rhodothermales bacterium
ATCACAAAGGCAGCGGGCACCGAACTCGCCATTCTGGAGGCGGCCCGTGACCTCGTGGCGTCGGAGGGCGCGGCTGGTCTTTCGATGCGTGCCGTAGCCGAAGGCGCAGGCATCACCGCCGGCGCCATCTACCGGCACTTCCCCGACAAGCAAAGCCTCGTCGACCGCGTGGTGGCGACGGCCTTCGAGCACCTCGAACTCACGCTCTTCAAGGCGATCGCACCGCTGCCCGTCGGATCGTTTCAGCGCGTGGTCGCACTCGGCAACGCTTACATCGCCTTCGCAGAAGACAACACCGAGGAGTTCAAGATCCTCTTCGATCCCTTCCGTCCCGATATCCGCAAGGTGCGCGATTTCCCTGGCGAGATCTATCCGATCCTCCGCGATTGCATCGCCGACGCGATGAAGTCGGGCGAACTTCGCGGCACCGATCCCGACCTCGCCGCCTTCTACCTCTGGTCGCGCGTGCACGGGATTGTCACGCTCCTGATGTCGTGTGACTTCAGCGACGAACTTAAACATCTGCGGATCGATCTCACACCGTCGAATCTGTTCGAGGCTACACGGGAGTTTGTCGCGTTTGGTCTGCTGTCAACAAAGCCGTCCCCAAAGTCCCGCCGCAAGTCCGGCCGTGCCAAGTCTCGCAAGAGGTTATCGTAATGACCGTCTCGGTATCATCACCGCAAACGAATGGCAAGAAACTGGTCGTCGTCTGGCTTGCGATCGCCATCGTACTGCTCGCGTTGTCGAACGGAAGATGGATCGTTCCCGCGGCAACGTGGCTCGGGCCGATCTTCATGCTGCACTTCCTCGATCAGACGCGGCGATGGGTGGGTCTCTCGATCGGTCTCGTCGCAAGCTTCGTTGTATGGTCGTTCTCTTGGCAGGAGATGATCCCGGCACCGGGGTTGCTCTACTTCATGGTCACGGCCATCTATGCAGTGGTGTATTTTCTTCCGTACGTCGCGCACAGGCTTGTGGCGGCGAAGTCAGGCTTCTTTTTGTCGACGCTCGTCTTTCCGACGGCCTGGGTTGCCGTCGATCTCGTGTTCCAGCGCTTCGTCAGTCCGTACGGGAGCTGGACCTCGCTCGCGTACACCCAGCGTGATTTTCTCGCGCTTGTGCAGATCGTGTCGATCACTGGCACGTTCGGTGTTTCGTTCGTGATCACATGGTTCGCGTCGACTGTCGCGTGGCTCTGGCGCACGGGTTTTAGCCTGTCGCGTGTTCGCGTGGCGGCGCTCGGCTTCGGGAGTCCGCTCATCCTCGTCCTTGCGTTTGGGGCGTGGCGAATGGCTGCGGTTCAGCTCGATGGACCGACGCTCAGCGTTGCAGCCGTCATTCCCTCCGAGGTACACGAGCGCCAGTTCAACGCCGCGTTCCAGGTTGCGCTGACGGCGTCAACGCTTCGCCAGGAGCAGGCGGCGGAACTGCTCGGCGCGGCCGCCAGGCTGAACGCCGACCTCATGGAACGGACCCGCCGGGCTGCCGCTGACGGGGCCGATCTCATCGCGTGGTCTGAGACGGCGGCGCGCGTAACAACAAGCGGCGCCAGTGACTTGATCGTGGAGGGGCGCGCAGTCGTCGACAGTCTTGGGCCGATCCTTGTAATGGGGTACGGATCTTGGGATTCCGAATCCAGTCCACCACTGAGCAACGTTATCGTGATTCAGCATCCCGGTGACCAGACGGACACCTTCTACCGAAAGGCTCGTCCGATCGTCGGAGCTGAGGCTCCGCTGCTCGGCGCAGGAGATTCGACAGTCGCCGTCATTGACATACCTGATTTGCTTATCGCCGCCGTGATATGCCACGATCTCGATTTTTCGGACCTCATCCGTTACGCCGGCAGACACGACGCTGACCTGATGATCGGTCCGTCCGCCGACTGGCCGGAGATCGCTGACATGCATGCCGCAATGGCGTCGCTCCGAGCGGTCGAGAACGGCTTTACGCTGATCCGCCCGACGTCCGGCGGTCGCACGATTGCCGTCGATCCGGTCGGGCGAGAGACCTCGTGGACGGAATCGGACGGCGTGTTGATGACCGAGATGAAAGTCGCCCGCGTTGCTACGCTCTATGCGAGAATCGGCGACCTGTTCGCATGGACGTGTCTTGCGGGATTCCTGCTCGCGGCTGCTTTGACACGAGCTCGGACGAGGCCGCCCCATTGAATTAATTCGCCCGATGTACCGCATCGGCCTGCGGGCAAAACCACCGCATCGCTGAGCAAGTACTACCGACACAAACTTCAGGCGCGACGGAGCAACGACTGGCGTGCCGATCCGTCGACTGCGTCATACGTCGACCGCAACGTTGGTCGATGGTATCCCGCGGAAGTCGACGTGTTGGTTGTGCCGCGGTCGCTGCCGTGGTCCGTATAGCAGGATTAGTCAGGTGATTATGATGTTCAGGATTGGGACTTCATTGATTATCGTCGTCATGTTCTCACCTCGAGCCGCCTCACAGGAACTGAGCCAGGGAGAACAGAATGCGATGTCACTTACTGGTCGTCACATTATTGCCGTTAACGCGGGACTGCTGGGTGGGACAGTCGCTGCCAACGTGGCGCCCGGAGATGTCTCGGCCGAAACCTCGACAAGTGGCGCGGTC
>JBFHWK010000409.1:0-2611 GCA_041589075.1 Rhodothermales bacterium
CACGGCGCCATTGTCGTCCGGCAGCACCATTCGATATGTGCCTGCGCATGTCGCCGTCGCGTCGATCATGGTCCAGTATCGCTCCCTTTTTGTCGGCACGTCGCTTCGGGCGGTGGGAAAGCGCTACGTGACCTCGGACGGTAGCGCGTGGCTCGACCCGTATGCCGTGGCAGCGGCTCGACTCGGCGGCCGATGGACGGTGTCGGGTGCGTTCATAGACACGACGGTTTTTCTCGACAACCTGCTCGGCGCGAACTTCGAGGTGATGTCTGGATACCCCATGCCGCCGCGTCACGTGCGCATCCGACTCGCGATCACTTTCCCAGCCCACTAACGTAATTCTCCACTAAGGCGACATGAAAGAAATCCATTCCCTTGTAACCGCTGCACTGATCATCTGCCTTTGCGCAACTTTCTCCGCATGTGAACTGTCGTCTGCGGAAGACGAAGAAGAAATTGCGTCCGGCGTTCTGGTCGCGAACCAGGGCAATTTCTCTGAAGGGAACGGCTCCATCACGTTGTACGATCCGCAGTCGCAGCGTACCACGACTATTGCCGCCGACATTGGTTCGATTATACAGAGTATAGCAGTTCGGGATGAGCGTGTGTTTGTCGCCTCGAACACCGGAAACCGTATCGACGCGTTTGAGATTGCAACGGGTCAGCAGGTTCTACAGATCGATGACGTCCCCAGTCCACGCTATATGGCGTTCTATGGTGACGGTGCAATGGCGGTGACAAACTTGTTCGACAACTCAATCTCGGTCATCGATGTGGCGGCAAGTCGGAAGGCGTCGGTCATTGGTGTGGGAGCGAATCCGGAAGGGATCACGGTGCACGGGATGACGGCGTACGTTTCGAATCACGGCTTCGGCGCGGCAGACAGTATATCGGTTGTCGATCTGGCTACAGGCACCGTCAAAAGTACGATCAAGACCGAGTGTCACGGGCCGCGTTTCACGTTTCTTGACCGCCAGACTGAACTCTGGGTGGTATGCACCGGGCAGGTGTTGTACGACCAGGATTTCAATGTTCTTGGTCGAACCGACGCCCGCCTTCTCATTTACGAAGCGTCAAGTGAACAACTAGTGGCTGCGCTCGACCTCGACGGTATGATCCATACTACCGGTCCGGGTCAAGACGCCTACTATTCCGACGACATCGAGACGCTTTTTGTAGTGGTCGATGGAAGTACGATTCGCCTGGTCGACACAATGACGAATACCTGGAGTGCCTCTATTGGCCCGCTTGACGGGGCGCCGATCGGCGCGGTCGCGTTTGACGCCTCCAGCGACATTCTCTATGTGGCCAGAGTCCCCGGATTTACCGTGTCAGGATCGGTAAGTACGTTCGACCTCGCGGGCAATGAGCTGGGGTCCTTCGCGGCCGGCGTCGCCCCTTCGCACATCTCCTTCTTTCAGACATCTCGCTGACATGGGTCTTCGCATCGACCGGTGCGCGTGTTTCGAGGTTTCTTTCGGAGAACTGCGCCAGGTTTCCCGTCAGAGAGATTGCACAAGCGTGGACCAACTGAAGCAACACGTGAAATTCGGCCGGCAGTGCGGGCTATGCCTACCATATGTGCGGCGCATGCTGCGGACAGGCGAAACGGTATTTTCTGAGATTATCACGGACCCGGACGAGCCACCCTCGGCCATAACGTAACAATAAGTTTACACGGGCAAGCGCAAGACTGCGTAACTTTAACCTTCTGTAATTGCGCGACCTATTACGTCTTGACTGAGCAGACTTTGAGAAATGCTACGCCAAACGGCAACGCATTGAGGGACACTGGCCGGATTCTCGTCGTCGACGACGAAGACGACATACTTGACCTGCTGGAATACAACTTGCGCAAGGAGGGTTACGAGGTCATGCTGTCTCGTGATGGCGTCGAGGCGCTGGAGTCCGCGCAGCAAGCGGTGCCGGATCTGGTTATCCTGGACGTCATGATGCCCAACATGGATGGCATCGAGTTTTGTCGAAACGCTCGCGAGAATGCACTTCTCAGAAGTGTACCGATCCTGATGCTAACGGCGCGCAGTGAGGAGGAGGACCACGTGAAGGGGCTAAACGTTGGCGCGGACATCTATCTGTCCAAGCCGATTTCAGTCCCGATCCTGATGAGTCAGGTGAAGGCACTGCTGAGATCGCGTGCGCGCGCTCAGAGTCCGCCGGATCGACTCCGTATTCACGACCTCGAGGTCGACCGGGACAAATTTCGCGTGTTCAAGGCTGTGGACGACGACCTGAAAGAGTTCCGCTTGCCGCGCAAGGAATTCGAACTCCTCTATTTTCTGGCGTCAAGACCGGGTGTCGTTTTTTCCCGAGCGCAACTTCTGGACGCGGTTTGGGGCACCGATGTCTTTGTCGTCGATCGAACCGTCGACGTACATGTTCGCAAGGTTCGGGAGAAGATCGGCAGCGACTACATTGAAACCGTAAAAGGAGTTGGGTATCGGTTCCGAGAGTAGGAGAGGTCCCGATTCGGATGCCGAGTCGACGGGGTTGTTGATACGGTGATACGTGTTTTTCGTCTTCCACTTCGTGTGGGTCTTATCGTAGGGACGGTTGGGTTTGTCGTATTCGTCGTTCTGACGCTCTTTCCGGC
>JBFHWK010000410.1:0-2600 GCA_041589075.1 Rhodothermales bacterium
GGCCGTTGCTCGCTTCGTCGATGACAACGGCTTGCGCAAGGATCTGCGAAAGGCGCTGGCCGCCGTAGGCGACCTGGAGAGACTGGGCGCTCGCGTCTCCACCGGGCGCGCCGGGCCGCGCGAGCTCGTGCAGGTAAAGCGTGCATTGCGCGAAACGCCGAAAGTGCGACAGCTCCTGGTGGGCCAGGCAGACGACCTGACGAATCATCTCGCCGCGCTGCTCGACCCCTGTGAGGCGCTGGTCGATCAGATTGAGGCCCACCTTGTCGATGACCCGCCGGGTACGCCTGCAGCCGGCGGTCTTATTCGCGCCGGTATTAGCGACGAGTTGGACGAACTGCGCGACATGGCAGCCTCGAGCCGGGAGTGGCTCACGCAAATGCAGAAGCGTGAAGCGAAACAAACAGGCATCACGTCTCTCAAGGTTGGTTACAACAAGGTGTTCGGATACTACCTCGAGGTCACGAACGCTCACAAAGACAAAGTGCCGGAGCACTTTATACGAAAACAGACTCTGGTGAACGCGGAGCGGTACATCACCCCCGAACTGAAAGAGTTCGAGGAACGGATTCTTACGGCGGACGAGCGAATCCTTGTGCTCGAAGCAGAGCTCTTCGCTGCGTTGCGTGACCTTGCCGCCACCTACACCGACAACCTCCAGCAAAACGCTGATTCACTGGCCCAACTCGATTGTTTTGCCGCGCTGGCGGAGGCGGCTAAGGACCTCGACTACGTTCGTCCCGTCGTCGACGAATCACGCTGGCTGGAGATACGTGACGGACGGCATCCCGTCGTCGAACGCCTGCTACCGCTCGGGGAGCCGTTCATTCCCAACTCGCTGTCGATGAACCCCGACGAAGAGCAAATAATCGTGATCACGGGCCCTAACATGGCCGGCAAGAGTGTGGCTTTGCGGCAGGTGGGGTTGATCGTGCTCTTGGCGCAAGTAGGCTCGTTCGTGCCTGCCGCCCATGCGCGTATCGGTCTCGTAGATCGCATCTTCACACGTGTTGGTGCGTCCGACAATCTAGCCGCGGGCGAAAGCACGTTCCTGGTGGAAATGAACGAGGCAGCGAATATCCTCAACAATGCCACGCAGCGCTCTTTGATACTCCTTGACGAGGTTGGACGGGGAACGAGCACCTTTGACGGACTGTCGATCGCGTGGGCGCTGGCCGAGTACCTTCACGAGAACGAGCGGGTCGCGGCTCGCACGCTATTTGCCACTCATTACCACGAGTTGAACGATCTCGCAACCGAGCTTGCCCGTGTGAGAAACTATCGCGTACAGGTGCAGGAGCACGAGGGCCGTGTGATATTCCTTCGTAAGCTGGTACCCGGAGGCGCGGACCATTCTTACGGTATCGAGGTGGCGCGTATGGCGGGACTGCCCCGCGAGGTGATAGCAAGAGCCCGAACCATTCTACAACAGCTTGAGGGGCAGCATGTGCAGGCCCACCTTCAGGGTAAGAGTACCGCGCACAGCGTCGCGCCGGCCCGCGAGCAAATGACCTTGTTCGCTGAGGATCCGGTCTTGAGCGAAATTCGAAATACGCTCAGAGATCTTGATGTGAATCAGATTACACCAGTTGAGGCACTGATGAAGCTATCAGAGCTGAAGCGGCGCGCGGAGTCCTGAATGATGGTCCCGGGAATCATCTCGATCCGTTACCGGACTCAGCGATGATTGCAGACTTTCTGGGTGCGTCACCCTCGTACGACGACACGAACTTCATCGCGACTACAGCATGTGTAGTTGGCGATGTCTGGCTGGGCCCGCACGCAAGCATCTGGTTTAACGCGACCGTTCGAGCCGACGTCAACTGGATAGCTATTGGGGCAAGCTCAAACATCCAGGACAACGCTGTCGTCCATGTCACAAACCGATCCGCACCGACGAGCATCGGCTCGTTCGTCACGGTTGGACACGCGGCGGTGGTGCACGGATGCACCATCGACGATCGAGTTCTCGTTGGAATCGGATCGGTGATTCTGGACCACGCTGTCATAGGCAGCGATTCGCTCATCGGAGCTCGCGCGCTCGTAACATCAGGCACGAAGATCCCACCACGTTCGCTGGTGCTCGGCTCCCCGGCAAAAGTCGTGCGGGAGCTAAGTGCTGACGAGATTAGAGAGGTTCGGTCGTATGCAGAGAGCTACGTCGAATACAGTCGGATCTACCGAGGTGCGTATCGGCCCAATCGCAATCCGTACTACGATGGCCGACCGGATTCCGCCGGTTCATAGGTCCCGGCCTTTCCACGTCAGACCGGGTCTGAAGAGCAAAGCGAAAGGCATCACGACGATGTACGCCCCGAAGTAGGCAAGGAACGCGGGAACAGCCTTCCATGGAACTGACTGATGGACTCGTTTTGCGGTCGTCACGATGACCAGCACGCCGCTGATCGCCAGGAGCGCAAGGGTGGCGCCGGCCGCTGTCGGCGCGAGCCACAGGAGGACCAGGGGAGCTACGTGGGCCAGCCAGATGATCGCGTAAAGGATGCGCACCCACGCACGTGAAGCCAGCCCTCCACGAGCCCATCGCTTGCGCTGTGCGATCGCGGCACCGAGACTTGGCTCCGGCAGCGTAACATTCAGTA
>JBFHWK010000411.1:0-2599 GCA_041589075.1 Rhodothermales bacterium
GATGGGCATCCCTGTCATCAACGTGGAAAGCATCGAGCCGACACTGCAGTCCGTTAGTGTCGGAGGCGAAGTCAAGTTGCATCCAAAGGCTCCCGGCATTCCCGTCGCCGAACTGCAACCAGGCAAGCACATCTGTTTCGGCGTGGATCGCGACTCGGCTGCCTCAAGCGCGAACGGCGAGTTGGCCCGATCCTGGTCGATGTACATAGAGCCGGGTGCCAACGAAACGTGTCGCCTGCTTCTCCGAGGCTGTGTTGAGTTGCCTCGGAGTCAGGCATGGCTCAAGCGGTTGGCGCTAGCGTTTGAGGAGCCGATCGACTTCGTGATGGAGCAAAGGATGTTGCGCACGGTGAGGCGTCTCGCCGAGTCAGGCAGACGCTAGTCCGTGCGTGACCGCCCGCGTCGGGTATAATTCGGCCGAACCAACCCGTCGGCTCAACGTCGAAGTCCACAAGTCGAAGGGCGCACGTGTAAGGCCGACTACTGTCTTGTCGGCGAGCAACTGCTGCCATGTTTGAGATTCTAGAACTGCTTGCAATCCTGGCGTGCGGCCTGTTCGCAGGCGCAGCCATCTACATTAACATCGTCGAGCATCCGGCGCGGCTCGAGTGCGGCTCAGAGCTTGCTGCTACCGTGTTCGGGCCGAGCTACCGCCGTGCAGCAAAGATGCAGGCGTCACTGGCCGTTGTCTCGACGTTCAGTGCCCTGGCCGTGTGGATACATACATCGCAAGTGCTGTGGCTCGTCGGCGCTATACTGATATTCGCCGTCATGCCCTTTACATTCGTCTTCGTCATGCCCACCAATAAACGGTTACTCGATACCAGATTGGAACGGCAATCGGAGGAGGCGCACGATCTGCTCGTTCGTTGGGGTCGGCTTCACGCCGTCCGCAGTGTACTGGGTGCGACGGCTTTCGCAGCACTGGTCGCAAGCCAGGTGTTTGCCTGAGACCGAGGCTATCGAACAGACAAATCTCCCCCTGCTGGCCGGACTCGCGGAGACAATTCATGAGACAGGTTCGCTACAGTGTCGCAATGAGCCTCGACGGCTACATCGCCGGCCCCAACGGTGAGATCGACTGGATAATCATGGATCCGGAGATCGACTTTCGGGCGCTGATGAGCCGATTTGATACCGTGGTGATGGGTCGTCACACGTTTGAGGCGGCGACGGCACTTGGCGAGGGACCCACAATGCCCGGCGTCAAAACCATTGTGATCTCGCACACGTTACGGCCTGAAGATCACCCCGATGTGACGATCGTCGGCGACGGTTGGGAAGGTACGATCGGCGGACTGCGTCGTGAGCCGGGCAAGGACATCTGGCTCTTCGGGGGCGGCAAGCTGTTCCGGAGCATGCTTGGTGCCGGGCTGGTCGACGCCGTGGAAACGGCGGTCATTCCCGTGCTGCTTGGAGGCGGTAAGCCGCTGCTCGAGCCTTCGGTGATCCAGACGCGGCTTCAGCTCACCGGAAGTCGGGTCTACGACAAGAGCGGAATCGTATTATTGGAGTATCGCGTGCTGACCGAGCATTCCTGACCCCTGCCACGCACGTTGCAATTACGAAACTCTGCTGTCATATCATTGCCTTGCACGGGGACACCTTATGTCATTATTGACCGCACAAAGTCATGTATCGACCTCCTTGATGGGCCTTACCGGCGTCGTGCGTCGCGCTCTGCGAACCAGGCCAAGGCTCGCGCTCGCTCCGAGCTTGCTTCTGGTCGTTCTCGTTCTTTCGTCATGCAAGTTTGAAACCGACACGTCGCAGCGCGAAATGGTACAACTCACCACGGCTGAAGACCTGAACCGGAGTCTGCGGGACTTCGATCTCGACCTGTTGACTCAGAGTCTCGAGGACATCAAAGCATGGCATGTAGAGAATGCGACAGGTCTCGCAGAGGAGCTGAGACCCGGTCTATCGGTCGAGACGATCAGCCAGGCGTTCTCCGCAGCCGCGACCGACTGCGTCCCGACCGACGAGCTGATCGCTCTGTGGTCCTGGCACGATGGCGCCGTAAGCGCCGTGCCGGCCATATGGTACCACGATTTTCTCCCACTCGACCAAGCACTGACCGAGCTCGATATTCTGCTCCGAGACGATCACTTAACGTGGGATCCACACTACATCCCGGTGTTCTCGTTTGACGGCGAGTGGTACGCCGCCTATTGCGGACCGGAGCCTCGTACTTCCGGTCCGATCGTTCATTTCTTTATTGAACAGGATCCCATTATCACTCACGTCAACCTGACGACTTTTCTTGCGGCGAGAGCCGAGGCGTTCCGAAGTCGTGTAGTGAGGTGGGAAGACGCGGCGATGGTGGAAAACGTGCGAGAGTTATCTCGGATACATGAACGATTCAACGAGGGATATCCGTTTCCCTACGCGCTCCCGCCGCCCCAATCACCATAACGTCGGCAATGCCCTACCTCTGTTCGTGTTGCGGTGAGACACACGAGGGTCTTCCCGATATCGGGTTCGATCAACCGGCATTCGCGTATGCCGTGCCGAAAGACGAGCGCAGCGAGCGTGTGCGACTCAACGAGGACTACTGCGTCGTTGACGATCGATACTACTTCATCCGCGCCGTCCTCGA
>JBFHWK010000412.1:0-2593 GCA_041589075.1 Rhodothermales bacterium
CTCTGCCGTCGGCTCTTCGATGATGTTTTGTTGGTACGCTTTGCCATGCAAGGATGCGTGTCGTGCACGTGCTGAACCGATGCCTGCTGCCCTTGTTCCGATTAGGCTTTTGGGACTCGCTCACGTCCGTGTTCTCAAACGTTCGGCGGTCTTCGTAGATTTGGCGTGACGCGCGCTTCAGCCGAACCCGTCAACCCACCGCTTCCCCGATGCTGCCCGCTCTACGATATTTGCTGACCGGCGTCATTGTCCTTTTGGTGCAATGGCTACTGCTGTCGCGATTGACGGTCTGGGGCGCGACGCCGGATGCCGTGCTGCTGTTTGTCGCGTGGATCGGACTGAAGTTCGGGCGCAGGACCGGTGCCATATCCGGCTTTCTCATGGGTTTTGTGCTCGATGCGATCTTCGACACGTGGGGTCTGCACATGATGTTGAAGACGATCGTCGGGTTCGCGCTCGGGCTGCTCCCGTCCGACGAGTACGAAGAGCTCGTCGTTCTTCCGCGTCAGGCGCTCGTTGGCGGATTTGTTATCGCGTTCCTGCACAACGGGTTGCAGGTAGTCTTCCTCGCGGTACAGGCCGGCACTGCGAGCACCTCCTTGACGTTGTCGCTGTGGCTCGGCTCGGCAGTCTACACCGCCATCGTGGGGACGATCGTCTCGTTGTTTGCGACACGCTGATCAGCGCATCGTGCGGGCGGCGATGAGCACGTCGGACAGGACGCCGCCGGCCGTCGTCTCGACGCCGGCACCGGGACCGCGCACGATAAACGGATTGCCTTCGTGCCGGCGGGTTTCGAACACAAACAAATTGTCCGTGCCTGACAGGATACCGAAGTTGGAATTCGCGTCGACGGACTCCACGCGGCCGAAGATACCCTCCGGGCCGACCTCGCCGACGTACTGAAGACGCTTGTTTGATGCGGCGGTAGTCTGTACACGTTCCGCCCAATCGCCGTCGAGCTGCGGGAGTCTGGCCATGAAAGACTCGGCGTCGCCGTCGGTGAATGTCGAATCCAAAATCGCTTCCAGCTTCACGTCGTCGGGCTCGATGCGAAGGCCCATCTCCCGTGCGATAATGATGAGCTTGCGGCGCACGTCCGCACCGCGCAGATCTTCGCGGGGGTTCGGCTCTGTGAAGCCACGCTCGCGCGCCTCGCGAACCGCTTCACTAAAGAGCGCACCGGACGACATCGCGTTGAAGACAAAGGCGAGCGTGCCGGAGAGCACGGCGCGGACGCGGATGATCTCGTCGCCTGAATCCACGAGGTCGCGGATGGTTGTGAGCACCGGGAGCGCAGCACCCACCGTCGTCTCATAGAGGTACGGCGCCCGGCCCTCCCGCTGCGCATGCTTGAGTGCATCGTAACGTGCCTGCTCACCCGAGTTGGCCTTCTTGTTTGCCGCCACGACTGCGATGCCGCGCCGAAGAAGCTCGGGATAGATGGCGGCGACCTCCTGCGATGCCGTAGCATCCACGACAATCGGCCGGTCCACCTTGGATGCGAGGAGTGTACGCAGAATGTCCCTTGTGTTTGCCTCCGTGCCCTCCTTGTCGAGTCGCGCCACGACCTCCGCCGGCGGGATGCCAGACTCCGACCAGATGTACTCGGTGCTGTTCGCCGCGCCGATCACAACGACATCGAGATGCTGCATCGTGGATAGCCACTCGCGCTGCGCATGCAGCAAGTCGAACAGACAGCGCGCAACACCGCCGGCGCCAAACACGAAGATATGTGCTCGATTCTCACGGCGGGCGAACGTCGTGTGCAGTGTCGTCACTGCCGGACGGACGTCCTTTTCCTCGACGACCGCGGAGATGTTGGTCTCCGACGCGCCCTGCGCAATTGCCAGGATGTTGACGTTACACCGACCCAGTGCTGAGAACATCCGCCCGGCAAGTCCGGGCTGGTGACGCATCCGGTCGCCGACGGCCGAAAGGACAGAGCAGTTGCGGATCGCGTGAATACGGCTGATGTCCTGGCGCGAGAGCTCGAGTTCGAACGTTTCGGTGACTGTCCGCACCGCAAGGTCCGCGTCGTCCTGACTGACGACGATGCAGATGGATTGCTCGCTCGACGCCTGCGAAATCATCAGCACATTGATGTCTTCGTTCGCAAGTGATGTAAACGCACGCGCCGACACACCCGGCACTCCGGCCATCCCCGTACCCTCGATCATGACCACGGCGACGTTCCGCACCGACGTGATCGCCTTGACGCGTCCGCCAGACGGGCGGCCTTCACGGGTGATAAGAGTGCCCGGCGTGTCCGGTCGGAAGGTGTTCTTGATGTGCAGCGGGATCCCGCGTGCGACCAGTGGCCGCATCGTACGCGGGTGGAGAACTTTCGCGCCAAAGTAGGCGAGCTCGCCCGCCTCGATATAGCTGAGCTCGCGAATCGTGTAGGCGTCGGGGACAAGGCGCGGATCGGCCGACAACACACCGTCGACGTCCGTCCAGATGTCGACGCGGTCGGCCTCGAGCGCGCCGCCGATGATCGTAGCGGTATAGTCGCTTCCGGAGCGGCCGAGCGTGGAGGTGACGCCTTGGTCGGTCGTCGCCACGAAGCCCGTGACGACCATGACTTCGCTCC
>JBFHWK010000413.1:0-2591 GCA_041589075.1 Rhodothermales bacterium
AACTGCTGTTCGACCGATCCAAAACCCGAAGGAGGTGAATCATGATCACTTGCACTTGCGGCGACACCGACTGCTGCGGCGGCGGTGGCTGCGGCTGCTAGACAGCCGGGGTCTCGGCGAAGATCTCGCCGGGACCTCTGCTTTTCTTTAATGCGCGCTAAGTTTACGCAACAGCATCACACGAACGTCGCGATCTCCTCCAGCCCTTTCCGGGTGATGTCGGGTACCAGCGCGTCCTCAGCAGGATACCCAACCGGCATTAGCACGTACGGTCGTTCGTTTCGCGGCCGGCCCAGTATCTCATTGAGAAACTTCATCGGACTCGGCGTGTGTGTCAACGTCGCCAGTCCCGCGTTGTGAAGTGCAGAGATCAACAACCCCGTGGCGATGCCGACCGACTCGCCGACGTAGTAGTTCTTGATCGGCTCGCCGCCAGGACCCGTCCCCGTATTTTCCGCGAACACCACGATAAGGAACGGCGCGTCCTCGAGGAAAGGCTTCTTCTCGTCGGTCCCAAGCGGAGCGAGGGCCTCGAGCCAGTCCCCGGGTGCCCGCTCGCGGTAAAACTCTCGCTCCTCTTTCTCGGCGGCGACGCGTATGCGGTGCTTGACGGCTGTGTCGCCAACAATCACAAAATGCCAGGGCTGCCTGTTGGCGCCGCTAGGTGCCGTGCCGGCGGTCCGGATGCAGGTTTCGAGAATTGAACGATCGACCGAATCCGTCGAAAAATGCCTTACCGATCTCCTGCGAGCCATCAGTTCGTAAAAGTCCGTGGCCCGGCGTGCCGATACGTCGGTCGCCAGACGACTGTAGCCGGAAAGAGGCAGAAAACGAGGCATGTTTGGTTGGCATACCATGTGGAAAGGTTGTAGTGCCTCAAATGTAACCCGGACCGGGTCCGATTTCGCTTTGGAGCGACTCATCTCCCCGCCAAAAAAAATGGTGGGCGAGACCAGAAACTTCCGACGCGCCCGGAGTTGGACGGCCTGCCGGAGGTCGCGCTGAATTGCGACCGCCTCGGCGACGGCTTATGAACGACAAGGATTCAAGCCGGGTGTCGCACCGGCTGCAGGTTGCCACCGCCCTCATGATCGCGGTGATTGTCGGCACTTTTGGCCGGATGCCACTCGACGGGCGTAGCTCTGCCGACTATCATCTGACTACGGGCGCGCCAGACGCGGCCGCACCGATGTTGCGGTCGGATGTCGCGCTGCCGGCCTTGCGTGCTATCCTCGTGCCCGTTGCCATTCCCACGTCGCCCACGTTCGACGTCACAGAGGACTTCGCCGTCGGTCAGCCACGCAAGGTTCTGTCCCGCCGTGCTGCCCAAGCGGCCTCGCTCTCCCTGAGCGTTACTACGCGCGCGGAAAACCCAAACCGGTACAGTCTCAGATTGTGATCTGACTGTCCGGCGCTCCCGGTTGTCTGACCTACGGCCGGAGCCGCTGCAAATCATGTTTGGGCATGCCGCCTCATCTGCAGGTCAGTGCCCCAGCCGTATCCTCTTTTCCGCGCTCCCATTCGAGCGTAGCACCATGCGTACCACCGTTTCATCGCCCGCCGGCAGCCCGGTCGTGCGACCGACCTCATCACCGAAAGGCCGTTATCCGTTTTCCTTTTACTTTCTAATGGTCACGATCGTCATCAGCTTGCTGTATATCATCGGTCTGCTGTTCATTGTGTAGCCGCTGGTAGCTGCACCTTCGTCGATCCGATTTGTGCGACGCGCGCGTCAGCGTGCTTGTGCGCGGCCAGCTACCTCGGACCGGCCGATCCAGGTGGGCCGTCATTATGGGCTAACCCCAAGCGCGACCAGAAACCCGGCCGGACCCCTGCCTGTGCAAGGGTGCACTGGAGCATTTGCCCCGAAAATGGCCTCTATGGCTCGGAATGCACCGAATGTCCGCGACAGGACCCTTAAAATCTGCTCCCGCGGGCCGATAATGGCGATAGCACGACTTGCAGCGCAACTGCACGCCCACTACTCGCCCCGGGTTGCTCATGAGCCAGTCACAGTTCCTACTTATTGTATTAGGCATCGTTATTGTCGGCATCGCGGCTGTTCTTGCCGTACGTGGTTTTGGCGAGGGCAGGAAGAAGGCCAACCTCGATGCGCTCGCGCAGGACGCGTATGAGGTGGCGGTCGACGCGATACGCTGGATGCGCAAGCCGGAGTTCTTCGGCGGCGGCGGCGACACGTGTGCGGTGGCCGGCTGCGACTGGAGTAACGCGACCCTGGAGTCGTTCGGCTACGGTGCGGAGGCCGACGGAAGCTACCACACCTATCATGGCATGATAGAGATCGACCCATCGTCCGATCCGTCAAACCTCGTGATCCGCGGTACGAACCCCGAGCTCGGCAACCAGGTTATAATCCGCGTCACGGGAGCGCACCCGGACTCCGTCTATACGGAGATCGATCCGGAGTTTACCGAGTAGTGCGACGTACTTACGGAAACGCGATGACCCGAAAAAAGCCCCGGTCTCGGATGAGGCCGGGGCTTCGTCGTTCAGGGCATCGATCGGATCAGGTCGTCTCTGCCTCAGCCTCTTGATGGGCATAAGCGATAGCCGACAGATGTGCCCCGTGC
>JBFHWK010000414.1:0-2590 GCA_041589075.1 Rhodothermales bacterium
CCGACGTGAAAGTGCGATGACTCGGGCGTCGAGTGACCGCGAGCCGTGACTCGGAAGCCATGACAGTACGACTCATTACAGAGAAAGGACCCGCCGCGCTGCACGCGCTCGCTCGTGGCTGTCGGGACAAACACAGTACGGTCGTCGCCGTACGGGCGAAACCAGTCCGACGTCCATTCCCAGACATTGCCCGCCATATCCTGAAGCCCTATCGCGGTGGTGCCGAACGTCCCTACGGGCGACGTGAGGAGGAAACCGTCGTCTTCAGTGTTATAAAGAGGGAAAACGCCCTGCCAGACATTGGCCTTGTGCAATCCGTTCTCGTTTATCGAAGAGCCCCATGGATACCGGTCGTCGGCGTCAGTTCCGACTCGTGCGGCAAACTCCCATTCGATTTCCGACGGCAGGCGCTTCCCTGCCCACCGGGCGTACTCGCTCGCATCGTCCCACGAAACGTGCGTCACCGGATGGTTCTCGACGGCCGGCGGCGCATCGGGACCGAGCGGGTGCTCCCACGTGGCGCCCTCACGTAACTCCCACTGTAAGCTATCGAAATCGAACACGGCCGAATTGCCGAAGCGCTCAGCCTCGGTGACAAAGCCCGTTTGCTCAACGAAGGTCCGAAACTGAGCCACGGTCACGGGGTGCGCATCGAGATAAAACGGCTCGACGGTTGTTTTAAAGACCGGCTGCTCCTCGGGCGGGCCGATTTCTGAACCGATTATCGTTTGGCCGCCGGACACGTAGACCATACCGTCCGGCGGATCGACGATAGCTTGTTGCTCGCTTATCGGCGGCGACTCGCCTTCGCCGGCAGCGTCGGATTCAGTCGCGGAAAGGGCCGGCCCGGCTTTGTCTTCAGCCGATGAAGGCCCCAGGCGACAGCCTCCAATGATGAGCGCGAGCGCGGCCACCAGCCCGACTGGAATTCCGCCCACGCTTCGATTCACATGCACATCGGCTACCATCACTCGTCACACCGGCCATCCAGCCATCCGTCCGAAAACCCGGCGCGGCACAGCCCACGAACGACGTACGGATTTCGCTTCATCGCGTCCCAGACCAGTCCGGTTCGATGGTTCTCGATCATTGTCAGGATCGGTCCCTGATCGATACCCAGTTGCTGCCCGTCGAACCAGCCGTGTGCGGCATCCACAGTGCCGAACTCGAGCTGCTCGTCGGAGAACGTAAACGTCGGGTTGAAGGCGTCGACAAAGCCATAGTCATTGTACACCAGCGGCCCGTAACGATCCTTCATTGTCATCAGCGCGTCGATCGCCTCGACCGGTGCAAACGGAACGGAACCGCCGGCGGCGGTCGGCGCGATCGTCCCGTCGTCGTCTATTCTGATCAGACTGGCACCCCGCGCCCAGTATCGATGAAACACGATCGTATCTCCATCCACGACTCTTGATGTTCCCGCCGGACCGTCACATGCCGTAAGTCCCCAGATGTTTTCGCCGTAGTCCTTGAAGCCGCGCGGGTTGTCGATCGCGTAAGCCCGTTGCGAGAGCGTAGCGCGCCGCGAATTCTCGAAGTAGTCGATGCCACGTTGCTTCATGTACGGATCCTGGATACCGCGATAGTCGATCCACACGTGACTGTACTGGTGCCCAAACAGGGGGCTGAATGGCACGTGGTCGTAGCCGTAGAAACTGCCCCACTTATACGTGGACGTCCACGCGTTCCAGACGTCCGTGTCTATCGGGTACGTGGGCGATCCGAGGGCAAGAATATATAGAATCATGGCCTCGTTCAGACCTTCGTATGCCGCCTCTCCAAAGCCTCCGCGTTCCGGTCGCCATCCCATCGTGATAAGCGGTGCCTTGCCGCGCTGAAACCACGGCCACTCGACCCGTTGGTAAAGCGAGTCGGCGTATGCCCGGATTGCCGCCTCGCGCTCGTTCTCCTCGTCAAAGTAAGCCTGCGCAAACAGCACGCCTGCCATCAGAAGCGCCGTGTCAATGGTCGACAGCTCCGTCGTTCGGAATCGAAGACCACGCTCCATATCCAGGAAATGAAAATAAAATCCCCGGTGTCCAGCCACGCCGGTAGGCCCTTCTCCTTGTGGTAGTCCCCACAGGAAGCGCAGCGTGGTGAGCGTGCGCTCGGCCGCATCGTTACGCGTCACGTACCCGCGTTCAGCGCCGATCCCGTACGCCGTCAGCCCAAAGCCTATGGCGGCAATGCTTGAAAAAGGCGGATCCGGTGCGCGATCCGGCACGAGGCCGTTGGACGGATTCGTCGTCTCCCAGAACCAGCGAAAGGTGCGTGTCGCCACGTCGTCCAGAAACTCGTTCGCGACGACTGACTGCTCTGCAACTGGTACGTCCCGACCTCTGTACGCGCATCCAACGACGGCGAAGATCATGATGGAGACAACAGCTGCGAGCTGGGGAGTTCTCAGTTGCACGTCATTTGCTCCGATAATCTGGTCCTTTTCAGAAGATCATCATCTTGCCGGACACGACTTCACGACCCGTACTGAGTGAGTAGAAGTAGACACCGCCCGGCAGCGACGTGGCGTCGATAGCAACGCTGCCCGGCCCCGTGTACCGTAGCTCATCCAACGGCACGGCCACGAGGCGCC
>JBFHWK010000415.1:0-2586 GCA_041589075.1 Rhodothermales bacterium
CCACGTTCATGAAGAGATCGCGTGAATGGGACAAGACCGGCCTTGTCGAAGACCGAGATCAGCGCCCTGCGAACCAGACAAAGGTCCGGAGGGGTGGGAATTTCTTTCACTTCAATCATCTGGATGGACGTTGTCTATTGTGAACGATCGTGTATCGTTACGCGACGGCCTTCGACGGTGATTCGGTTCGCAGCGAACAGTTGCAAGGCTCTGGGGTACAGCCGGTGCTCGACGTCAAGTACACGGGCGGCAAGTGCGTCGACACTGTCGCCCTGGTGAACGGGAACAGGCTCCTGCAGCACGATGGGGCCGGTGTCATACTCTTCATCTACGAGATGCACAGTAACTCCGGTCCACCTGACGCCGTAGTCAAGTACGGCCTGATGCACGCGGCGGCCATACAAGCCCTTGCCGCCAAACGACGGCAAGAGCGCCGGGTGAATATTAACTATTCGATGACGGAATCGCCCCACGACCTCCAGTGGAATTTTCTTGAGGTATCCTGCGAGCGCGATGAAGTCGACATGCCTGTTATCGAGCAGACGTAGCAGATGCTCAACGTATTCCGCCGAAGAGTTGAAGTCTTCCGGTCGAATGACCGTCGTCGAGATTGCGTGTGTGTGCGCACGTTCCAGGACGCCGGCGTCCGGTCGGTTGGCGACGACGAGCTCGATCGACGCGTCGAGATCTCCGGACTCCTTTGCTCGTGCGATCGCCTCAAAGTTGGAGCCGCCACCGGATGCAAAAACAGCTAATCGCACTTCGTCGATCCGATTATGAAGGGGTTGCCGACGTAACCTGCTGCGTCGCCTTCAGCCGACTCTCGCCCTGATCGACGCTAAGCGTGCCGGCGACTCCGATGGGCATAGGGATCTTCTCGCGAACATGACCATACGGCAGGCCGGACGCGACCGGCCCGACACAAAGTCGAGCGTAGTGATTGAGAACATCTTCCACTTCCAGCGACGGCTGGCCGTCAGGGGGCTTGGCATCCGTAAACCGTCCGAGCACCAGCCCACGAATGGATTTGAGAACGCCGGCGAGGTGAAGTTGAGCGAACATCGCATCAATCCTGTAGGGAGCCTCACCAACCTCCTCAACGAAGAGGATCTTGTCTTCGAGAGGCGGCAGGTAGGGCGACCCGAGCAGGCGAACGATCATCGACAGGTTACCGCCGAAGAGGACTCCGGCGGCATTTCCATGCTTTAGAGGCACCAGGGAGACGCCCTCCGGGCCATAAAGTCCCTGGTTCGCCTTTCCAGCCAGAATCCGCACATGGGTCTCCCGCTCAGCTTCCGTTAGATCAGGCCAGTCCACAGCCACCATAGATGCGGACAAACCGGGGATGCCGTTGACCGCTAAGATGGCACACTGCAAAGCCGTGATATCGCTGTATCCCACGACCAGTTTTGGATGCCGCCGAAGTGCGTCGAAGTCGATGCGGTCGAGAATGCGGAGGATACCGTAGCCACCGCGCGTACAGAACACCGCCTTGATGTCCGGATTGGCGAATGTTGAATTCAGCAGCCGCGCGCGCACGTCGTCAGTGCCTGCGAGGTACCCAAACGGCTCTGCTTCGCGGCCACTATCGATGACACGGTATCCGGCACGCTGTAGCGCTGCTACGCCGTCCTCATGTCTCCTGTCGTTCGGTGGTGCACTGGACGGGGCGATGACACCGACCACGTCTCCGGGCTCAATGGGCGGGAGGACGATCTCTGTTACAGCCATCGGCGCCGACGGAAATAGAGGACCAGTAGGATCGCGATCGCAAACATCACGATCAGTATCAGCGGATAACCGTATGGCCACGACAGCTCCGGCATGTACTGGAAGTTCATGCCATAGATGCCGGCCAGAAAGGTCAGTGGAATGAAGATCGTCGCGATCATGGTTAGCATCTTCATGATGTCATTCGCCCGATTCGACAGGCCCATGTGGTACAGGTCCAGCAGGCCGGTTGATGCTTCACGGAGACTTTCGGTCGCGTCAATAAGTTGGTGGACGTGATCCCCCGCATCGCGAAGAAACGGTTGAAGGTCCCTCTCAAAGGGGGACACTTCCATCTTCTCGAGAGAAACGAGCAGTTCGCGAACGGGCCACACGGCTCGGCGGACAATCACGAGTTCGCGACGCAGTTCGTGTATGTGTGACTCCGTTTCCCGATCTGCGTCGTGGAGGAGGCGCTCCTCGAGCTCATCCATCAACTCACTCACATGGTCGACGACCACGAAGTAGTGGTCGATCACCGCGTCGAGCAGTGCGTAGCCGAGGTAACCGGGGCCGCGCTTGCGAATGCGTCCGGTCGTCAGTCGAATTCGATCGCGGAGTGGGCCGAACATGTCTCCCGGAATCTCTTGGAACGTGAGTACGTACCGCGGCCCTATAATAATGCTGAACTGTTCCGACTTAACCCGGTGAGCGCTGCTGTCATAGTCCAGCATCCGGACTACGATATAGACGTGACTCCCGTCCTGCTCCACTTTTGGGCGCTGCCGCGGGCTGACGATATCTTCCTGGATCAGTGGGTGAAGGCCCGCGTGATCGCCTAACGTCCTCACAATAGTGGCATCGTGTATGCCCCCG
>JBFHWK010000416.1:0-2586 GCA_041589075.1 Rhodothermales bacterium
CGAAGCCCCCGTAGACGCCGTCTTTGCCACGTCGGACGTCCAGGCCCTCGGCGCAATCTCCGCACTTCGGAGCCGCAGGCTGAAAATACCGCGTGACGTTGCCGTGATCGGTTTCGACGACGTCAGCTTGAGCCGCCACATCGGCCTCAGTACGCTGCGGCAACCGATGTACGACATGGGTCGACTGGCTACCGAGAAGCTGCTCGCCAGAATTCAAGATCCGGAACGCATCGCTACGCACACGGTTTTTGCGCCGCGGCTGGTGGCACGGCGTTCAACGACCGGTGTAGAGGAGGACGGGGTCGTCGTCGACGACCGAAGAGGGGCGCCGCATGCATAGTGCCCACGTTGTTCAACGATCTTCGAGAGAACGTAGGCGGCCAGGGACGACGCATGTCTGACTGCGCTCGTACCCGAATCCACCGCCCCCTGACCCGACCATCGAATCGACCCATCGGTAAGGCGTGAGATTTGCAAAGGCCCTAATTACCATGCTGGTGATCGCCGTGGCGGGCTGCAGCAGTGCACCCGACGTGCCCCGCATCCGAATCTGGCACCAGAAGATCGGCCCCGAACGTCTCTTCTTTGAACGCGTCGTGGCCGAGTACAATCGGCAGCACACCGATCACGTCATCGAGACGCTCTACAGAGAGAACGAAGAAGCACGCAACCTTTTCGTGATCGCATCGGTCGGCGGCAAGGGACCCGAGCTGCTCTTCGGTCCATCGGATAACATCTCGATCCTCGCCCTCACCGAGTCGATCATGCCCATCGATAGAGTGCTCGACGAAGAGTACCTCTCGCAGTTCAACGACGACGGTGTTCTGACTTGGGAGGGCAAGCCGTGGATGGTGGCCGATCAGGTCGGCAACCATCTTATGTTCGTCTACAACAAGAAATACATCACCAAGCCTCCGGAAACGATCTCGGAGATGATCACAATGCTCGGTGAGGTAAGGCGTATGCCGGGGATCGCGTATGGGCTGACCTGGAATTACACGGAGCCTTTCTTCTTCCTTCCGTTCCTAACGGGCTTTGGCGGATGGGTGATGGACGATGACGGACGCCCGTCACTGGACACGCCGGCCACGGTCCAGGCGATCCAACTTATTCTCGACCTTCGCGACAAGCACAAACTGATTCCGGGTACGACGGACTACGATACCGCGGAGGCCACTTTCAAAGAGCAGCGCGTTCCGGCGATCATCAACGGACCCTGGTCGTGGACCGGTTACGAGCAGTCGGGAGTCGATTACGGTCTCGCGCTGATTCCGCGAAACGACGTTACCGGGCTGTGGAGTGCGCCTGTTGTTTCCTCCAAAGGCTACAGCGTCAACGTCAACGTCCCCGACGAGAAGTTGCCGATCATTCGTCAGGTGCTCGAGTATCTGACCAGCCCCGAGATGCAAACTGCGATGGCAGCGGAGTTGTCGACGATTCCGGTGATCACATCCGTCCGCGAGTCGGAAGTGGTGACGTCCAACGCGCGGCTACAGCTTTCGCTGCGGCAGGTGGAGGTAAGCCGCCCGATGCCGATCGATCCCAAGATGCGTCAGATATGGGACGGGATGCGCGGACCGTATCAGCTCGTCATGAACGGGGCCGTCACGCCTGAGGAGGGCGCGAAGCTGATGCAGAAAGAGGTCGAGAAACGAATCGCGGACACGTTCCTGTAATATGGGTACCGGAGCACATCTCGATCTCGGTCTGGCTGACGGTCGCGAAAAGAAGCGCGTGCGGTTGTTTCTCCTCTTCCTGCTCGGCCCCACCGTCCTTCTCGTACTCGCCGTCGTAGCCTACCCGTTCATGTTCAATGTGGTGCTCTCGCTCTCGAACATGAACATATACCATATCCGCGACTGGGAGGTCGTCGGGTTCGATCAGTATGTCGCGGTCTTTGCGGAGCCGAAGTTCTGGGAGATTCTTTTCAAGACGGTCGTGTGGACGGTCGTCAACATCGTGTTCCATGTGGCGATCGGTGTCTTCCTCGCCGTGTTGTTGCACCAGAAGTTCGTTGTAGGCAAACCGGCCTGGCGCGTCCTGCTCATACTGCCGTGGGCCCTTCCACAGTATATCACCGCGCTGACATGGCGGGGCATGTTCAACTACGACTACGGCGCGATCAACCTGCTGATCACCAAATACATGAACCTGTCGCCCGTGGAGTGGCTCACGTCGCCGGTCGAAGCTTTCATTGCGGTGATCTTGTCGAATATCTGGCTGGGCTTTCCGTTCATGATGGTGATCGCACTGGGCGGGCTGCAGTCGATTCCGGCCGAGTTGTATGAGGCGGCCGATGTGGACGGAGCCTCGGCGTGGAGGAAGTTCTGGCATGTGACCGCCCCGCTGCTGCGGCCGGTCATGCTGCCCGCGATTACCCTCGGAATCGTCTGGACGTTCAACAACATCAACGTGGTCTGGCTTGTCTCCAACATGGGAGAGCCTAACGACCAGACGCATATCCTGGTGTCGTTCGTTTACAAGGCGGCGTTCAACGCGTATCGCTTTGGCTGGGCGGCGGCGCTGTCGATGGTCATCTTCGTGATTCTGTTTGCGTTCAGTCAGGCGCTGCTGACCAGGACAAAA
>JBFHWK010000417.1:0-2585 GCA_041589075.1 Rhodothermales bacterium
CTAGGGCATGCGCAGCAGGCCTCGGTTGCGGGCCGCGTGGTCGACAAGACGGGCGGGGCGCTGCCGGGTGTCAACGTGTTTGTCGAGGGCACGACCCACGGCACGACCACCGGGATGGACGGCCGGTATCGGCTGGTCCTTGAATCTCCAGGAACGATGACGATCGTCGCCTCCGCGGTCGGCTTCAAACGCGGGACGACACAGATCGTCGTGGCCGAAGGGCAGGAGGCAACGGCGGACTTCGTGCTGACGGAGGTCGTTATCGAGACGGGCGAAGTGGTTGTCACGGCCTCGCGGCGCGCACAGTTGGCCTCGATGGTTCCGGCAAGTCTGACGGTGATGTCTGCGCGTGAGCTCGACACGCGCAACGTGGTCGAGCTCGACGACGCCCTGCGCTACGTGTCGGGTCTGCAGATGCAGGACAACCAGGTCAACCTCAGAGGCTCGAGTGGCTTCGCATACAACACGGGCAGCCGTGTGCTTCTGCTTCTCGACGGCGCGCAACTGCTCACGCCGGAGACCGACGGCGTGCCGCTGGACATCGTACCCATGACGCAGGTCGAGCAGATCGAGGTCCTCAAGGGGCCAGGTTCGGCACTTTACGGCAGCGGCGCTCTCGGCGGCGTGATCAACGTCATCACGAAAGCCTTTCCCGCAGAGCCGCGGACAGGCATCCAGACGTACGGCGGATTCTACGAGAAGGCCAAGTATGACGTGTGGCGCAACGAATGGCAGGAATCGGAAGACCTCCGGTGGTTCGCCGGCTTTCGGTTCGACCACGCGCGCAAACTGGGCCGCGGCGGTGGAGGATGGCTCAGCCTGTCTTATCGCAAGGACATCGGCTACATGAATCTGCAACAGAACAGATTACTCCAGGCCTACGCGAAAATCGGATTTCAACTCAGCCGGCGCTGGCAAGGCGACGTCCTCTTCGGCGGACAGCTCCGGGAGAAAGACACGTTCCTCTTCTGGAACGGTCTCGCTGATCCGCTCAACCCCGGGAAACTGTCAATCTCGCGGTCGCCGGATCCGACCGGCTCCAACGACAACTTTTCGAACCAGTTCAACATCCTGCCTACGTTCCGTTACTTTCCGAACAGCACTTCGCTGCTGACAGGGCGGCTGCGCTTCTTCGGTACCGTAATCAGGCCGATCGACAATCTGACGGGAAAGACCAAGCCCGTCAGCGAAGGGACCGTCGGTTTTCGCTACGGTGCGGAGCTGCAGTACACGCGCACGTTGGCAGGCAACAGCACGCTGACGGTCGGCACTAACTTCGATGCGAATACGACCCGGTCTTCGTTCTACCTCACGCGCGACGGCGACGAACTCGGTAGCCAGCCGGAAATCGCCGTGTTCGGCCAGTGGGAGGGAGCGCTGTCGCGGGCCGTGTCCGTCGTCGGAGGACTGCGTTTTGATTGGTACCGGGTCGACGCGACGGAGACGGTGACGCGACTCAGTCCGAAGGCCGCCGTCTCGTATGTCGTGTCCGAAGGGCTCGTAGCGCGGCTGGCCGCAGGGATGGGATTCAGGGTTCCGAGTCTCGCTGAGCGGTTCACCGAGAACGTGGAGTTCATACCGATCTATCGTAACCCGCGCCTGAAGCCCGAGACGGGAACCAGCGTAGAGATCGGACTCCGCGGCTGGCTCGCCGGTGCAGGGCCGGTCGACGGCATTGAGTGGGACGTGTCCGGCTTCTGGAACGACTATCGGGACTTCATCGAGCCGCGCTTCGTCAACGGTCCTAATAGCGAAGGCGTGCGCATCGTCGGCTTTCAGTTCATCAACCTCGACGACGGACGCATTGCCGGTGTCGAGGTCAATGTTTCGGGAGTCCTCCTGAACGACCTGGTGCGCGTCACGAGCGGGTATACGTTTCTCGACACGCGCGATCCCAGCGGCGACGAGCTCCCGTACCGCCCGCGCCACCTTCTCATTAGCGGCGCGACGATGAAAATCTTACCGTGGCTCGATGGGGGAATCGACTATAGGTACGCCAGTATCCCCGGAACCATCGATTCCGATTTTGCCATCTTTGTGCAAGATGCCAACGTTCTCGAAGAGACGCACAGCACGGACGTTCGTCTGATGGCGCGATGGCGCGGCATCACGACATCTCTCCTCGTAAACAACGTGTTCAATTACTACTATCTCGAGCGTGTCGCTCTACTTGCTCCGCCGCGCTACTTCACGCTGAAACTCCAGCTAGACTTCTGATCCCACCGGATGATCAAGGTTGCGACCTGGAACGTTAATTCGATCCGCGCTCGACTCGAACGGCTGCTCGCCTGGCTTGAGAAGGCCAGCCCCGACATTGTGCTGCTGCAGGAGCTGAAGGTTACGGACGAAGATTTTCCACGCGACGAAATACTAGACGCCGGTTATCACGCGGCCGTGCATGGACAGCGAACGTGGAACGGTGTCGCTATCCTCAGCCGCTCCGCTATCACGGACGTTGTAAACGGGATGGGCGATATCTTCGAGGACAGCGAGGCCCGTGTGATCGGCGGTCGAACCCACGACATGACCGTCCTGTCCGTATACGTGCCCAACGGTAAGACCGTAGGTTCCGACAAGTGGGAGTA
>JBFHWK010000418.1:0-2583 GCA_041589075.1 Rhodothermales bacterium
GAGCTGCGGCGGATCCACATGGAAGGCTACGTAACCACGATCGCGGCCGGCGTGGGCACGATCATGCCCTCGTACAGCAGTTGGAACGGTGTCAAAGCGAGCGGCAGCCGCCGCCTGCTGACGGAAATTGTCAAGGAGGAATTGGGCTTCGAAGGTTTTCTGATTTCTGACTTTGCCGCCATCGACGAGCTTCCCGGTGACTACAAGAGCGACATCATCACGTCCATCAATGCCGGGATGGACATGGTCATGGTTCCGGCAGAGTATGAGGATTTTTTCCGGCTGCTGAAGGAGGCAGTTGAGGAGGGGTCCATACCGATGTCGCGTGTCGATGATGCGGTACGCAGGATTCTTCGTGTGAAGTTCGCCGCTGGTCTTTTTGACGACGACTGGTCACCAAAAGCGGATCGTGATTTCGCAGCGAGCTTTGGGTCGAAAGAGCATAGGGCCGTTGCACGTCAGGCGGTCCGTGAGTCGTTGGTCCTGTTGAAGAACGACGGTGTACTACCGCTCGATAAGAGCGCCGCACGGATTCATGTTGCGGGAAGAGGTGCGGACGACATTGGAATGCAAAGCGGGGGCTGGACCATCGACTGGCAAGGCCGTCGCGGCGCAATTACTGCAGGAACCACCGTGCTCGAGGGAGTCCGTCAGGCCGTGGGTTCGGAGACGGAGGTTACGCATTCCGAGGACGGAAGCGGCGCCGCGGGTGCAACCGCTGCTGTCGTCGTTATCGGAGAGACACCGTATGCGGAGTTTTTCGGCGACGACCTCGACCTGTTGCTAGACCCCACCGATGTTGAAACTGTGCGGCGGGTATTCGAAGCCGGGGTCCCCATGGTCGTGGTGCTGCTCTCCGGACGCCCGATGATCATCGACCCGGTGCTTGACACGAGTGGCGCATTTGTTGCCGCGTGGCTTCCGGGCTCGGAGGGGAACGGGATTGCGGACGTGCTGTTTGGCGACCACGCGCCCACTGGAAAACTGTCGTACACGTGGCCGAGGTCAGCGGATCAACACCCCATCAATGTCGGCGATGAAGACTACGACCCGCTGTTTCCGTACGGGTACGGATTGGGATACTGACGAACACCTCGTAGGCAACGCTCCAAGTCTGATTTGATTTTCACGTTCGCCGCTGCATAGGTTCACCGCGCGCTCGAAAGTCTGCAAGTCCCCGATGTCTCACGAAAACAAGCAGGGCCTCAGCCCACTCGCATACGAGGAGCTGCCCGAGGGGCAGGTGTATCCGCCGTACGTTTCGCCGGGCGAGTCGCTGACCGAGTTCACCGTCAAGGCTGCGGTCGCGGGGATCGTCTTTGGAATCCTCTTTGGTGCGGCGAACGCGTACCTCGGTCTTCGAGTTGGGCTGACGATTTCGACGTCAATTCCGGTGGCCGTGCTGACCATCGCGCTATTCCGAGCGCTGCAGGTAGTGGGAGTAGGCTCGACGATTCTAGAGGCGAACATGTCGCAGACGGTGGGGTCGGCGTCGAGCTCCGTTGCGAGCGGTGTGATTTTTACGCTGCCGGCACTCTTCATGTGGGGCATGCCGCCGGGGCTGCTGCAGATGACACTGCTGGCGATGGGCGGTGGCCTGCTCGGGATTCTCTTCATGATTCCCTTGCGCCGGTTTCTGATTGCCGGCGAACACGGGAGGCTGCCGTATCCCGAGGGTACCGCTTGCGCCGAGGTCCTCGTAGCCAGCGAGACGGGCGGCAGCCGGGCGCGAAACGTTTTCCTCGGTCTCGGCGTCGGCGCCGTGGTCAAGTGGATCGTCGGCGGCCTTAAGGTCTTGCCGGATGAAGTGACCGTTCATCTTCCGCTGCTCAAGAAGGGTCAGGTGTCGTGCGAGATGTCCGCGGCGCTGCTGGGTGTCGGTTACATCCTTGGTCCTCGCACCGCTGCGATCATGGTGGGTGGCGGCCTGCTGTCGTGGGTCGTGTTGATCCCGCTCATCGCCGTGTTTGGTGAGGGCCGGGTCGAACCTCTGTATCCCGAAACGGCGAAACTGATTGTCGACATGACGCCGGGACAGATCTGGACCCGCTATGTTCGGTATATCGGTGCTGGGGCCGTGGCGACCGGCGGACTTGTAACGCTCCTTAAGAGCCTCCCGACGATGATCGAGAGCTTCAAGATCGGCGCGCGCCAGATCAAGTCTCGTCTCGCAGGGGTTGCCGACGCGATGATCCTGCGGACCGAGTCGGACCTGTCGCTGAAGGTCGTGGCGATCGGCGTTACGACCATCGCAGTAATGCTGGCGATTGTTCCGCAGGCGTTCGGCATCGAGAGCTTTGCATTTCGGGCCATGGCTGCCGTGCTGGTCGCGATCTTCGCGTTCTTCTTTGTGACCGTGTCGTCGCGGATTGTCGGTCTGGTGGGCGTGACCTCGAATCCGACCTCCGGGATGACCATCGCAACGCTGCTGGCAACGTCGGCGCTATTCCTGGCGATAGGCTGGACGGACGATTTCGGCAAGGCCGCTGCCTTGACGGTGGGCTGTGTCGTGGCGATCGCAGCGTCGATTGCCGGTGACACATCACAGGATCTTAAGACCGGCTTTCTCCTTGGTGCCACTCC
>JBFHWK010000419.1:0-2576 GCA_041589075.1 Rhodothermales bacterium
ACCGATAAAACCCGCGCCGCCGGTAACGAGGACGTTGTGGGGTGTGTATTTCATTACGCCAGTTCACTTGTTTGAATCGCCGTGGCGGAACCAACCCGACCAAGTGTGTCGAGCACTTTCCTCAGAGAATGCTCCCAGCTCGGCAGCGTCAGTCCAAACTGAGCACAGATCGTCGCGCAGTCGAGCACAGAGTTTTCAGGTCTTTTCGCTGGCGTCGGATAGTCAGCCGTGGTTATCGGCGTGATCTTGCGAACGGCAAGATCCTCATGTTCGCCTGCGATGCGCACAATCGCCAGAGCGAACTCAAACCAGGAAACCGGCGGATCACCACCAAAGTGGTAAACACCCGTTACTTCACTCCCCGCCTCGCACAGACGGCGCGCTAGAGTTAGGCAGGTTCGCGCGATGTCACCGGCGGCGGTGGGGCGGCCCCACTGATCGGCCACGATCCGCAACTCATCACGTTCTCGCGCTAACCGAAGGATCGTCTTTACGAAACTGCTTCCCGTCTCGGAGAAGACCCAGCTCGTCCGCAGAATCACGTGGTCAGGACGTATCGCGCGCAGGCGCCCTTCTCCTTCAAGCTTGCTGGCGCCGTAGACACCCAGCGGGTTCGGGACATCGAATTCCGCATAAGGCGCCTCGTTCGTGCCGTCGAACACATAGTCAGTGGAGATGTGAATCAGCGGGATCGATTCAGCCCTGCACATGCGGGCCAGGTTTTCCACCCCGTCGGCATTGACGCGAAAGGCATCTTCCTTTCGCTGCTCGGCAAAATCGACTGCGGTGAACGCCGCCGCATTCACGACTACGTCCGGCTGGTGGACTTGACCGATCCTCGAGACCGCATCCGCATCGCAGATGTCGAGGTCGGCCCGCGTGAGGCCAACGACCTGAACCGAGCCGCCGCCGGCCGCAACGACCGCCCGGCCAACCTGTCCGCCGGCACCAGTGAGCAATACCCTCATACGTATTGTTCGACGACCGGGAAATAGTCGTCGTCCACTTCCGAAATGGTGGGGAAACTGCGATCTCTCTCCGAAAGGATCGGATCGTCTATAGGCCAGTCGATACCGATGGCGGGGTCATCCCACCGCAGGCCGATCTCATCCTCGGGATGATAGAACTCGGTACACTTGTATTCGAAATCAGCGATGTCGGACAGCACGCAGAAGCCGTGGGCGAACCCCGGCGGAATGAACACCTGCCTGTGGTTTGTGTCGTTGAGTATCGTGCCGTACCACTGCCCGAACGTCGGTGAGCCAAGGCGGATATCCACAGCTACGTCGAAGACCTCGCCGCGCGAAACTCGCACCAGCTTTCCCTGCCCGAACAACTTCTGGCAGTGCAGTCCCCTCAACACTCCTTTGGACGATCGGGAGTGGTTGTCCTGTACGAAGCGGTGGTTTATCCCGGCTTCGACATACCGCTGCTGGTTGTAGGACTCCAGAAAGAACCCGCGATCGTCGCCGAAAACGTCCGGCTCCAACAGCAGCAGATCCGGAATCTTCGTTTCAACTATTCGCATGAGCCTCTCTTCCCTCCTCGATCAAGCGATTCAGGTATGTCCCGTACTCGTTTTTCGAGAGGTTGGCTGCCAGTTTCGCAACCTGCTCGCGATCAATGAAACCCATCCGGTACGCCACTTCTTCCGGTGATGCGATCTTGAGACCCTGCCTGGATTCAATCACTTCGACGAAATTCGCAGCCTCGAGAAGCGAGCGGTGCGTGCCCGTATCGAGCCATGCCATGCCTCTGCCCAGGATCTCCACGCTTAGACTTTGCCGACGAAGATACTCTCGGTTCACGTCGGTGATTTCCAGCTCTCCACGGCCGGAGGGAACCAGGCTCTTTGCGATCGACACTACGTCGTTGTCATAGAAATAGAGACCGACAAGCGCATAGTTTGATTTGGGGTGCACCGGCTTCTCTTCGATGTCGAGAACGGTGCCGTCGGCGTCAAGGTTGACGACACCATACCGCTCCGGATCCGACACGTAATATCCAAAGACGGTCGCCCCTCTGGATCTGCCGGCAGCACGCTGGAGTATCGAAGAAAGGCCTGCGCCGTAGAAGATGTTGTCGCCGAGCACGAGTGCAACCGGGTCGTCTCCGATGAAGCTTTCGCCGATCAGGAAGGCCTCTGCTATTCCTCTCGGCTCGTCCTGCTTGGCGTAGTCAATACGGATACCCCACTGAGAACCGTCCGAGAGCAGGTCCTTGAATAGCGGCAGGTCACGCCCCGTCGATATCACGAGAATGTCGCGGATTCCGCCGAGCATGAGTGTGCTAAGCGGATAGTACACCATCGGCTTGTCGTAGACGGGCATCAACTGCTTGCTCACCGCCATGGTGAGCGGGTACAGCCGCGTGCCGGACCCTCCGGCAAGGACGATTCCCTTCATACGGGCATCCCTCCTGAACGACAAAAGCTGCTAACCCAAATACCCCTCCTCTGCCAGCCTCGCCATGATCTGGTCCGCACACTCCTCGGCCGAGTACTTCACCGTGTCGAGCACCATCTCTGCATCGGTCGGGGCCTCGTAAGGATCGTCAATACCGGTAAAACCCTTGAT
>JBFHWK010000420.1:0-2520 GCA_041589075.1 Rhodothermales bacterium
ACGTACGGCGCCGCGGCCGCGTGCATCCCCGACAACAGCGACGGCACGTGCTCGTGCGCCACGCTGCCGGTGAAGTCGACCGCATCCGCCAGTCCCAGTGCCTCCGTCTGTTCATGGAGATGTTCACGCTCGGGTCCATCCCCGACGATCACCAGCCGTGCATCCGGAATCAGGTTCACGACGAGCCGGAACGCGTCGAGCAGATGGTGCACGCCGTGCCACGGCTTCAGGCTGCCCACGAATCCGATCGTGAAGGGCTGCGGCGACGACGACTCGGCAGGCTGCTGCGGCGCGAAGCGGTCGACGTCGACTCCGTTTGGCACGACGTGAAGATGTTCACGGCGGCCGACCATCTCAATGACGTGATCACGAACCTTGTCTGACACGGCGACGACCGTGGGTGCACTGCGATAAACATCCTCCGTAATCCGAACGGCCGACGACCGGTCGTGCAGCTCGCGGTGCTCCGTCTGCTCGGCGACGAGCGGTGCGTTCACTTCGAGGGCGCCGGCGATGCGCTGTCCGTGTGCATACCGCATTCCCGCAAATGAGAAGAGCGCGTATCGCTCGTACACGAGGTCGAAGGGGCCGTCGGCGAGAAGCTGCTGCAGTACATCTTCATTGCGGCGGACGGCCGACTGCTCGCGCTCCTCGCGGTCCTGACCTTCGATCGGCATGTGATGCACACGCACCGAACCGAGACCCGCCGGCGGTTCGCCGCCGGTGCTTGCTGCGTAGACTGTCACGTCGAAGCCCGCGCGCACAAAGAAGCGGAGCATCTCCTGCGCGTGAATCGAGCAGCCCTTGTTGCCGAAGACGGGCACGCCCGGGTCCATACAGATGTACGCTAGCCTCATGCCACCTTTCCGAGTCTGGACGGTACGGGCACGATGCTACGTGGTGTGCGGACGGCGTCGGCGAAGACGCCGCGCAGTGCGGCCGCGCTCTTGGCGACGTCGAACGACGACTCGATCAGGCTGCGGGCCTCGCGCGCGATGCGGCATCGCAGTGCAGGATCGCCGAGCATCGTGGCCAGCGCCCTCGCAAGCTGGCGGGCGTTGCGCTGCGGCACGATCAGACCGGTGACGTCGTGCCGTATCGCCTCGGGTATGCCGGTAACGTCGGTCGATACGCACGGCGTGCCGAGGGCCATCGATTCGAGTAGGACTGTCGGCAGCCCGTCGCGGTTGCCGTCGGCGCCGACGACACACGGCGCGGCCACCACGGCCGCCTTCTGTATCTCCTCCTTCACGCGATGCAGGGGCAGCGGACCGGTGAGGGTCACGTGACTGCCGAGGTCGAAACGGTCGATCAGGTTGCGCAGCGTCTGCTCCTGATCGCCCTGACCGATGATGTCGCAGTGAAACGCGATGCCGTTCTTCCGCAGGACGCCGCACGCCTCGACGAGCACGTCGAAGCCCTTCTTCTCGACGAGCCGCCCGACGGCCACGATGCGCCGCTCGCGTTCCCCCGGCAGCGTGAACGGAAAGCGTGGCAGGTCGAGTCCGTTGTAGATGCGCCGCACGTTGCCTGACACGTCGGGGAAGCTGCTGTGCAGGTACTGCAGGTTGTAGTCGCTCACGGTTACGACGGCTGCGGCGTCGTGGAGCTTCCGGCGGAGCGTGTCGGTGTCGACCGACTGGTGAAAGATGTCCTTGGCGTGTGCCGTAAAGGTGAAGGGGATGCGCGTGATGCGGCCGGTTAGCCGGGCCACGTCGGTGGCCGACGTTGCGAAGTGTGCGTGCAGCACGTCGACACCGAGGTCGCGGCCGAGAACGGCCAATTGCACCGCCTGAAATACGTCGCGCGCCTCCATACCGGCCGCGGCGGCCATGGCGGGCCACGTGCCGGGCAGCGACCGCGCCGCGTCGCTCAGCCGCGACCAGAAATTCGACACGCCGGCGGGAGGATCGACGTAGTGCACCGCCGCGCGCACGTCCGCGATCGCACCCTGAAAGTGCGAGTCCGTGGGCGGCCTTAGCGCGAAGATCTCAATGTCGAGTCCGGCCCGTTCGTGTTCGAGAATCTCGTTGACGATGAACGTCTCCGAATACCTCGGGTAGCGTTTGACGACGTAGCCGATCTTCATTTTGCTGCGGGCTATACCGCGGTGGACTGGAGGCTGTGTGTATCGTTGAGGCCGATGTGCCGCACCATCTCGACGATCTTGTCGAGCCCGTCCATGGCGATGCGCGCGGGTGTGTCCGGCGGCGACTCGTGACGGACGTCGAGCCATTGTCGCACGGTCACCGGTGTGAGCATCGACGGGTGAAGCACGTCGACGAGGCCGAGGCGCTCGAACGCGCCCGCCCGGATGAGCTGCTCGCAGCGCGGCTCGATACGCGGCACCACCAGGGGCCGCTTGCCGACCGCAAGCACCTCGAGCAGCGTGTTGTATCCGCCCATCGACACGACGTTGTGCGCGCCCCGATAGAGCGGCAGCGGGTTGGGCACGAAGCGGCGCACGACGACCGTCGCATCAGTGCGCGTGGCCGACTGCAGCTCACGGAGATGTTCGGC
>JBFHWK010000421.1:0-2519 GCA_041589075.1 Rhodothermales bacterium
CTCATCGTTCTTCTTGTCCTGTCGCTCTTTCTCGAAGTTCGCCTCGCGTTCTGGGTGATGATGGGCATGACGATTTCGTTCGTGGGCGCCACCCTCTTTCTGCCGCTGATAAATCTGAGCATCAACATGATTTCGATGTTCGGATTTCTCGTTGCCCTCGGCATCGTCGTGGACGACGCGATTGTGGTCGGAGAGAACGTGTACGAATTGCGGCGGCAAGGAATGGGACCACTTGCGGCCGCCATTGCCGGCACGAAGGACATGGCGCGGCCCGTGACCATCGCCGTCCTGACCAATATCATCGCGTTCATCCCGCTGCTCTTCATGCCCGGAACCACGGGCAAATACTGGTGGCCGCTGCCTGCCGTCGTCATCGTCGTGCTGGCTGTCTCACTCCTTGAAGCGCTCTTCATCCTGCCGGCCCACCTCGCTCATACGCCTGTTGAGACGCGATCGAAGATCATAGACGTCATCGATCGCTGGCAGGAAGGAATCGCGCGCCGCTTTGATCGATTTGTCGACAAGCGTTACCGTCGGCTGCTGGATGTGTGTCTGCGCCACCGCTACGTTACCGTCACGAGTGCGATCGCCCTGTTGGTGGTGGTGGCCGGCTTCGCCTACAGCGATCACATGGGAATGATCGTGATGCCGGAGTTGGCCGCCGACGAGATCGAAGCCGGCGTTTCACTGCCCGTCGGCACGACCCCGGATCAGGCCGCGCAGGTGGCGAACGAGGTGACCGCTGCCACGCATCGCATGTTCGAAGAACAGAACCTGTACCGTGTGGCCGAAGGGATCAAGACCAACGTGCGAGGACAAGGCTTCGTGGACGTTGAGATTGTGCTCAAGCCGCCCGACGAGCGCGACATGACCGCTCGCCAGGTGATCGAGATGTGGCGTGATGAGATCGGTGATATCGCAGGCGTCGATCAGATCACGTTTGAAGCGGAGCGTGGCCCGGGTGGCTGGCGGCAGGACATAAGCGTAGACCTCAGCCACTCGAACATCGAGGTCCTGGAACGCGCCAGCCGGGCCTTTCTTGAACGCGTCGAAGCCTTCGAAAACACTCGAGACGTGAACGACAACTACGACGAAGGGAAGGCCCAGTTTGATTTTAAACTGCTCCCCGAAGGCCGCAAACTCGGCGTTACCCCCGCCGACGTCGGGCAGCAGGTTCGCGACGCATTCTACGGAGCGCTTGCGATGCGGCAGTTGCGTGGCACCAACGAGATTGAAGTCCGCGTCAAACTTCCTAAGGAAGAAAGGGAGGACATTCATCATCTGGAAGACTTCGTCATACGCACACCGGACGGGATGGAGGTTCCGCTGCTGGATGTGGTGAGCGTGGAAGAGGGTACGGCCTTCGCGTCGATCAACCGGAGAAACGGTCGTCGTGTCGTCACGGTCGCCATGGACGCGGAGCCCGCGAATGCCGTATCTCGTGTCTTGACATCCATCAGGGCGGAGGTGCTTCCGCAACTCCAGGCAGACTTTCCCGGCATCACGTGGACGTTCGAAGGGAGTCAAGCGGAGATGCGGGAGTCGACGAAGGCGCTCTGGGGCGGCTTCGCGCTCGCGATGATGGTGATATACGCCTTGCTGGCGGTCGGCTTGGGGAGCTACGTCCAGCCTGTGATCGTGATGGGAGCAATTCCGTTCGGAATCGTGGGAGCGGTCATCGGTCACATTCTCCTCGGATACGACCTTTCGCTCGTCAGCCTGATGGGAGTCATCGCCCTGTCCGGTGTCGTTCTGAACGACTCGCTCATCATGATCCACTACGCCAATAAGCAGCGTGTCGATCACTCGGCGTTCGACGCCATCCACCAGGCCGGACTCCGTCGTTTTCGTCCGATCGTCCTGACCACCCTGACGACGTTCGGCGGCCTGACACCCATAATCCTCGAGACGTCGCGGCAGGCATACCACTTGATACCGATGGCCATCTCTCTCGGATTCGGGATTGTGTTTGCGACGGCCATCATTTTGGTGATCGTACCCTGCGCGTACATGATTGTTGAGGACGTGGCAGGCAGGCTGAAGACGGATGTCGGAGATGGCAGCACCGTTCTTGCGCAGCCCGCGTCTACGTTAGCCGTGGGTCGACTCTCCTGACATGGTCGGCTGGCGATAATTGCGCTGGACCCCGCCCCTGCCCGCATCCGCCCGCTCTCTAATCGCGCCCGCACGTTCCCATTGAACCGATTGCGCCTCCCGCCGTAAACGCGTCAATGCCCTCCAATCGCACCCGTTTGATCGAAGCGGTCGCCGACCTGTATGTCGATGACCCGACTCATCTGACGCCCGACGCCGTCTGCGAGCGCGCCGACGTCGATCGGCTCGTTTTCGATCGCCACTTCGACAGCGTAAACGACGCCATCACGGCGTGGTATCCTCTCGTCGTCGATCGCGTCGTGCAAGAGGCGGCGGACATCCCCGATCTCGACACGATGCCGTTGCAGGACCGTCTCGGCACCTTCTGTTTCATGCTTCTCGATCAACTCGAGACGAGGCTCGAC
>JBFHWK010000422.1:0-2512 GCA_041589075.1 Rhodothermales bacterium
ACGTTGACATACAGTGCCTGGATTGACTCCTTTCAGTATCGAGGTGTGGTCGCTGGATACGTAACGAACGGACTTGGGGGCTGGGCGGAAGTTATCGTGCGGCGTGACACCGTGATTGTGGAAACAGGGTTATGAAGGGCGACGGCTGATCGGCGTGCAAAATGAGTACTATCTCCAAGCCGGCCGAACTTGAGCAGCTAATCCGACGTCTCGGGGAATTGCGGCCGGATACGTCTCGAAAGTGGGGGACGATGACGGCCGCCGAGATGCTCTGCCACCTTGGCGATGCTACGGCATCCGTTCTCAAGAGAGGTGCCGGGGAGTCGGAGGACGCCTCGCGTGAACCGGCCCGGAACCGTCCGGTGCTCAAGTGGATTGCGCTGCGGTCGCCGCTCCCTTGGCCGCAGGGGCTCAAGACGCCCGCGGCCGTGGACCCGCATGCCGAAGGCACAAAGCCGGGTGACTTCGAGGCGGACCGGCAGCGGGCCATCGAGGGACTTCGGTTGTTCGCGCAGGCCCCGGCCGCTGACCTTGCCGAAAGCCACGGCGCATTTGGACGCATGACCCGAGACGACTGGCACCGGTGGGCGTATCGCCACACCGATCATCATCTTCGTCAGTTCGGCCTGTAGCCGATATGCCGCACGGTAACGAGCGTGTGAATTCGCTCCGGCTGTGTGTCTGCTTGCGTTGCGCTTCTCTGCCCGATCTACGAAGTTACGCCCTACCGATCTCGGCTCGACGCACCCTGAGTAATGGAACCTGCGTGCCGATGCGGCCGTGTTTCGAATTGTGAGAATCGACGCCGTCTGATGTTGTGCCGTCCCGCGCGAGTCGGCCCGCGCTCACAACGTTAAAAGAACGGAGGAATGACCATGTCGACCGAACAGAACAAGCGCATCATGCGTCGAGTCTACGACGAGGTGATTAACCAGGGAAATCTCGAACTGGCCGAAGAGCTTATCGCCGTCGATCTTATCGAACACGAGGAGTTTCCCGGTTTGTCACAAGGCCTCGAAGGCTTCAAGCAGTTCTTGAAGATGTTTCGCGATGCTTTCCCCGACCTTCGCTTCAGCGTCGAAGACACCGTGGCGGAGGGAGACAAAGTCGTTAGCCGGTTTACGATTCGCGGCACACACAAAGGTGAGTTTATGGGGATCGCCCCGACGGGTAGGCAGGTTGAGGTGCCGGCCATCGACATTTGCCGCTTCGCCGACGGCAAGCTGGTCGAACACTGGGGGCAGTCGGATATGATGAGTATGATGGCACAGCTCGGTGTGATGCCGACATCGGCTGAACATGCCGGCTGATTGACCAGCTGCAAGAAGCGGCGGTGTCATTTTCTGGGGGGTGAACTGTTGATCACCAGCCCGTCCAGGCTCGCGCGAGTTCGGTCAGGCCGAAGTCACGCGGCGAGGCTGACTTTATCGCATTATCAAAGCGGTCGGTGCCTTTGAAGCTTACGAAGCAATGGGGAGTCGCTTGGTTGGGCTTGTGTGTCGCGCTGGCCATTCATGTGGTTGACGAAGCTGCGACCGATTTTCTCTCACTGTGGAATCCCTTCGTGAGGTCGCTGCGTGCCGGAATCCCGTGGATTCCGATGCCTACGTTCACGTTTGAGGTGTGGATAGGCGGACTCATCGCCGCGCTGATTATTCTTTTCCTGCTTTCCAGATATGTGTTTAAAGGTGTCCGGTGGATGCGGCCCGTAGCCTACGTTTTTTCTGTGATCATGATCGGAAACGGTGTAGTTCACATTGCGGCGTCTTTCTATTTGGGTCGCGCGGCCTCCGGTGTGTACTCAGCGCCGCTGCTTCTGGTCTTCGCCGGCTGGCTCTTTGTGGCTACACGACGATGCGCTGAGGTGGAGACAGGTTACAACGAGATGTGAACGGTGTGGTCAATAGACCATTCGACTGTCATGGCAGTATGTTGACATGTTAAAGTCTGCGATTCCCGTACTTCACGTCAGCAGCTCGATCGCGGCACGGGATTTCTACTGTACGCAACTTGGCTTCACGCTTCAGTTTGCCAACCGGCTCGACCCGTCGAAGGCGGATCCGTGCTATATGGGGGTGAGCCGAGACGGTGTCGTACTGCACTGTTCTTCATTCTCGGGAGATGGCGTAGCGGGCGGTGTGGTAAATGTCCTGGTTGATGACGTCGATGCCCTGCATGCCGAGTTTGTTGCGCGTGGAGTCGAGATCGATACCGGGCCCGTCGACCAGACCTGGGGTACGCGGGAGATGTACGTCAAGGACGCCGATCGTAACAGCGTTCGGTTTGTTCAGGACCGAATGGGACGAGGATGATCGATCCGCGACGCACTCGATCTAGGGTCGAGCTGTTGGCTTCGTGGTCGCGTGTAAGTGGGTACTTAGCCGTTAGTTCAGGGCGACACTATCCCTCAAGCCGAATGACCCAAGCGTGTAGAACATATCCGTCACCGAACTGGCCAGGCGGGTCGGTGGGGCCACTCAAGTGACTAGTTTCAACGAATATTTGATATGAA
>JBFHWK010000423.1:0-2495 GCA_041589075.1 Rhodothermales bacterium
GCCGCAAGGTGATCGACGCCCAGGCGTCGCTCGGACGAGTTCCATACGAGCGGCTCGCCGGCGTCCTTCTCCATTCGGAGATTGCCACGAAAGCCACGGTAACTCAGCTGGATTTTGGTCTTCGCCGATACGGGGCTGCCTTCATAAGAGGCGGCATCGGCCGTCCGCTTGTATCCGCGCGCAACTTCGACTCGCCTTCGAAACGTTTGCGACACGAGTATTTGTGGGCGGGGTCGGACGCGACGAATCGTCTCCGCCTGCACGTAGGGCGAAGCCCGCCGGAGATCGTCGGCATCAACACCGGGCACGTCTTCGATGTCGTCGACGGACGAGAACGGTCCGTTCGCTCGACGAAACGACACGATCCGAGTGGCCGTCCGATCCGTGAACCCGGGCACGGCGGCGATCTCCGTACGGCTCGCCGTATTGAGGTCAACGGGTCGCTCGATCATCTCCGACAAAGATTCGGTGCGATGTTCCAGCGACGCTTCGCCGATTGCTTCGATAAGGTCATGTGTCGGCAGGTCAACGGTGGCTCGTGCCCATTCCTGAGCTGCCGCCGGAGGCATGCCTGTGATGCAGGCAGCGAACATTGCGCCGGCCACGATCCCACGCTCGTTCATCCCGACGCCGCTACACCGACTATGCGCGACCAGCCCAGTTGATCATGACGCTGTGCAGCCACGTCGGCCGAGAGCCTCGTGACATGTACGCGAATGCCGAGTGACAGCGTGTGGGGTTCCGCCGATATGCCGGTTCGCAGCGAGAGGGCGTTTACCGGCGTGGCCTCTATACCTAACCTCCAGTCGACTGGGAATCCAGGGTCGGCGACCGTGTCGGCAACAAAGGTGACGGGGTCGGCCAGCTGAAATGCCAGCCCCCCGCTGAGTCTGCGTCGTTGCCCGAAGTTCTCGCCCGCCGATGCCACCCTTTCGATCGACAGACCAATGGACAGGGTTCGCGATAGCGCAACGATCGCCCCGATGCCGGCGGACAGCGACCAAAACGAACCGTGGCCTCTGATAGACACCTCTGTCGCCGTTATGCGAAGCCCCCAATCGGTTCGCGCTCGTTCGATTCGGCGGGCCGCGCCAACCTGCAGCGAGAGATCGCGATATTCCTTAAAGCCGAACCCGAAGACCGTCGCCGTTACGGCCATCCCACCGATGCGATGGCCGGCTCCCGCTACCAGTTGAGAAAGCTCTGAAAGGCCGTAGGCACGTGATGCGAACGCGTGGGCAAACCACGCACGCGATCCTGCGGCGGAGGCCGGGTTGATAAGCAGCGTCGCATCGCTGGCAAGAGCCACGCCTGCGCCTCCCAAAGCGGCTGCCCGCGGCCCGTATTCGAGTGGCTGGCCCGGGACGGACTGCGTCGCGAGACAGACGACCGCCACCAAAATCCGCATCATCTGAATCACCCCTTGGACTGAGGCGATGACGATAGTCAACTGTCCACGGTGTGACCAAGAAAGGCTCTGCCGGCAGGGAAGCAGAAAACAGAAACCGCTATTCTGTTGAACGGTACTACAGCCACCTCGCTTTCAGATGGACTCTTCCACATCCAGGCACGTGTCGATGCCGCGCTGCAAGAGGCGTTCGCCACACATCGGAGCTATAGTTGCCATTGTGCTCTTAACACACTGCAGCATAGCTGCTTATGGGCAGGAGTTAAACTGTGGTGTAAGCGTCGACTACCGTGCGCTGAGCGGCTCGGACTACACCTATCTAGACGAGTTTCGCGATGCCGTGCGGGAGTATATGAACCTCCAGCGCTGGACGGATGACCAGTACGAAGACTTCGAGCGTGTCGACTGCACGGTACAGATCACGTTCCTCGAAGCGCTGTCACTGACGCGGTTCCGCGCGAAGCTGGTCTTGGCCACTCGCAGGCCCATCTACGGCACGACACAGAGTACCGTCATTCTTCAGCTTGATGACCAGAGCTGGATGTTCGACTATCCGCAGGGACAGCCGCTCGTCAGCGACCAGGACCGGTTCGACGAGCTTACCTCCGTGCTCGACTTCTACGCCTACGTCATCCTGGGATACGACTACGACACGTTCTCTGAGTACGGCGGATCGCCACTTTTCGAAAGGGCCCGCCGGATCGCTGATATAGCCAAGGCGACCGGAGGCGCCGGTTGGCAGCAGATCGGCTCCGACCGCAGTCGCAGCCAGCTGATTGGTGAAGTCGTTGATCCGCGTTTCCGTGGGCTTCGAAAAGTGTATTTCGATTACCATTACGGAGGGCTCGATCGGTTCGTGCAGGAAACGGAAATTGCGCGCAATGCTATACTGGCTTCGGTCGAGCGGCTCAAACAGATTACGGAAGCGAACGCCCGATCCTATGTGGTCGACCTTTTCTTTTCTGCGAAACACACGGAGCTCATCGGCATCTTCGGCCAGTCGACGTATGCGTCGCGAGCGTTCGATCTCCTGAGCGACATGGATCCGGCCAACCTCAGCAAGTACAACAGTCTAATCCAGTAGGAA
>JBFHWK010000424.1:0-2490 GCA_041589075.1 Rhodothermales bacterium
GGCAGCTTGACGTGTACCAGATCGATGCGGATATGGGCACGCTCGATCAGCGCCACGGTGAAGGCCAGAGAGGAACCGACCGCAAGCGCGTAACCGCCCAGCTCATCAGTACCCTGGAAAGAAAAGTTCAGCAGCTTGCGAGCGATGGTATCGACGGTGACGAGGACCGCGAAGGCCAGCATCATAAGGCCAAACACTGTGCTCGAAAGTGAGACGAAACGTTTCATTGCGGCGTTCCTCCCCCAATAACGGAACCGGAGCCACCGCCTGGGTCGGCGCCGGGCCCCGGCGCAGCAAAATCGGAAGGCGGAGGCGGCGGGTCGCCGCCCCCGCTTGAGGTCAGGAGTCTACCTACTGTACGCCGACCCGGCTGCCGACGGTCTTTTTCCAGTCTGCGGAACACGACGGATTCGACTTGTCACAGACCTCGGCCCAGGCCGGGAACGATACTTCGGCGACTGCGTTGCCGACAATTTTGAGGTCACCGGACGTCACCGGCACGTTGACGAGACTGTATTTCTTAACAGTTTCGCACGGATCCTTGCCTACATTACAGCGCACCGCGTCTTCGAACAGGTGTTCAGAGTATTCCCAGATCTCTTCGGTGAGCTGGTCGAACGCGGCCGTCAGCTTCTTCTGTTGTTCTGACGACAGCTTGTTCCACGTGGTCAGGTTGATTCCGTATCCGTTCAGCGCCATCTGGAAGGCTACCGGCAGCATGTGGGTCGTGACCTCCGGCCAGCCGGCGGAGTTGGCCGAGCTGGGACCCGTAATGGCGCAGTCCACTACACCGCGTGCAAGGGACTGATGCACTTCCGGGAAGCCAATGGGCACCGGCGTTCCGCCGACCTTGGCGACAAAGTTGGCCAGATTCTGGTCGTACACTCGGACCTTGTATCCGCTAAGGTCAGACAGCTTGGAAATTTTCGGCTTGCAGAACAGCACCTGGGGTCCGAAAGGCCAAATGCCTAAAAGCTTGGTGTTGAACTGCTCCTGCAGGCGCTTGTCGACGACGGGCGCGAACTCTTTCATGGTTTTTCGCCCGTCCTCGTAGGTGGGATTCAGACCCACCAGGTCGAGGCCAAGGATGGTGGGCTCGTCCCGGGAGATCTGCGACATGCGCAGGGAAACGATGTCGAACAGACCCGCCTTCAGAATACGAAGCTCCTCGGTGTCCTTGATACCGGTCATGTCGACAGGCGTGTAGTCCGCCGTTGCGTTGAGTCCCGTCCGCTCAGCGAAGTTTTCGAAGAAGGGCTGCTCCTTGTTCTTTTGGATAAGCCCTGTAGCCAGTGGTTGGCCGAGCACCTTGAACTTCAGCGTTTCCGCCGTAACTGTGCCTGCTGCAATGGCTAAACCCATCGCCCCAGCCGTTAATATCATTCGATTTATCATCTTCAGGTCCCCTCGTGATGTGTTGTAAATACCCGGCTTGATCAGCATTTGCTCCTGCGATCTAAAAGCCGGTGGCTGCGGTGGATTGGCCGATATGACGGACTTCTTCGCCGTTACCTGCCGGTTGCCTGGCTCCGGGACGTCTTTTCGATAACAGACGACACGATATCGCCTGTTTTCTGCACATGCGCGCGAAGAACCTTTCCTGCCTTCGCGCCATCTCGCGCCTCCAGGGCCTCGATTAGTTGCTCGTGCTCGCGGACGGATTCGTCCCAGCGTTCCTGGGACATGATCGCCATGAACCGTGCCCGGCGAATCTTGGTCATCAGGTCCGAATGCGTATCGATTAATACAGCGTTACGGCTTAATGCGATAACACCGTTATGGATACGCTGGTTCAATCGAAAATAATCCGAACGCCGGCCCGATTTGTAAAACTGGACCATACGCTCGTGAGTTGTGCGCAGCTCGGCGATCTCTTCATCTGTAGCGCGTTCGGCGGCAAGCTCGGCGGCAAGCCGCTCGAGTCCGCTGGCCACCTCAAACATCTCTTCGACCTCTTGTGAGGTGATCTCGGAAATCCTGGCGCCGCGGTTCGGCATGAGATCCACCAGACCTTCGGACGCGAGCACCTTGAGGGCTTCGCGCAGAGGAGTGCGCGATATGCCGAATAGGGCGCACAGTCGCTTTTCGTCGATACGCTCTCCGGGCCTGAGTTCGTTCTCGACGATCATGTTTCTCAAATTTTCCGCCACTTCGTCATGCAGCGTTCGCCGGACGATGGGCCCGGCCTGGCGGCTTACAGGGGGTAAACGCAGTGAGACTGAATTGGAACGACTCATCGATTTTGGGCGCGTTATTGAAGAAGAAGCCGGCTGAACCGGGTCATCTGATCCGTTATCGGCGGGCACCCTAACACAGCCGGACGCCGGTGTGAATATTTAATTTTGAATTCAATTTTGTTAGCGTTTCCTCCCGTGACCGTCGCCGGCAGCGCCCGGCGACCCTTGTGCCCGTGACTGAAAAGACCACTAACCCCATGGTCGGGGGAGGATTTTTGGCTGCAACCAAGCGCAAACTGCTGGGCATGCTCAC
>JBFHWK010000425.1:0-2479 GCA_041589075.1 Rhodothermales bacterium
CAGTCATCCCGTGCTGCTCGGCGGCACACCACAGACGGCGTTTATCAAAGTGGATCTGACCGGCTTCGAAATCGAGCGCGAAACGGACCGCACACCGGTCAACGTCGCGTTCGTCCTAGATAAGTCCGGCTCCATGGGTGGCCAGAAGATGACGCAGGCCATCGAGGCAACCATCTTGGCCGTCGACTATCTCAACGAGGGCGATGTCGTGTCGCTGATAGTCTACGACAATCAGGCCCGGGTGCTGATGCCGGCAACTGAGGTCACCGACAAGGAGGCCATCCGCCAGCAGATACGGAGTGTCGTCGCGGGCGGGGGCACGGCGCTGTATGCGGGCGTGATGCAAGGCGCCAAAGAGCTGCGAGAATTCATCGACCCGCACCGCGTCAACCGGATCATCCTCCTCTCAGACGGACAGGCGAACAAAGGTCCGAGTTCACCCTCCGAACTGGGTGACCTGGGAGCCTCGCTCATCAGGGAAGGGATTTCCGTAACGACGATCGGGCTTGGACTCGGATATAACGAAGACCTTATGACGCAACTCGCCCTGCGCAGCGACGGCAATCACAACTTTGTCGAAAATGTCGATAATCTGGCGTCGATCTTCAATCAGGAATTCGGCGATGTGCTCTCGGTAGTTGCCCAGGATGTGCAAGTGACCATCGACTGTGGAAACGGCATCCGGCCGGTTCGTGTGCTCGGACGCGAAGCAAAAATCGACGGCCAAAAGGTAACGGTTACGCTCAATCAGCTTTACAGCGAGCAGGAAAAGTATGTGCTGCTGGAGGTTGCCGCAGAGCCGGCCGAAGCCGGTGACGAGGTTGAGGTGGCGAAGGTGGAGATTTCGTACGCGAACATGTTTACGCAGGCAACTGATAAACTGAGCGGAAGGGTTTCGGCGCAGATCACCGATTCTGACCTGGCCGTCCAAGAGAACATCGACAAGAAGTCGATGGTGGCGGCCGTAGAGCAGCAGGGCATCTTGAATGAAGAGAAGGCCATCGAATTGCGAGATCAGGGTCTGAAGGATGAGGCCGAGCGGGTATTGAGAGAGAACGCCGCGTTCTATGAGATCAACGCCGGACTGTACGGTGACGATGCGCTATCGTCGCGGGCTGACAGAAGCCGGGCGGCAATCAAGAATCTCGAGGGCGGCCGCTGGAACCAGCAGCGCAAGGCCATGCGGTCTGATCACTACAAGGACAAGGTCCAGCAGAGCAACCCGTGACCGCGTTCATGCGGATTATGTAGACCAGTAGGATGCGGGTCGGCTGCCGGCTCTTGTGTGAAGCCCACCCTTCGATGAGCGGGGTGGGCTTGTTTTGGCGAAAAGCAACCCTGCGTGGCTTCCGCTGAACACGAAAGATGACTATCCTCCATTGGTTTGATCGTTAATAACACAGGTAGTGGAGGTGCTTTCGAATCGCATTGTCCATGATCACCTGGCCGCACTGCTAAAAGAACAGTTTGGATGGACCGTCGAGATCGAGGACGACGATCTGTCGGGGCTGTGCGCAGTGATCGCGGTGCCTGGTTCGAGTGAACACGTGCTTCGATTCCGAAGTGAGCCGAACTCCGTCGAGGTGGGCTACGACGACGCGCTGCCTCCGGGGCCAGCCGAGCGACTGTTCGTGTTTGAACCCCACGAACTGGAAGACGCCCTCGCTCACGGCGTGGTCGCGTTCGTTCAAGAGCTCGTCAATGAAGAGGTTCTAGTCGTCAGAGAGCGGCTTTTTCTGGCAGGCTCTCGAAGCCAACTTCGATTCAGGCGTCGTAGTGAACTGTCGCGACGAGCTATTGCTCGATCCCTCGCTATCTACTCGTGGGGTCGGACGTTTGACAAAGAGCACGAGTGACTTCCGTGTGAGAATTGTGTCAGTGCCGGCTCTCGGGTCACTGCATCAGCCGCCGCACCTCGGCCGTCCAGTTCAAGACGAGATTGAGCTTCGGCGGGTCTGCCACCGTAGTCGCATAGATCGCCTCTCCGTCAGGTCGCAGAGACCACTCGTCAAGGTCCTTTCCCTCGAAGGCAACTTCAGGTCTGGAAAACGAGCGGCCGGGTATCAGCACGTTCACCACCATAATCTTGTCCCGCAACACGTAGAAGAGGCGCCGACCGGACGCGTCCCAATGCGGGTCGACACCGCCCTCGATCGAGACCTTGACACGCCGGTCCGGACGATCCATTGGTGCCACGTACACCTCATTGCGGCCCGATGCGTCAGAAGCGTATGCAACGTGTACACCGTCGGGCGAGAACCTCACCGTGGTCTCACGTGCAGCCGTCTGCAAGAACGGGCGCGGTTCGGATGTCCCGTCGGTCGAAACGAACCAGAGGTCGCTTCCGGTCTCGGGATGCACCTCGCGATACGATACGAGGTTTCCGTCCGGCGACACGGAAAGCGCGTACTTGCTGAACTCGTTCGACACGATCACACGCGGCTCCGTAAGTGCATCCAGCGACTGCACATAGATGTCC
>JBFHWK010000426.1:0-2466 GCA_041589075.1 Rhodothermales bacterium
GATTCCTCCGCGACCGGAACTGGAGTTTGACGGTGACTTCACCGTGGAGGCCGGGTATGCTGCCGCGGCACGTATCATGGCCCTGCAGCCGCGACCCAGCGCTGTAGCGGCGGCTAACGACCAGTCCGCGTTCGGTATCATCCGTGGCTTGTTGGACGCAGGATTGGAGGTGCCGAGCGACATCTCCGTGACCGGCTTCGACGACGTCCCCAGTTCAAGGTACATGTACCCGCCGCTGACTACGGCCAGAGTGCCGGTGCGGCAAATGGGAGAGCTGGCGGTCGAAACCCTCGTCGACCGCATCATCGAGAATCGTAAAGAGCCCCGCCGAGAGCTGGTCAACGTCGAGCTGGTCGTCCGGATGTCAACCGGTCCACCATCCGCGTCGAGGTCCTGAACGTTCTCTATCTAAATGAAACGCCGGCCTCCGCCGGCATTCGATCGAGGTGGTCGAGGCTATGAGAGATAACATGTTTGTCGTGCGGGTCGCGTTAATCGTCGCGCTCGGCGGCTTCCTGATGGGGTTCGACGCTTCCGTGATCTCGGGCGTCGTGAAGTTCATCGAGCCCGAATTCAGTCTCACGAAGCTGCAGCTCGGCTGGGCGGTCAGTTCACTCACGCTCACGGCGACCCTCGCGATGATGCTTGCCGGACCGATAAGCGACATGGTCGGCCGTCGAATTGTTCTGTTTCTGGCGGCGATTCTGTACGCCATCTCCGCCGTTGCGTCCGCCCTCGCACCTACGTTCTGGTTTCTTGTCGTGGCCCGAATGATCGGCGGCCTGGGTGTCGGTGCCTCTCTTATCATCGCGCCCATGTACATCGCCGAGCTCTCACCTCCGGATCTGCGTGGCCGCATGGTGTCCTTCAATCAGCTCAACATCGTCATCGGAATATCGGCCGCGTTCTTCACCAACTATCTCATCCTCAAGCTCGGCCAGACGGATGCGTCCTGGGTGCAGTCGCTCGCCATCGATGTCCATCAATGGCGGTGGATGCTCGGTCTGGAGACCTTGCCCGCCGCCATCTACTTCGGCGCACTGTTTACCGTGCCCGAGAGTCCACGCTGGCTCGTCATGAAGAAGCGGGAAGACGAAGCATTGGCTACGATGATCCGAGCCGCCGGTGAGGAAGAGGCGCGCCAGGAGCTGGTGGATGTGCGTCAGAGCATCGCTGCCGGCGCGAAAACGGAGAAGGTGCCATTGAGAGAGCTGTTCGAGCCAGCCATGCGGCTCGTGCTGACCATCGGCATCGTCATAGCCATCATTCAGCAGATCACCGGTATCAACTCGGTCTTCTTCTACGCGCCGATGATCTTCGAGCAGTCGGGCATCGGCACGGATGCGTCGTTCTCGCAGGCCGTTCTCGTCGGAATCATAAACCTTGTCTTTACGGTCGTCGCGATAATGCTCATCGATCGCGTCGGTCGCAAACCACTGCTCGGATTTGGACTCGCCGGAATTGCGGTTTCGATGTTCGTGCTCGCGTTTGGGTTCTACTCGGCCACGTACACACTGAGCGCAGAAGCACTCGAGAGTCTGCCGGAGAACGTCAGCCGGCAACAGCTCGAGCCCCTGAAGGACCGGACATTCACCGGCGACGTCGCTTACAAAGCCGCACTCCAGGAAGCGCTAGGCGAAGACACCGCGAAGCGATACGAGTCGGAGTTGATTACGGCGGCGATTTCGATGAAGCCGGGACTCGTCCTGTTCGGCATACTTGGCTTTGTCGCGTCATTCGCATTCTCTATAGGGCCCGTGATGTGGGTCCTGTTCTCGGAGCTATTTCCAAACCGCGTAAGAGGTCTCGCCATCTCCTTTGTGGGCCTGATCAATTCGGGCGTCAGCTTTCTGGTTCAGCTCGTCTTTCCGTGGGAGCTGGCCAACTTCGGCAGCGCCCTCACATTCCTCATCTATGGACTCTTCGGGGCGGCAGGTCTCGTATTCGTGCTGCTCGTCGTACCGGAAACAAAGGGCAAGTCCCTCGAGGAACTGGAGACCATTCTCGTGCGCGACCGCGCGTCACACTAGCATCAAATAGACCTGTCGATCAAAATGAGAAGCAAGTTCCCGTGGGCGATATCCGTTCTTATCCTCCTGTTTCTGGCATCGTGTCGGCCCGCAAACGACGAGGCTGAGGGACCGCTTAAGGCGGAGATTCGGAAGACAAGTGGAAAGTACGAGCTGTATGTCAACGGCCGTCCATTCTTCATCAAAGGAGCCGGTGTCGAACGACATCCACCGGGCCAGGGCGACATCGCTAGACTCGCCGCGCACGGCGCAAACTCGATGCGGACCTGGCGCACCGATGAGGCGGGTCAGTCGGGGACAGAGATTCTAGACGAGGCACACCGCCACGGTCTGACGGTCACGATGGGCCTTGAAATCGCCCGCGAGCGAGAAGGGTCCGGAGGCGTCGGCATCTTCGGCTTCAATTATGACGACACGGTGGCAGTCCGCGCTCAAC
>JBFHWK010000427.1:0-2460 GCA_041589075.1 Rhodothermales bacterium
GGCCCTATGAAGCGCACGAATCCGAAAAAGGGTCGCAACGAAGATCCGGAATTTGTCCCGATAAGCTGGGACGAGGCACTCGATACGGTGGCGGCCCGTTTGAACGCTCTGCGCGACAAGGGCGAGCAACATCGGTTTGCGATACTGTACGGACGAGGGTGGGGCGCCTCCGACAGTGGTCTATTCAGCACTTTCAGAAAGCTCTACGGGACACCGAATGCCGGGCTGGGTCACTCGTCGACCTGCGCCGACTGCAGCAAGAAGGCCAAGCTGAGCCTCGACGGTAACTACAGCTACAACGCTTACGATTACGCAAACACCAACTACCTTCTCAACTTCGGGGCTTCTTTCCTGGAAGCCTTCCGTCCCTACAACAACAACTTGCAGATGTGGGGCCATATGCGGACCAAGGCGCCGCAAACCAAGGTGACGATGGTGGACGTGCGCGTAACGACTACCGGCGCCGCCGCCGATCACCTGTTGCTGGTCAAGCCCGGAACTGACGGGGCGCTGGCTCTAGCGATAGCCCATGTCATTCTCACGGAAGGGCTGTGGGACCGCAAATTCGTTGGCGACTTCGTCGACGGTGTCAATCTCTTCAAGACCGGACAGACCATCGACCCCTACCTGTTCCAGGAGCGTTGGACACTGGGCCTGATGGAATGGTGGAACACCGAGCTGAAGGACCGTACGCCGAAATGGGCGTCGGAGATAACCACCGTGCCCGAGCGCGACATCATAGACGTGGCCCGCGAATTCGGCACCACGCGGCCATCGATGGCGCTCTTCGAGCGTGGCCCGACCACCCACACCAACGGTCTCTACAATGGCATGGCCATACATGCGCTCAATGCGCTGGTCGGTTCGATGTATGCGCGGGGCGGGCTCATGAGCCAAATGAAACCCCCCTACGGCAAGCTCCCCATCGATGCCGAGGACTTCATGGACGAGGCGGCAAAGGCCGCGGCTGCACGCAAGATGCCGCGGCTCGACCGCGTGAAGACGAAGGAGCTGCCGCTCGCAAAAGCCAACATGCAGGGCATCGCGCAAAGCATTCTCGAAGAGAAACCGTATGCGGCCGATACCGTCATGTTCTATCTCACCAATCCGATCTTCAGCGCGCTCGATGTTACGAGCTGGGAAAAAGCGCTGCAGAAAGTATTCGTGATTGAGACGTCTCCGTTCCCGAGCGAAACGGCAATGTTCGCGGACCTCGTGCTGCCGGACCATAGCTTCCTCGAGCGGTGGCAGGATGCACCCACGTATCCGTTCCAGGGGTATCCGGTAACCAATCTTCGGGTACCCGCGGTCGAGCCTCTCCACGATACCAAAGCCGTCGGCGACACGGTGATCGAAATCGGTAAACGCATCAATGGGCCGATGGGGGATTACTACAAACAGGTCGGAAACGTCGAGAATGTCCTGCGTCACCTCGCTAAGGGCTTTGCGGAGAATCCCGGTGACAACGGAGTCGACTCATTCGAAAAATGGGCGGAAAAAGGGGTCTGGTATCGGAAGCCCTTTCCTTACCGCCAGATAGCGGGCGAATTCTACGCCTGGGATGGCACCGACTTCCGCATACCGATGTCCGCGGAGGACGTCAAGAAGCGACTGTTCAAGACCGACTCGGGCAAGTTCGAGCTCAGATCGTCGTATCTGGAGCATTACGCCGATTATGTCAGCGACAAAACCGGAATTTCTGCCGACAAGGTCGGATTCCCGCAATGGCTGCCCCCGCGGTACTCGGGGGACGGCGATCTGCACCTGGTGACACCCAAGACGGTCGCACACGGTGAAGGCCGGACCGCGAACATCCCCCACGCTATCACGAGATATCAGCCCGTGGTCGGTGGACGCAAGGAAATGTTCCTTGAGATCCACCCAGCTACGGCGAAGAGCAAAAACATCCGCAACGGCGACGTGGTGAAGATCAGCAACAACGTTGGTTCGATCACGGCGCGTGTCCGTTTCCAGCCAGGGGTTCGCCCCGATACAGTGGTCCTGCCTTTCGGGTTTGGGCACTGGGCGCACGGGCGCTGGGCCAGTAGCCGCGAGACCGGCAATGCCAATGAAATCATCCCAAATGTATCGGAGCCCGTGTCCAACCTTGGATGCTATTACACCGTCAAGGTCAACGTTGAACGCGCGTAGAAAACAGTGATTGATGAGAGGGTAACGTCATGACACGCTGGGGAATGGTAATCGACCTGGATAAATGCACCGGATGCGATGCATGCACCGCGGCCTGTGCGATGGAAAACGGCCTCTTGCCGGGCGAGAACTGGCAGGACGTGCTGTTCTTCACAGAAGGCGAGTATCCGAGCGGAAAGCTGGGATGGCTGCCCCGGCCGTGCATGCATTGCGAAGATCCGTCTTGTATGCACGTGTGCCCGACCAAGGCCACCTACAAGACTGACGACGGCGTCGTGCTGATCGACTGGGACAAATGCATCGGATGCA
>JBFHWK010000428.1:0-2415 GCA_041589075.1 Rhodothermales bacterium
GATGTGGATACCCGAACGAACCTGCTAGCGTCGCTCGCTGCCGGTACAGACATGTTGAAGCACGTTTTCGACAAGAAGAAGCTGAAGGCCCGAAAGGAGCGGATCAAGATGGTGGTCGAGAGTGAGGTTGTCGGTCGGGCTACAAAGAAGGCGGTGCAAACCGTTCAGGCGGCACTGGCCGTTGCTTCGACCGTGACAATGGGTGTCTCGGTGGGCGGTTAGGATTTCAGGCCGCCGGTCAAATGCGTGACCTCGGCTCCACCGTTATCGTCATCCGCGCTGCAGAAGAGCGACATAGCGATAATAGTGATGATCGGCCTGGTAACCTTGGCAGCGAGTGCGGTCGTCATCGCTCGGATCAAGAAGGATCAACGCCCGGCAGAGATCGACTGAAAGGGGACGGAAGAGAAAGCGCGACGTGACTCGTAACGGTAAGCGAAGGGGGAGGACGGCGCTCAATTCTACCGCCCTCGAGCGTTGAGCATGAGATGGTCGCCTTCGGCGCGTGGTAAGCACACGTAGAATTCGCTTTTAAGACGAGAGGAGCGCCAATCAGGCTATTTCACCACAAGCAGTGTGCGCGTTCGTCGAAAGTCACCAGCCTTGAGGCTGTAGAAGTACACGCCGCTCGCAACGCGCGTCGTGCTCCAAACAACGCGATGCTCTCCTCCAGACTGCGGCTCATGTACTAACACTGCAACACGTCTTCCTATCGCATCGAAGATCGTCAGCTCGACGTGGGCCGGTAATGCCAGATGGTACGGAATCGTCGTCCGTTGCGAGAACGGGTTCGGATAGTTCTGTCCGAGTCGGAAATCTTCGGATACGTCCTCTTCCTCGACGGCAACTCCGATCGTTCCGACAAATTCAAAGATCTCCCCGTCGCTAATTGGCTTCTGAGTGATTATCTCAAAGACATCTCCCGGTTCGGGCGCAACAGTCTGCCTTCCGAAGATCAGATACCACGCGGGGGCAAGAGCGCCCGTGTCGTCTTCCTCGAGTAGATATATTTGGTCTGTGAAACCGGGTATGCCGTCGCCGCGGTCCGAGAAAAGCACGTCTCTCGGCTCTCCTGCGGTGACGTTCTCAACCGTGAATCGCATCGGTCTGGCCCTGAATCCGAGAAGTGCTTTCGAGGTATCCGCTACGTCGGCCGTTATCGTGATGCGATAATCGTCGGGTGTCGCCAACAACGCGCCGAAGCTCGACGATTCCGGCGTCACGGTCACCTCTTGGTCCGTGTCTCCGGAAATCCATCCCGTCTGTTCTGTGTCGATCGCCTTGAGCGCATCCTGAATCGATAACCTGATGCCGTCGAAGGCCGGACTCTCGCGTTGGGATACGGGGAAGCCCGAGAAAAGCAGGACCCCCAGATCCATGTCTGTGACGGCATACGTCTTCAGTTGCGTTGTCGTCGCCTTGCTACCGGAGACACTGAAGTCGATTCGATACCGATGATTCGTCAATAGCTCAGGTGCGACAAAATTGATCGATATCACAGGGCGTCCGTTTCCCACGATATGCTCGACGTAGGAGCTGCTGATGCGGGGCGTCTCCTTCTCAAAAATGGGGGTCGGTGCGGACACTGTCGATTCGCCGTCCGACACGTCGAGACGGAACTGGGCATCAGGGGCGTTGGGCAAAGAAATCATGTCGACAACGATCGACCGCAGGTCGCCGCTGGCCTCATGAGAGAATGCGTCGATCGTCTCGAACGTTGCACCGTCGTCCGCGCTATACAGCAGTGCGGCGTCGAGGGAAGGGGAGTCGGGGTCACCCGCCCGAAATCGCAGGGTCAGCGTGGTATCCGTCACCAGAAGTCCGTCGCTGGGGTCCCCACCGGGAACCACCAGGTGACGAAATGGAAAATCTTGCAGTTGAACGACGGGAACACCAGACGATCCGTTGTTGATTTGGAACGAAGTCGATCGCTGACGCGCGTATACCAGCCCGTCCGGGCCGATGAGCATCAACCTGACAAGCCCAAAGGGTGTGTCTCCGAATGTCTGTGTGTCAAAAGCATACGATCCCGTGTTTGGGATAGAGGACTCAACCAGGTTCCACGTCTGTCCATGATCAGGGCTGAACCACACCTCGACGGAGTGAGTGGGATTCGGCGCCGTCCACTCAATCGTTGATGTCCCGCTCAATGTCGGATAGCCGGTCGGGGCACTGAACTGAATTGCGCCGGGCATCAATCGATGCTGGGCAAAAAGCCACTCGTGTAGCCCTTGACTGTCATACGACTCTTCCCAGATCACATGTCCGTCATTAGGGTGGCTGACGTACACGAGGTTTGGCCGTGTCGACAGCGCAGAATCGAGTTCAGCCACCGACATCTCCGAACACTGGAACGGACCGCAATCGGTGTATACGGCTGTCCTGCCCACCTCCTCAAAGGCAGACACCATCTGA
>JBFHWK010000429.1:0-2407 GCA_041589075.1 Rhodothermales bacterium
CGCGCGCCACGCCCCCATATCGGTCGGTGCGAGTTGGCGAGCCAGATCACGCCGAGTCCGAACGCAAGGAACCCAAGTCGGGCGAGCCACGCGCCCTCAAATCCTTGGGCCGCGGAGTAGCTGGTCGAGTATGCCGTCCAGGAATACGACTCCGGCATGAGCAACGGTGCGAGCAGAAGCACGGCTGCCGAAATGCCGAGAACAATCGGGACGGCGACAGCCGTAACCCGCGGACTGGGTGTGGGTGGTGCCGGTTCGAGAAGGGACTTCCAGGGCAGGAGCATCTACGCGGATGCAATCGAAACTCTACTGGCGAAGGTCCGGGAAGCCCCGGCCGAAAGCGATTTGATGCATCTGATTACAATAGCTGAGGGCCGGCCGGAGACTCCCGGGCTTTGCTTCCTGATCTACGCCGCATGGGCGGCTCTGTCAATAGTCCTGTGGGCACAAATTGAGTAGTCGTTTTGGACTAGTGGCTTTCCGTCCGGTAAGTGCGCCGTCGGGCGAGCTTAGAGCAACTCGCGCCGTGCGTCCGGGTCTTCTTTATATACAGGTCCGTCATTTTCAGTAGAAAGAGATGCGAAAACCCGTCTCCCGCTTTAACTACGTCGCAACGATGGAGCTTGCGCTGATTGTCGCGCTGGGCATCGCGATCACGGCTGCTAACCTGAACATCGAAGGGCCGGATGCGCCCGTAATCAAAGTGCAGCCGCGTGAGGTTATTGAGATCGAAGATATTCCCCAGGTGGAGTGGCAGAAGAAGGCACCGCCTCCGGCGCGTCCTGCGATTCCGGTCGTCGTCGCCGACGACCAGGTTCTCGACAGCGAGGAGTTGCATCTCGATCCGCTTCAGTACGAGGCGCCGATCGAAATCGGTCCACTTCCAACAGAGCCCACGCAGCCGTCAGAACCCGACGAGCCTGTAGTGTTCATCGTGGTCGAAGAGGATCCGGAGCCTGTTGGCGGACTTGCGGCACTCCAGCGTCAAATACGCTACCCGGAGCTGGCGCGAAAGGCGGGTGTGGAGGGGCGTGTGTTCCTCCAGTTTGTCGTCGATGAGGAAGGCTTCGTGAGTGACGTCGTCGTGTTGAAAGGAATTGGCGCAGGCTGCGACGAGGAGGCGGTGCGGGTGCTTAGCGAAGCCCGATTCACCCCGGGAAAGCAGAGGGGGAGGGCCGTCCGCGTGCGGATGTCGCTGCCGATTTCGTTTCGGCTGCGGTAAACCTGGCCCGCGACCTCTCTACGACGACGTTCTAAAGTACGCAGAGACCCACCCAACGTTCGAAACTCCGAGTCCGCCAGATACTCTTGCCTACAACAGTTGATAGCCCAATGTCACACCGAGATTGTGAACAGTTCCGTCATCAAGGAACGCCGGAGCGTACTCCAGCCCGATGTGCAGGTTACTCTTGCCCTTGTTAAAGAACGCGTAACCTGCTCCGAAGAATAGCCCAAGGCCCTGCACGATTTCGTCGTCGATTTCTGTTGACCTGAACCCAACGCCGGGGCCACCCTCTATACTCAACCGGTCGTTCACCCAGTACTGAAGGCTAACGCCGCCTATACCCGCCACCGAACGGTAGCTTCCAAAGAAATCATTATCACTATCGAGAGAAGCGTTCGTGCCGGACGCTCTAAACATGAGCGCGATCCTGTCATTTAGGAATCCACCGATTCCAAGGTTGAGGCCTGCCAGACCGATCGCCGATTCCTCAGTGGCTCCGTCACTCTGGAATCCAGCTCCAATACTGAGAAGCAGCGTGAACCCCCCTCGATTCGGACCGCGACTCTCAGGCGCCTGAGCGAAGGCCGACCTCATTGACGATGACGCAATTGTTATGCTGCAGACAGCGATAACGGTAAACCGCACGTAATGTATCTGCATGGATTACTCCTTTGGGTTTGTTGTTCGTGGAGAACTTGCTCTGGTGCCGCCTACCTCAGTAGCGTGAAGCTGCCGGTCTTTGTCCTGAGACCCTTGTGAGTGCGCACCTCAAGGCTGAAGAAGTACGTACCAGAGGCTAGCCAGCCACCGTCCACCACAACCTCCTGTCGGCGTGCCGCCTCTCGCAGCCCATAATCAAATCGACCAATTTCGCGGCCCACGGCATCGAAGACGCGAAGAATGACTTCCGCCTTGAGCGGTAGGTCAAATGGAATTGTTATCGTATGATGGAACGGATTGGGATAGGAGCCGTGGAGCGCAAATCTAGATAGAACCTCGTATCGCTCACGTGATGTCGTCGTGTTGACTCCCTCAAAAAACACATCATCGACGTACCATCCAGTGGAGACGCTATTCGGGTTGCTGTCCGAGCGTAGAAGGAAGCCGACTCTTACACTCGATCCAGCAAAGGCGGTGATGTCGGCCAGGAACTGCGTCCACGTAATGCTTGAGCCGTCGAAG
>JBFHWK010000430.1:0-2407 GCA_041589075.1 Rhodothermales bacterium
AAACCCCTGCGCAGAGAGATGGCTCTGCGCAGGGGGTGCGGCTCCCCCACGAAAACCCGCAGGGCCGCTTGCAGAACCCTGCGACACCCGTCAGGCGACCCGGCCTAACGCTTGAGCGGCTCGGCTACGAACCCCGCCGCCCCTCCGAAGGTCGCGCCTTTGGTGGACACCGGACCTGAAACCGCCGCCGAATATCCTGTTCCACTTCCTCGGGCGATCGATCGCAATCCGCCGTTTTGTAGATCACCGACAACGTCCACGTTCCCTCGCATAGAGGATCCCAGCAGGCCCAATGCTCGTGCTTGCTCAGCCAATCGCTGAGTGAGTCGGCCACGCCGACGTCCAGTATGCTGTATTCGCCGTCGTGACAGCAATGGATCACAAAGACGCCAGGCCTGTTCTCGATCGATGCGAGGTCAGTGAAGGGTCCCTTGAACGTGTACGGTTCGACTACGATGCTCATGCTACACTACGGTGGTGGATGGATCGCCGTGGGCCGGAGCTAGCGCCGGAACTGACGGCTAGAACAGGGTACGATTGTCTTCACCGATGATGGCCAGCTTGCTCAGCCCGGTTCCGACGAACTCCATGGTCGATGGATTGACGACTTTCTCGACGCCACCAACGCTGAACACCAGATAGTTGAACGGCTCGCTGATCGACGGGTCGTGTGCAAAGGTGATCGTCTCCGCCGGTGACGGATCAATCGCCAGTGAGCACGTATTGTTGATGCAGATCCAGTGGTAGGATTCCGCCCACGACGCCCGTGCCGAGGTGACTGTGCCCACGTTGGCCGTCTGATCGATGCGCAGACTGGTCTCATACGTCTTCACACCGTCGACGTACGTTGCAACGTGCACGAGGCCGTCGGTGGCGTACTCACCCAGTTCCGTGAAGTCCACACCGACCTCGGTCGTGCGAGGTGCGGTCTGGTTGTGCAGGATTCGTCCAATGACGGCGTGCTTGCCTTCGACCTCTCCCAAGACGGTCGTCTCGAAGTACGCGCCGACCGGCATGTCGACGGGCTCCAGGTAGACGTTAAGGTTCTCGCGCTCGATCATTTCGACGGCCACGCCGCTAGGCGACCACTCGTCGAGGAACCGAACCGTGAGTTCGTCCACCGTGGAGAAAAGCTCCGCTGCGCCCAGGGCGCTGTGGATCTTTCCGAACATGCTGGCCTCTCGGACCTGCGGACCCACCGCCGTGTCCCAGCCGGCGAAGGCGATCAGGAGTGCGCAGGTCACCACGGCGCTCAGGATTCTCTTTCGTGCATGCATGATACTACCTCAGATGCTTTGGATTGGATGGTTACCATAGACGCTACCGCGTCAGCGATGCGTCTGCTATGAGAGATTAAAGCGACTCCCGGACAACTGATAATGAGATGGGAGGACCAATATGACTGATCTAAAATGACTAATGAGAACACTTCAGATGGGCCTATCGCTGTGGTAGACGGAATTGCGATTTTTGGAGCACGGCGAAGTGTCGTTCGGCTTGGCCGCCACGCTTGCATGGTACCCTCGGGTGCCGGCGGCCGGCCAAAACGACAGGTGAAAGGACAAGGGCGTGCAGATTTGTTGGCCTAGTTCGTGTATGTTAGGGTGGTACCGACCGTCTGCACGTCCTCCTTTCGCCGTTTTTTGGACACTTTTGCAGTAGTCCGAAGTAGAAGAGGGGGTGCCTAAACAGTAAGAAGCCACTGGATGCGCAGACTCTTCACAGTCCTTCTAATCCTGGTTGTCTCCTTGCCCTGCGCTGCCGGTACGACCGCGCTGCGGGCCGACTCCACTCATGTTCGGGTTAATCAGGGGCAGATAGACATTGAAGGCGAAGGTCTCGTCAAGCTCACGTACGAGCGAGATGGTCGCCACCATGATTTGGAGCTGCCGCTGGCCCTGCTGGAGGAGTTGGCCGTCAGTCTCGGTCGTAAGCCGGAACCGTCTTCTCTTTCGGAAAAGCCAAAGTCCAGAGCGCTTCACAGATCTGGTGCAGCCGGCAAGACCGTCGCGGTGAAGGCCGTGGACGGTAAGTCCGGGATGGTCTACTACGGCGAGATGATTGTAGACAGCCTGATCACGATCCGGTACCAGGAGGCCGGAGTCGACCGCGTGGTTACGCTGCCTGTCGAGGTTCTGGCTGCACTGCACGGTAACCATGAAGCGTTCAGTGGTGCGATGAACCGAGAGTCGCAGTTCTATGTGGAACCGGCATCCGGTGCCTTCTGGTTCTCGATCTCTCAGGGTTTCAACTACAAGGCGGTCGCGCTCGTCTTCGGGCTACTCATCGGGTTCATTGTCCTGATTGCCGTACGCCTCTCAACCTGGCGCATCAAGAAGGAACGCGACGAGCTCATCGCGTCCCGAATACGCATGATGCGCATTCGCGAAGCGGAACGCAGCCACCT
>JBFHWK010000431.1:0-2401 GCA_041589075.1 Rhodothermales bacterium
CCGTCGCCTTCTTCGACTACGACTATGATTTCCGAATGGACGTTGCGGCGGTCGGCACCGGCGGTGTGAAGATCTTTCGCCAGGAATCTGACGGAACGTTTAAGGACAATTCCGCGGACGTCGGCTTGCCGCGCAGCATCACGACTACCTCCTACACAGGCGTTTGGGCGATCGACATCGATCTCGAAGGCGACATGGACCTGGTCCTGTCCACGAGCCGTGGTCCGATGCAGCTGCTGCGCAACAACGGTGACGGGACATTTACGGGCTTCCCGGCATTTCCTGAGGCAAGGCACGTCCGGTCGCTTGCGTGGGCGGACATGGATGGAGACGGTGATCCCGATGCAGTCCTGCGTGACGCAGCCGGCGCCGTACACCTTTTCAGTAACGAACGTTCGGGTCTGTTTACACATGAGCAACTGGTGGACGCTTCGCCGGCCCTCGCGATTGATGTAACTGACTTCGATGGAGACGGCGCATTCGACGTACTTGCGCTCGATGCGTCCGGCAACGTTCGAACGACGTCTTGGCCGGCCGGCCGCGTGCAGAAGCGGACGCTCCTGCCGGCGTCCGACATCCTTGAACTCACACCGAAACCCGACATCTCACGCATTGTCACGGCCGACTTCGACAACAACGGCGGGCTCGATCTGTTGATCTCTACGGACCGCGGATCCGCTCTCTGGCGGCAGACATCGGATCGGCGGTTAGTCTTGCAAACCCGGTTCGACGACCTCCGAATCTTCGACGCGGCAGACCTGAGCGCCACGGGAAATCTCAATCTGGTGGCCGTCGACCCGGACGGTGTCGCGGTTCACCTGGTCAACCACTCGCAAGCCGGCTACCTTTCCAGGAGCATCCTGCCGCGCGCTGCCGAATCACTCGGTGATCGCAGAATAAACTCCTTCGGCATAGGTGGGGAGATCGAGTTGCGCGCGGATCTGTTGTTTCAAAAGCGCGCGATTACGAGCCCGTTGGTTCACTTTGGGCTCGGCGATCGAGAACTGGTCGACATCGCCAGAATCATATGGCCAAACGGGACCTCACAGGCCCAGTTCGATCTCGCATCCGACCAAACGCTGATTGCCCGCCAGTCGCTAAAGGGTTCGTGTCCTTGGGTGTTCACCAATGACGGAACCGGCATGCGTTTCGTAACCGACTTTATATGGCGATCACCTCTCGGTCTTCGGATCAACGCGGTAGAGACGGCGGGCGTTGCGACAACCGAAGACTGGATCAAGATCGACGGCGACGAGCTGGTTCCAACGGACGGAGTGTACGACGTGAGGATCACCGCCGAGCTCTGGGAAACTCACTTCTTTGATCTCGTCCAGTTGAAGGCTGTGGACCACCCGGCCGACACGGAGATATTCGTCAATGAGGTGTTCGTGGTTCCCCCGGAGAAATTGACGGTGTACGTAACCGGAGAGCTGAATCCGGTTCGCCGTGCCTGGGATCAATCGGGACGCGACGTGACAGATCTCGTCCGCGAGGAGGACGGAAGACATGTCGACGGCTTCGATCTTTACTCGCATCAGGGTCGGGCACTCGACCACCATGTCGACGTCGATCTCGACGGAGCTCCGGCATCCGGCCGTATCTGGCTGATCGCATCGGGTTGGATCCGTCCGACGGATTCGTCGATCAACGTCGCACTCGGCCAGGGTAGTCATCCCAGTCCCAAGGGCATACGCGTCGATGTCATGGGCGACGACGGCAGCTGGAGAGTCATCCACGAAGACCTGGGCTTCCCCTCCGGTAAATCGAAGACGATGCTTATCGACCTGAGCGGTGCGTTCGGGGATCAACAGTCACGCAGGGTCCGGCTTACAACCAATCTGGAGATTTACTGGGATGCTCTTCGTTGGGCAGAAGATCGAGACAACGACCTCGCGCAAATAACGAGTCTGACAACCACGACGGCAGACCTGCGCTACCGGGGTTTCTCTTTGGTAAACGCGGATAGTCGTTCGTCGCCGGAAACACCGGTGTACGATTCGCTTGCATCAACGGGTCAAATCTGGCGTGACCTCGTAGGTTTCTACACGAGGTTCGGGGACGTTTCGGAGCTGCTTGATCAGATTGACGACCGCTACGTTATAATGAACGCAGGTGACGAGCTCGCAATGAAGTTCGCCACGATCCCGCCACCGCTGGAGGGCTGGGAACGCGACTTTATTCTGGTTGGCGACGGCTGGGTCAAGGACGGCGACTACAACACGACCTTCTCAAAGACCGTCCTTCCGCTTCCCGAGCATGGCGTCAGTGAATACGAGACACCGATGCTCACTCTGCGTGACAACCCCGCATGGCAAAAACATCCCGACGACTGGGTTGACTATCACACGCGATACGTCTCGACGGACGCGTATGTGAACGCTCTGAGACTCGGCAAATGACG
>JBFHWK010000432.1:0-2380 GCA_041589075.1 Rhodothermales bacterium
CCGCATGCTCACCTCGCTCTCCTCGGGAACGTCCAGCGTGATCGTCGTAGACGGGTTGAAGGGGTTCGGGTAGTTCTGGTGCAGCGCAAACTCTTCCGGAATCTCGTCGTCGAGCTTGCTGCCCCGGCCTTTGCCCTTGCCACCGTGCGGCACGACGATGTTGCCTTTCTCAATCGTCACCGCGTTGGCCTGCGCCGGCGGTGTCATCGACAGTATGACCGGAGACTCGTCCTTGATCACCTCGACCCAGAATCGATCGGCGCCACCGCCCGGCGTCCCGTGGTCCTCGACATACGCCGTGAACTCGTGGTTGCCGATCGGGTCGCCCAGCGGCTCCTTGTAGGTCGCCTTGCCCGTAAAGACGGCCCAGCCGAACGGCGGAGGTCCCTCGTCATCTCCCACGGCCAGCGTACCCATCGCGTTGCTCTTGAGGCGGTAATGGGTACCATCATCAAGATGTCGGATGACGAGCAGGTTGCCCTGCGCGTCGCCGCCCTTCTTCTTCTTCAACTTCACGTTGAAGCCGAAGTTGGTCGTGTCGGTTGTCGCCGGCCAGTAGAACCAGCCGCCGCCGGTCGTGAACCCGAGACTCGGATCGAAGATCGTCAGCACACTCGCGTTGTCCCCCTCGTAGTAGCCGTCGACATTGACGGTTACATCCACCGAGTACGTGTTGACCTCGACATCGTCGAAGGTGCACGTGAAGGTTCGTTTCTCGTAGTCGTACGGGAACGGAGGACTGTCCGGGTCGTCCTGCTCGACCGTCTTCGGGCTTTCCACGCAGCCGGTCGGATTGACCGACGAGCCCGGCCCCACCGGTACCAGCTCGATGCTGGAGCTGGCGAGGTCGATGTCGCCGGCCAGATTCGCGTCGCTGCTGACATCGTTCGGGACGTCCTTCTCGTAGAACATGTAGATGAGATTGAACGCTGGGCTGTCGCCGCCCTCTTCCTCGACCTCTATGGCCGACTCGTTGGCCGCGCCGAACATGATCCTCACGTCCTCCTCTTCGACGGTGATCTTCACCGTGTCCGGATCACTGTCGAGCGGCTCGGAGTCGCTGGCCGTGACTTCAATGAAGTAGTCACCGGCGTTCTCGAGCATCTGACCCTTGAGCGTCCAGGTGCATTCCTGACCCGTTGGGGTTGTACTGCACAGCGTGGCTGCAGGCTCGAGGTTCAGGCTTGACGGTAAGCCGGGTGAAGGTAAGCCCATGCCCTTCCACCACCGGCTCGCCAGTGTCAGATCGGTCAGCGGCGGTCCCGGCCGGTCGTCGTCGGTCACGGTGATCGTCACCTCCGCAATCTTGTCGCTGTACTGCACGGTTTGCACCGAGTCCGGGTCGTCGATGACGATCTCCGGCGGCAGATTGGCGACCACGTCCGTGCAGGTCGAGTCGGAGGGGGCACCTGTGTTCGGGTCATCCGTGAGTACGTCCGGGAAGTTGTCGGACACCGTGCCCTGATTGCAGACCTGCGTCACGCCGCCCGGGAAGGGATCGTTGATGTCAACTTGGAACTTGATCGTAGCTGAGCCACCCAACCCCACCAATGTGCCGAGCGAGACCGAAACGTCCGTATCTCCCCCGCCATTGCCGCTGGTAATGCTACCCTGCGTAGTCGTCACGGAACCGTCGACAAGGGTCGTGTTTGGGTGATCTGTCGCGTTGTCGTCGAACACGACGTTCGAGGCATCCATGTCGCCGTTGTTGGTGATCACGATTTCGTACTCAAGCGTCTCACCGGGATTCGCCTCGCCGTCGGGCGTGCCGAGTTCTACGAAGAGAGCATCCGTCTTTTCAGCCGTGACCTCCGGCATGGCGTCGACGGGCGTGGTCTTGGTATCAGAATTGTCACTCGGATTCGGGTCGGTACCGCTCGTGCCGTCGTCGTCAATGGTCGCGGTATTCGAGATCTCCGTGGTTCCGGCTGGAACCGGGTTATCAACGTCGACGGCAAAGTCGACGCTGGAGCCGCCACTGACAGCAAGTGCTCCGACCGTGTGTTTGCAGGTAGTACCCGCCGCGCTGCCGTCTGCGCACGACCAGACGCCCGCACCACCGCTGGCGGCCTCGTTGAAGGTCGTGTTCGCCGGCACGGTCTCCTCTATCTCGACCCCGGAGGCATCCTGGTTGCCCACATTGTCGTAGGCAAGTGTGTACACCACCGTACCGCCCGGCATCACATCGGCAACCGCATCGGTCTTATCGATGGTGAGATCCGGTGCGGCATTAAGCGGCGTGCAGGTTGCATCGAACGGATCGCCCGAACCAGTTTCGTCCGGATCACCGGTCAGCGTGCTGGCCGGGTCGTCTGCGGTGATTGTTCCCTGATTGCAGACCTCTGTCGCTCCGGCACCCACCGGGTCGTCAACCGTCACG
>JBFHWK010000433.1:0-2366 GCA_041589075.1 Rhodothermales bacterium
CTCCTGGTCGTGGCCATCATCCTCGTCGCCGGTTGCGGAAGCACCAAAGAGGGAGAGGACCGCACACCGCGGCGCGTTCGCGACCTCGACGGCGAGCTCAACGAGATGCGCGCGCGCCTCGCTCCGCCATCGCCGGCCGTGCGCACCATCCAGTTTTACCGCGACGATGACGAGCGCCTTCTCCCGATTCTGTCGCTTCAGTCGCGTCAGCAGCTAACGATTGAGTTCGATCTCCTCGAGGAGTCGGGCCGCCCGCTGACCGCCTACTTCTATCACGCAGACCGCACGTGGAGACGCGACCTCACGCCGGGTGAGTACCTCAAGACCTTTCAGCGCGCCGATCTCCTCAATTACACGATTTCGCGTGCCACGGAAGTACCCTACGTGCACTATCGCTTTAAATTTCCGCGCGAGGACCTGTCGTTCTCGCTCAGCGGCAACTTCATCGTGCGTATTACGGAGCAGGGGTTCGAAGAAGACGTGATCTTCGAGCGTGCGTTCTTCGTTACGGAGCAGGCGACCTCGGTCGAGCTTGGCTTCGACGCATTTACGACGGCAGGTCAGGGATTTCAGACGGTCACGCCCATCGCGCTGTTTTCACCTGCCGCGGGCACCGAGAGCAACATCTTCGATTACGCGGTCTGTTTTGTTCTTAACGGCCAGCTCGACCGGGCCCGCTGCTCCACGGAGCCTTCGCTGATGCAGCAGCCGTCGCTGCAGTTCTACCTCCAGCCGGGTGCCTCTTTCACGCCTACCAGTGCGGACTACTTCCTGGACATCTCGAATCTCCGTGTCGGCGGCCGAATCGAGAGGACCGATCTGACGACCTCTCCGTTTGTCGTCGTGCTGGAGCCGGACTACGCGCGGTTTGGAGGCTCCGGAATCGATCCTCTTCTGAATGGTCAGTCGGTGGTGCGTTCCGCGGTAACGTCGGTATCACAGCCTGAAGTTGCAGCGGAATACGTGACAACGCGCTTTTCTTTCGTCCCGCCCAACGAGCAGCGCGTGCGCGGCGATATACACATCATCGGAAGCTTCAACGGGTGGGAGCCCCGGCCCGAGAACCGCATGACCTTTGTGGCCGAGCGGGGCCAGTACGAGGGTGAGCTCCTCTTAAAGCAGGGACAATACGAGTATCGTTACTGGCCCACGGATGCCGCGACACGCAGGTCCATCGACCGCGGAATCCCCCGAACGCAAAATCTGTACACGGCGTTCGTTTATTACAATGATATCCGCATCAACTCTGATCGGCTGCTTGCGGTGAACGCGCAGGTGCGGCCGTGACCATGCCACGCCGCGCCAACTACGCATGCTGTTTCGACCTCTTCGCGAGTTTCTGATGGAAGACACGCGACCGCCGACAGTTCTTTGCCTGGCCAGCTACTTCAAGGGCGGGCTCTTTCTGGAGGCATGCAAGCGAGCCGGGGCTAACGTCATTTTTGTCACGAAGGAGAAGCTCCGCTACGAGACGTGGCCGTTCTCGAGTATCGACGAGTTTCACGTGATGCCCGATCTCGCGAAGCAGCCGGACATCACCTACGGCGTCACGTATCTCGTCCGCAACAGGGGTGTGGACGCCGTCGTGGCGCTTGACGAGTACGACGCGCTGACCGCGGCCGACTTGCGCGAGCACCTCCGCCTCCCGGGCCTCGGTCACACGCAGGCCCGGTACTTTCGCGACAAGCTGGCGATGCGCACGCGCGCACGCGAGTCACGAATCCGGATGCCGAAGTTCGTGGGCATCGTACATCACGCTCAGGTTGCCGATTTCCTCGGCAATGTTCCTCCACCATGGGTGCTGAAGCCGCGCATGGAGGCGAGCGCGATGGGCATCCGACTGCTGCATCGCCCCGACGAAGTGTGGAACCAGATCGCGGAACTCGCAGATCGCCAGTCGTTCTTCCTGCTGGAGCAATTCATCGAAGGAGATGTCTTTCACGTTGATAGTGTTGTCACAGCCGGCAAACCCGTGTTTGCCGCGCCAAGCCGCTACGAAACGCCGCCGCTGAACGTGTATCAACATGGCGGCGTGTTTCAAACGACGACGACGGATCCGGAGGACAATAATTCCGCCGAGCTGCTGAAAGTGAACGCGCGATTGCTGCGCGCCTTCGGACTGCGCGAAGGCGTCGGTCATGCCGAGTTCATCCGCAGCCGCGCGGACGGTAAGCTGTACTTCCTCGAGGTGGCGGCGCGTGTCGGCGGAGCGGGCATCGACAAACTCGTCGAGGCTGCGTTCGGCGTCAACCTCTGGGAAGAGTGGGCGCGACTTGTGATCGCACCGTTGAAAGGGGAGACGTATGCGTTGCCCGAGGTCCGCAACGAGCATGCGGGACTTCTGGTGTGCCTGTCGCGCGACGAGC
>JBFHWK010000434.1:0-2356 GCA_041589075.1 Rhodothermales bacterium
GCCGGCAGCCGAGATGGCTACAAAGATCCGATCCTGATTGTGAGGGTCGACTATGATCGTGTGCAGGCACATGCCGCCCGCTCCCGGGGCCCACCCGGGGGCCGTGTCATGATCTCGAAGACCCGACAGCTCCTGCCATGTCGTACCGCCGTCCGCAGACCGAAAGAGCGCCGCATCTTCGACGCCCGCGTAAACCGTGTCCGGGTCGTCGGCCGACGGCTCCAGGTGCCAGACCCGTTTGAACTCCCACGGGTGCGGCGTTCCGTCGTACCACTGGTGCGTGCCCGTCTCACCCTGGTAGGTGAACTCGTTGCCGACCTGTTGCCACGACTTGCCGCCGTCATCGGAGCGCTGAATTACCTGTCCGAACCAGTCCGTGTGCTGCGATGCATAGATGCGATCGGGATTGGCCGGTGAACCCTTCATGTGGTAGACTTGCCAGCCACCGAACTCGGGATTGCTGACCGCCCATTTCTTTCTGTTTGCGTCGGAGGTGAGGATGAAGGCTCCTTTCGCCGTCCCGACGAGAACACGAACGGCACTCATCGTTTTCTTTCTCAAAAAGTGGTGGATGAACTCTTGACCGTGATCCCTAGTCTCCCGAATAATTGGCCGGCAGTCAAGACATTAGCACGCAGAAACCGGTCTGCATAGTCATCCTTTCTCACAGGCTAACGCATTGAATACTTCAATAGACCTCTTGCAACCGACAAATCCCGACGGCAGGTCGCGCATCCTCGTCACGCGTCGTCTTCCGGGCAAGCGCTGGCTGGACATTCTGATCGGCGCGGACTGCCGCGTAGAGATTGCCTCAACCAATCAGGCTCTCGACGCGCGGGCGATACTGGAAGGCATCGGCGGGCAGTGCGACGGCGTGATCGGACAGCTCACGGAAACCTGGGATGAGGGCCTCTTTTCAGCCCTGTCGGCGGCAGGCGGACGCGTCTACAGCAACTATGCTGTCGGGTACGACAACGTCGATGTGGAATCGGCGACTCGCCACGGGATTGCGGTCGGTAACACGCCGGGCGTCTTGACGGAAACGACGGCCGAGTTGGCGGTCGCGCTCACGCTGGCCGCCGCTCGTCGCATCGTCGAAAGCGATGCATTCATGCGATCGGGGCACTACCACCGATGGCTGCCGGACCTGCTCCTCGGGAAGCGACTGTATGGACGAACGGTGGGCGTGGTGGGCGCGGGACGCATCGGCTCCGCGTATGCGCTCATGATGGTTCGTGGCTTTCGAATGAATCTGATCTATCACGGCCCGCATCGCAAGCCGCACCTGGAAAACGCCGTCGCTCTCTTCTCAGAGTACTTGCAAGGGGTCGACGAACCGCCGGTTTACTGTCGATACACATCAAGTCTGGACGATCTTCTGCGTGAGGCTGACGTGGTGAGCCTCCACCCCGCCCTCACCGATCAAACCCGCCACCTGCTCGACGCTGCGGCTCTCGATCGAATGAAGGACGACGCGGTTCTGGTCAATGTCAGTCGCGGACCCGTGATTGACGAGGTAGCACTCGTGGAGCACTGCAAGAGCCATCCGGATTTCCGGGCCGCATTGGATGTCTTTGAAGACGAGCCTGCGATGACGCCCGGACTCGCAGATCTGCCCAACGTCGTCCTGGCGCCGCACATCGGATCCGCCACAGAGTGGACTCGGGAGGGCATGTCGATCCTTGCCGCCTGCAACGTCGTGGGCGTCTTGCAAAGATGGCCCGCAGCCCAAGGCCACGACGTGGAGCAGTTTCTGTCGGACGATCGGCCGCAGCTCACGCCGAGCATCGTGAACGCACGCGCGCTTGGTATGCCGATTCTTGAGGCAGATTAGTCGCCTTCCTGCGCAAGCTGCTGCACCGGCGCGGACTGGCCGGGTCACGAGTGCGACGGATCACAGGCTCAGCCTACTCCTCAGCAAGTCCTGAATGGTCGGCTCGCCGATCTCCTCCAGCTCGTACCGAACCCGGAGGAACGGCTTGTCCGCCTTGATGACGAGAGACAAATCAATCGGTGTGGCCACGAGCACGAGATCCGCAGGCGCGGCCGCCACCGTCGCTGCGAGCTCATTGGTCTGCTGCCGTCCGTAGCCCATCGCGGGCAGGACGGGTCCGAGATGCGGATTGGCCGCAAAAACGTCCTTCATACTGCCGACCGCGTACGGGCGGGGGTCGACGATTTCGGCCGCTCCGTGATCGCGCGCCGCCAGCCAGCCCGCACCGTAAGCCATACCGCCGTGTGTCAGCGTGGGTCCGTCTTCAATCACCAGCACCCGCCGGCCGCGGATGTCGTTGCCTCCTTCCACTGAGATCGGGATCGCCGCCCTGACGACCGGCGCGTTGGGATTCAGAGCGGA
>JBFHWK010000435.1:0-2355 GCA_041589075.1 Rhodothermales bacterium
CCTCGGATACCGGTTGATCGACCAGGAATCGTACGTACTGAACAACACGCGATACTATGCAGGCATCTGGGTCGAGAACAAGGAGAATCTGGGGTGGGCATCCTATCGGAACGCAACCAGCCAGGAGTTCTCCGACAACTTCACGACCTACACGAATCTCGGCTACATCATGGTCGATGTTGAAGCGTACCCGGTCAACAACGGCAGCGAGTTACGCTATGCCGCCGCCTGGGTCGAGAACGCGGAGAATCTCTCCTGGATAGAGCATCGCGACATGACCAGCGCGGAATTCTCCGACAAGTTCAATCAATACAGAGCCCAGTATCGTGTCTGGGACATCGAATCGTACCGCTTCAACGGCACTCAGTACTACGCGGCCATCTGGATCGAAAACAAGAATGGTAACGGATGGGCCGAGTGGAGAGACATGACTGCGACCGGCTATCGGAACCGATGGTACAGGCTTCGAGACCTCGGCTACCGGCTCGTTGATTTTGAGAAGTACGACACCGGAAGCGGCTTCAAGTATGCCGGCGTCTGGCGCCAGAATAACGGCCGCGAAGACTGGTCTTTAAAGAACGACATCGACCAGCTTATCGAGACGGAAAAGAATACGTACGACATTCCGGGGATCGGTGTGGGCGTCTCCGTATTTGGCAAGACGGAGTACCTGCGCGGTTTCGGTGACTCCGACGTAGATGCCGGCATATGGTACTCGTCGCGGACCGTCAACCGGCTTGCCTCAATAAGCAAGGCGTTGGGCGGTGTGTTAGCGATGCGGCTCGTCGAGCGCCGACTAATCGACCTTGACCGGATGACGCGGGGCTACGAGCCGTCGCTGCCACGCGCACACACGCACACGATTCGACAGCTCGTGTCGAACCGTGGCGGCATCGGGCACTACAACGAACACGGATCCGTCAATGCACAGTTCGCGACTGCTCTCGACGGGGTCCAGTTCTTTCTCAACGACCCCCTTCCCTATCAACCCGGGACAGGCTGCCTTTACTCAACGCATGGTTCGACGTTGGCGGCTGTCGCCTACGAAGCCGTTCTGAGTAAGTCGATCGATCAGATTGCCGAGGAGGAGTTGTCGACAGCGCTCGGGCTACCGACGCTGAAGCCCGAGGATCGCAGTACGGCAACGATCGATTGGGCCGCGCTGTACAACACCGACAACTCGGAAGCTACGCCGGACTTCCTCGATTGGAAGAGGCTTGGAGGCGGGTTCGTGTCGAGTCCATACGACCTGCTGCGATTCGGGATGAAGCTACTCAACAATGAGGTCATCAGCGAAACCAGTCGCACCGAGATGTGGACGGTGCCCGCTCCGAACTGCAGCAACTACGCGCTTGGTTGGAACGTCGGCACCGATCAGGGCACACCGGTTGCGGCAAAAGATGGCGCGCAGCTCGGAGCCCGAACTTATATCCGGATATATCCGGAGATTGAAGCCGTTATCGTTGTGCTTTCAAATCGGCAGGGTGGCGGTCACAACGCCGTTCAACTCGGAAGAGACATCGGCACGCTGCTGCTGAACATGTACCTGGGTGTAGGCACGGAGTCACCGGGGACACCTGAAGAGTTCGTGCTCGAGGCGGCCTACCCCAATCCTTTCGTTGAAACCATGACTCTCAGGTACAGACTTCCGACGCCAGACAATGTCAAAGTGGAGGTCTTCGATCTACTCGGTCGCCGCGTTACGACAATCACGGACGGCTTGGTGCCCTCAGGGGGACACGCGCTCGTGTGGGATGGTACTGACGATTCAGGACGCGAAGTTTCCGCAGGCGTATACTTCGTGCACTTCAGTACAGACCGACACCGAGAAACTACGCCTGTAGTGGTAGTTCGGTAACGGGCGCGCTTTGGGCTGCCCACCCTGTCCAATGGCCCGCGCCCGAAGTTCGTTAGCCATCGGCGCGGTATGACCCCACAGCCCGAACTCCGCAAGTCCCTTACGACGTTCGACGGCGTCGCCCTCCTGATCGGGATCACGATCGGCTCGGGCATCTACTCGACGCCCTACCTAATCGCCGGCTACTTCGAGACATACGCGGGCGTCATCCTCACGTGGGTGATCGTCGGCGCGTTCGTGATGGTCGGCGGCCTTATCTATGCCGAACTCGGCACACGCATTCCGACAACCGGTGGCGAGTACGCGTACATCACGACGGCCTTCGGGCCCTTCGCCGGGTTCATGTTCGGCTGGGCGCAGCTGTTCATCATCCGCACGAGCCCGGGAGCGGGTCTGGCAATCATCACCGCCGACTATCTGGGCTTCTTCTTTCCCCTGGAGGGCTGGTCGCACACGGCCACCGCCCTCGGCGTCATCGCACTCGTTGGCCTCTTCAA
>JBFHWK010000436.1:0-2350 GCA_041589075.1 Rhodothermales bacterium
GGGAGTGGCTCCTCACCCCGGCCCTCTCCTCGGGGAGGAGAGGGAGAACCTAGACGCGTACCGTCCCCCCTCGCCACAACTCCTGGCGTATTCGCGTCCGGTGGTTCGAGGGGGGACTACAGGGGGGAGTGGCTCCTCCCCCCGGCCCTCTCCTCGGGGAGGAGAAGGAGAACCTAGACGCGTACCGTCTCCGTCGGAAGCGGGACACGAGTCATTGGGTGGCGATGTGCGACTCCACTGTCATTCCCGCGGAAGCGGGAATCCATGTGAGTTTGAGATTATCTCACACGGCACATGGATCCCGGCTCGTGGGCCGGGATGACACTTGTGCTCTGGAATGAGAATGTCCTCCCCCAAACCCCCTCCTCACAGAGAAGCATCTCACGTAACCACTCTGTAATCGAAACACGGAAAATCTTGAGATCCTTTCGTGCGACTAAGTCTTTAGACCGCAACCAGTTTGCCAATCGTCGAACGCTCCATTTATATTGATTTCACATACACGAAAAGGGCCGCCGTGCTGTCCCTGGACAAAGCCGGCAATCGGAGGCATTTCACCCAGTCAGGCCACCCCTATTGAAGAGTGCAATTCCACATGAAGGCGCATGAGTGTGAACAAATCGACGGGCCGAGGGGGGACCCGTAAGGACGATGTCGGGCAGCGTGAGTATACAGCCGTTCCTGACGTAAGAACGATCGCAAAGGAACGTGGTGGGGATCTCACCGGCGCCGACGGCGCCGGCCGCCACGACACGGAGCAGGTATCAGGCTATCTTGATTCCCGTTCGATACCCGTCTACCTGAACCGGCAGACGAAGGGCCTTGTGCGTAGGGTGCCGCGGAACGGCCGTGCCGAAACGTCAGCCGAATTGCGGTTGAGTGAGGAGCGCTATCAAACGCTCTACGAACAGATTCCGCTGATGTACTTCATGCTGTCGCCGGACGGCACGGTCGTTTCGGTAAACAGCCATGGGGCGAGTCAACTCGGGTATTCTCCCGAAGAACTCGTTGGGTCGCCCGTTCTAGACATGTTCCACCCGGACGACCGTGAAGACGTTGGCAATCAACTCGCGCGTGTCCTTGTAAACGGCGGCAACGTCGCCAAGTGGGAGTTCCGCAAGCTGAAGAAAGATGGCGAAGTGATGTGGGTTCGCGAGTCGGTGCGGACCGCGAGAGACAAGACTGGTCGGACAATCGTCCTTGTCGTCTGCGAGGACATCACCGAGCAGAAAGGAATTCGGGAAGAGCTGCGAGAGTTGGCGGCGCGCGTCTTTCTTGCCGAGGAAAGTGAACGCCAACGTGTGGCCTGCGATCTGCACGATCACGTCGGGCATGCACTGGCGCTGATTCGCCGGCGCGTTCGAGACCTGGCCGACGAAGCGGCGTCTGACGGCAGGCACGATCTGGGTGAGATCGAAGAACTGCTTGACGATGCGATCGCCGCTACGCGTTCGCTAACATTTGACCTCAGCCCACCATGTCTGTACGACCTCGGACTCGCGGTAGCCGCGCAAACGCTTGGTGACCGGCTGGAGCGTCTTGGTGGATTCAGATTACATCTCGTTGCGCGTATCGATGAAGCTCGCCTCGGACGCGACATCGCCATCATCGCGTATCGCGGTTTACAGGAACTGCTGATCAACGTGGTCAAGCATGCGAACGCCGCACAAGTGCACGTCTCGATCAACATGACCGGTAGTGAAATCGAAGTATGGGTTGCAGACGACGGCGAAGGTTTCGACGTCGACGACGAGCGCGATCTTTGGTCGGATTCGTTCGGGCTGTTCGCACTGCGCGAGCGGGTCAGGCATATGGGCGGTAGTTTACACATAGCTTCCGAAACCGGCGGCGGCACCTGCGTCCAGTTCGCGCTCCCGCTGGTGGTGGACTCGCGAGCGTAGTGGGTCCGAGTGTGAGTATTCGAATTCTGTTGGCGGACGATCACACGGTTTTTGCCGAGGGGCTACGGGCGCTTCTGCAACAGCATCCCGATTTCGAGGTCATCGGTGTTGCATCCGACGGTAGAGAGGCGATTCGCCTTGCCGTGAGTGAGGAGCCCGACGTGGCGGTAATAGACATCTCGATGTCCGGGATGAACGGGATGGAGGCAACCCGTCGGCTGCGCAAGCAGCAACCGGGGGTGAGAGTGATCGGCCTGTCGATGCACAGGGAATCGAGCTACGTCCTCGCGATGCTGGAAGCCGGTGCGAGTGGGTACTTGCTTAAAGAGTGCGGCTCGGAAGAGCTCGTGCGGGCAATCCGCGCGGTAGCGAAAGGCCAGACGTTCCTGAGTCCCGCGGTCACCTCCCAGGTGCTCGAAGCGCTCCGCGACGGCGGTCGTGCAAGTGCA
>JBFHWK010000437.1:0-2345 GCA_041589075.1 Rhodothermales bacterium
AAAACCGTGGTCGACCTCGGTGCGGGTGCGCCGCAAGACCTCGACGATGCCGCAGCAGCACTGAAGGTCACCGAGGCCGATGTCCGTCTCGCCGAAACGAGGCTCCGAAAGACTCGCATTACTGCACCGTTCTCCGGCCTGGTGGGCGCGCGCCGCATCAGCCCCGGAGCGTTCCTGCGTCCCGGCGGCGTCGTGACCGAACTGGCCCAGATCGATGAAGTGCGACTCAATTTTTCGGTGCCGGAACGATACCTTTCACAACTGAAGCGTGGTTCCGAGGTTACCGTGTCGACGACCGCTTTTCCAGACTATGAACTAACAGGAACTATCGACGTGGTCGAACCCATTCTCGACGCCGGCACCCGCAGTGCGCGTGTGGTTGCGCGTGTCAGGAATCCCGGACGGCGCTTTCGGCCCGGGATGTCGGCTAACGTGGCCGCCGTTCTGAGTCAGCGGCAAGATGCGCTGACGGTACCAGCGGAAGCGGTCTTTGTAGACGGTGCACAGCCATACGTATTTCGCCTGGCTGAGGACAGCACGGTAACGCGCGCAGCCGTGACGCTGGGGACCCGGTTACCGGACATCGTCGAGGTCGTCGCCGGCCTGGACCAGGGCGATCGAGTCGTTCGCGCCGGACACCAGAAACTCTACGACGGAGCGAAGGTGGCGCCGGTATCCGAACAAGTCACCGGCGGATAAAATCGTCCGTCGTCAACCAAATAACCGCCGGCCATGAAACTCAGCGAGATCTCGATACGGCGCCCTGTGTTCGCGAGCGTGATGAGCATTGCTATCGTGCTCTTCGGCATAATCGCTTTCACGCGTCTGCCTGTTCGCGAGTACCCGGACATCGAGCCTCCCATCATCTCCATCACAACTTTGTACCGTGGTGCCAGCGCGAGCGTCGTGGAAACCGAGATCACGAACGTGCTCGAAGAGCAGCTCGCGACGCTCGAGGGTATCAAGACGATCACGTCGTCCTCGCAGGACCAGGGGTCCTCGATCACGGTCGAGTTCGAGTTGAGTCGTGACGTGAACGAGGCGGGTAACGATGTGCGGGACCGCGTCTCCCGTATCAAGGGCCGGCTCCCCCGTGAGGCAGATGACCCGATTGTCGCCAAGGTCGACGTGAATGCGCAGCCAATCTTCTGGATCGCTTTATCGAGCGATCGGCATTCACTGCTGCAGCTCTCGGAGATGGCGGAGCTCGTGCTGAAGGAGCGCGTCCAGCGTCTGCCCGGCGTGGGCTCGGTATTCATCGGCGGCCAGCGCCGCTACGCGATGCGCGTTTGGCTCGACCCGTTGCGCATGGCCGCTCACGGCATTGCAACGGCCGATGTCGAGAGCGCAATCAGGCTCGCTAACGCGGAGATTCCCGGTGGACGTGTGGAGGGTGACCGCAGAGAGTTCGCTGTCCGAACGCGTGGCGAACTCGCAACACCGAGCGAGTTTGCCGACATCATCGTCTCACAATCGGCGGACAACAGCGTCCGCCTCGCTGACATCGCTCAGGTCGAAGTCGGTGCAGAGGACGACCGAACCATAGCGCGCTACAACAGCATCAACGCCGTCGGCCTCGGCGTCGTCAAGCAGTCGCGCGCCAGTACAGTCACGGTAGCGGAAGAGGTCAAGAGGGCGATTCCGGTGCTCGCCGAGTCGCTGCCGCCCGGCATGATCCTCGAGACCGCTTACGACTCCTCGGTCTTCATTCGTGATTCGATCAATGAGGTGGCCGAGACGATCTTCATTGCGATGTTCCTCGTGGTCTTCGTCGTGCTCGCGTTTCTGAAGAGCTTTCGAGCCACGCTGATCCCCGGTGTCGCGATTCCGATTTCGATTATCGGGACATTCGCGATGTCGTACTTCTTCGGCTTCACGATGAACATATTGACGTTGCTCGCGCTTGTACTCGCGATCGGCCTTGTGGTCGACGACGCCATCGTCATGCTGGAGAATGTGTACCGGCACATGGAGATGGGCAAGCCGCGACTTCAAGCCGCACTCGATGGCGCTAAAGAGATCGGGTTTGCCATTGTTGCGACAACCGTCGCGCTCGTTGCCGTGTTCGTACCCGTAGCGTTCCTGACCGGCAGCGTCGGGCGTCTGTTCAACGAGTTCGGTATGACCGTGGCCGTCTCGGTGGCTATTTCCGGGTTTGTGGCACTCACCCTGACGCCGATGCTATGCTCGCGAATGCTGAGGCCGCTGCACGGCACAAGCGACAGTTGGGCAAGCCGGTCCTTCGACAGATTCTTCGAGCTTCTGTCGCGAAGCTACGACTGGCTGTTGCGACGCGTCCTTCGATACCGCTGGTGGATGGTTGCCTTCGCAATCGCTCTGGTCGC
>JBFHWK010000438.1:0-2341 GCA_041589075.1 Rhodothermales bacterium
AGCAGCCTCAGGAAATCATAGATCTCAGTGACCGTGCCGACCGTCGAACGCGGATTCCGACTGACCGTCTTCTGTTCAATCGCGATAACGGGGGAGAGTCCGTCGATGAAGTCGACGTCAGGACGTTCCATCATGCCCAGGAACTGTCTCGCGTAGGCACTGAGACTTTCCATGTACCGGCGCTGCCCCTCGGCGTAAATCGTGTCGAACGCCAGCGACGATTTGCCGGACCCGGAAAGACCCGTTACCACGACCAGCCGATTGCGCGGGATATCGAGGTCCAGGTCTTTGAGATTGTGCTCCCGGGCCCCTCGAATAATGATGCGATCGTCCATGAAGCCGGATCCGGCAGCACTTGAGGTGGGTGGGCGTAACTTGAGTCGAACCGGAGCCGATTGCCTTCGTTCCATGCTGTTTTCTAGAAAAAACGGATACGAAATTGGTGCACACTAGCGTCGCGAAGACCCTTGTTCTCGTCGGAGTGCTGCTTGCCTCCACTCTTGCTGCCTGTACGCGATCGGAGAATGTGACACTCACCATCCGCGTCCATACCACACCGGAGTCTGTGACCGATTCGGTGTTTGCAGCCGGCAATACGGTTGAGCTCGGCGAGTGGAACCCGAAGGGTGTTGCCTTCACCCGCGTAGACTCGACTACCTTCGAAGCGAACATTCCAGTCGAAGCTGCCGAGCCCATCGAATTCAAGGTCACGCGCGGTGCGTGGGCAAACCAGGCCCTGAACCCGGACGGTACGGTTCCGGACAATCGGACGCTGACCGCCCGGTCGGACACGACAGTTGTGATCACCGTGACCGCGTGGCACAACGTGAAGGGCGGCATCACGGGCAACACGCGCCTCCATCAAGATCTTGGTCGTGAAGGAATCGCAAGCCGCGACATAATCGTCTGGCTGCCGCCCGGCTATGACGTGGATACGAACAAAAGGTATCCGGTTCTCTATGTGCACGATGGCCAGAACGTCTTCGACCCTTCAACGTCGTATACGCTGGTCGATTGGCAGATTGACGAACATGCAGACTCGCTCATCACGTCGGGAAGTATGGAGAGTATTATCGTGGTGGCTGTCAACAACACGACTCATCGGTCGGATGAGTACGGAGATACCGATCTCGGCCGCCGCTATCTCCGCTTTCTTGCGGAGGACTTGAAGCCGATGATCGACGCGAACTATCGCACCCGGAGTGACCGCAATAGCACGGTGATAATGGGCTCATCGATGGGCGGGCTGATCTCTTTTCTAGCCGTATGGCTGCATCCCGAAACATTTTCGGCCGCAGCTTGCCTTTCACCGTATTTCCCTGACGACCTTCCGTCACGTATTGAGCGAAGCGACTGGCCTTCTGAAGCCGTTCGCATCTATGTAGATAACGGTGGTGACGAACTAGATACGTTCCTACAGGAGGGCATCGACCGGATGCTTCCCGTGCTTCGCGCCAAGGGCTTTGAAGATGGTCGGAACTTCATTTGGCGGAAGTTTCCGGACGATAGGCACAACGAGGCCGCCTGGGCAGCCCGCGTAAGACAGCCGTTGCTCTTCCTCTTCGGCAATGATCGGACAGTGACACCCTAGCCCGTTGCCGCCATACGCCGGACCGGCTTGACCTTGCCGGTCGTACGCGCCTTCCGCGAAACCGTGTACGGCGTGAGAGCAGGTGTGTCGTCCTCTGCGTGCGAGTAGCCGGGATGAAACGCCGGCGGAACCGACGGCGCCTGGACGAACCGCCCCTTCTCATCGATGGCCATCCACTGTGCGGGCAGCCGGTAGAGGTAACGGCCTATTCCCCACTGAACCGCCGCTCGCCTCATGCTTGCACTTAGGCCCCCCTTTACGGCGGCGACCTCCGTGTTGCTCGCCCCGTCCCATTTAGTAACCCACTCGTCACCTACCCGGATCGACAGACCACAGAGCACGCCCCCGTCAGGTCCCTGCTGAAACTCATTGCGCCAGTTCTCGGGACCGCACACCATGTCGAGACGGTCCATGATAGCCCGGTTTGTTACGTAAGGGACGGCCATCGCACGGGCACGGTCCTTCGTGTACCGTACCGGCTTCCACTCGATGTCGCTGCTCGAGAAGTAGTGTTGCAGCCGTCGCAGATCAATCCTGGTTTCCATTTTTTCACAACCTAGTGGGATGTTTGGGAGTGTACACGACCAGTATCCGAAGGAGGGGTGACAGCTTTGTGTCATATGCCCGAAAGGATTCTTCGTGGGTCTTTCCCCGACGCTCGACACCGGTTGTTCCGCCACCAACTTTTGTCTATGATCCGGCGTATTGGGGCTCAATCGAGGACTTTTGATCGTATGGACAGCGTTTATC
>JBFHWK010000439.1:0-2332 GCA_041589075.1 Rhodothermales bacterium
TCACAACCCGCACCCTGGCCGACCTCATCGCCTTCAACGAAAATCACGCGGCCGACGAGATGCCGTTTTTCGGTCAAGAGATTTTCATCGCCGCGCAGGATAAAGGACCTCTGACCGAAAAGGCTTACGTGGACGCTCTGAAGAAGAACCGCCGACTAACGCGTGACGAGGGCATTGATGCTGCACTACGAAAGGGTCGGCTCGACGTGATTGTTGCGCCGACGGGCGGTCCGGCATGGACGACCGATCTGGTCAACGGGGACCACTTTCTCGGCAGCAGCTCCTCACCCGCGGCAGTTGCAGGCTATCCGAATGTCACGGTGCCCGCTGGGTTCGTTCACGGACTGCCGGTGGGGATATCCTTCTTCTCGACCGCCTATGCAGAGCCGACCGTCATCAAGATTGCCTACGCTTTTGAGCAGACGACCAAACACCGCAAGGCACCGGAGTTCATCCCGTCGCTTGCGTGAATGTGTTGACGAAGACGCGCGAAAACAACGCGCGACTCGGGAGATGCTCAGAAGAACCTGCCGATGTCTCCCAGATCGATGCGCCGGAGTCCCCGTCGCGTCAAGGTTGTTCGCCCGGGATACAGTATTCGTTTCTCGTCGACAATCTTCGTGGTGCTTTCGTCGCGAATGAAGAGGTAGAAACTGAGTTGACGGCGGTACTCGCACCCGGGCACCACCTCCTCGCGCATGCGCCACGTTCCGCGGCCTCGAAAGACTTGGTCTCTGCATTCGAGGCATCGCTTAAACCTGTCCTCCCACCGTCCATCGGAATGAAATCGCACAACGCGCGCATAGCTGTGATCGTCGAGCAGCATCCAGTTGCCACGTTCGACACGGATGTGTGACGCCTTGTCATCAATCGCCGACTTGAGTCCGATGCTGCCTACGTATCCTTCCGGCAGGGTCCACTTCGCCTCGATCGAGACGGTGCACGTGAGGCTCTGGCCTGCGGATGTCGCGGCAAAAGCGGTCACCAGCAGGAGACAGGACGTGAAACGGCGCACATGCATTAGGGCCGTCTGGCTGTGTTGCACGGAGTAGGCGGCAGACATGTTAACGCGAAAGGGGCTGTCTCTCAAAAACGAAGGAGAGGCTACCGTGATGAAACGGTCGAATAGCGGTTTTTGGTGTCCCGGCGGCCTATCTATCACGTTTCTTAGCACAAAAAAAGGGCAGCTGCGCGAACGCAGCCGCCCTTAAGAGGTGCGCCGGCAGGTCGTTAAGTCGTTCTCATGGCTTGTGACGCCGGCACGGACGGTCCGTCTCATGGTCCCGTCCCAAATAGTATCGGCTGATTGGCGCGGCGATTTTACTGTCTCCGGTGCGTTTCTTCGGCAGATGTGCGATTCCGGCCCGATGGCGCGTAAATTCGCCGCTTAAACCTACCTGGGATAGAGGCACTGCTATGGTTAGAAACATCGTCGGAGTCGTCGTGGGCTACATCGCCATCTTCGTTGCGGTCTTTGTCACGTACACCCTGGCGTTCTTCGTACTCGGTGTGGAGGGATCGTATCAGGAGGGGACGTACTTCGTGTCCGCATTGTGGATCATCGTAAGCCTGGTCCTGAGTTTTGTCGCCGCAGCCGTCGGGGGCTTTGTATGCAAGCTCGTCGCGAAGAACAATCAGGCCGTGAAGATCCTGGCGGGTGTAGCGCTTGTGCTTGGACTACTGATGGCCTTTGGCGAGTCGAAGAAGGATCATGGAGACGTAACGCGCGCGGACGACGTGGCCGTGATGGAAGCGATGATGAACTCGGTTCAGCCGAATTGGGTGGGTTTTGTGGTGACGCTGATTCACGTGGGTGGCATTCTGTATGGTGCGACGTTCGTGAAGTCTGGGGGTGGCCCTGAGTAATCTCCGAGAGCCTCATCGCATTCTGCGTAAGTAAATCGACAAGGTGGTCGTGATGAACAAGAAATTCCTGCTCGCATGGCTGGCCGTGTTCGTGATCTGGATGTTAGGGAGCTTCGTGGTACACGGCCTGATCCTCGGAGATGCATACGCACAGCTCCCCGAGCTCTATCGAACGGAAGCGGAAACGGAGAGCCTGTTTCCGCTCATGTTGCTTGCCCATGTCATAATGGCCGGTGCGTTCGTGTGGATCTATTCTCGTGGGATCGAGGAGCGCGCGTGGCTGCCGCAGGGGTTGCGATTCGGCGTTGCCGTTGCGTTGCTCGCGCTGGTGCCGACCTACATCATGTACTATGTGGTGCAGCCGCTGCCGGGGACGATGGTCGTGCAGCAAATTATCTTCGATGCGATCCTTGTTCTGCTTTTGGGAGTGCTTGTCGCGTACCTGTATCGTGAGAGGGCCGGTGAA
>JBFHWK010000440.1:0-2292 GCA_041589075.1 Rhodothermales bacterium
CCTCGCACCAGACGCCGATGACTTGCGCCATGACGCTGACGTTGTTGCAGCGCATCAGCCGCGAATAGCCGTTCTTAGGCGGTTCCTTGCCCAGCAAATCGATGATACCTACCCGCAAGCGTTTCTTCATGGGCCCGATAGAATGGAGCGCCGTTTGGTGTGGTACTACTAGGCGGCCAAGATATGTGGTGCAACGGCGAAAAAAACACCCCGAAGGTCAAATTCGAGTTCACCCCTCCTCCGTGAGGAGGGTGTCAGGGGGAGGAGGCTCTGGCACGACCTAATCTTGTAGCACACCGTCATCCCGGCCCCCGCGCCGGGATACATGCGCCGGCCGACGCTTGCCGCACCGGCGGATGGTTTTTTCGCTCCGCTCATCAGTCGCCACTGTGGGTTCTTGTCCCGCGTCACCCGCGTTCGCGGGGGCAGGCCGCGGGAATCGCGTTTTAGTGGACGGTGGCGTTGATCACGGAACGGCTAAGCGGACGAACCAAGAGGCCCGCTTGCGGAAGCAGGCGGGCCTCTTAAGCATCTCTTACCTGAGTGTCAGTCTCTCCCAATACACGGTCGACTGAAGCGAACTCGTCGCGGCGTCAACTTGCTACTTTCTTCTTCGCCATGTTTCTACACAATGCCGTATTGACACTGTTGAAGTTGTAGTCGGCAACTTCCTTGTACAGCTTCTTGGCAGCCGCCATGTCACCGGCCATCTCCTGAGCCATGGCTTTCTCGTACTTGACCATCGGATTCTGGTCGTTTGCCGCCAACAGGTGCTCGACGGCGGCGGCGTGATTACCGTCCTTCATCTCAATGACGCCCATCAATCGGTGATAGCCCTCATATCGACGTGGATTTGTCTGATCGGCTCGCATCGCTTTGTTCTCGTCGGCAAGTTTGCGGGCCGTATTCGTGTCCCCTTTGTATGCGGCCAGAAGTCCGCGAGTGAGGGTAAGGTTAGCCCGCATGTTCGTCGCCCAATCCGGTTCTTGGACCTGTCCAATCGCCTTCTCCAAATACTCCCCACGCTTTGTGAGGTGGGCGTTTGCTTCGTCAAAGCGGTTGTTGTGCATGGCGATGAGCGCGATCTGCGCGTGCGTGTTCATCGCTGGAAACGTGATATCCTCTTCGCTCGCGTTCTGACTCTCAATACCATCGAGTATCCTGCTCATGGCTTGCATGGCGGCATCGACGTTGTCGGCGTACAGGTACGTGTATGCACCGAACTGCTGCTGTCCGACCTTCCCGCCTAGCGTGGACGCCGCCTCGGCCGCCGCGGAGAAGTCGGCACGTGCGGCTTCGTAATCACCCAGGTACGTGTTCGCATGCCCTCTCTTGGAATGCGCAATCTCGTTGGCCGGGTCGACCTCGACCGCACTGGCATAAGCGTCTCGAGCTCCGCCAAAATCACCCTGAGCACGGATGACATCCCCCAGCACGATATACGCGTCCGCCTCGTCAGCAACGAGTTCGACGTACTTACGGGCGTATTTCTCTGCCTTCTTTAGGTCTTTCGGTTCGTTGAAGACATACGACATGGCCATACTGCGGTATGCCGGAGCGTACCCGTTATCAAGGGCAATCGACGTTTTGTACGCGGCCCGCGCCTCATTGAACTTCTTATGGCCCCCAAGCTCAAAGCCAAGGTACTGGTAGGCGCGCGCTGAGCTCGGGTAGTGAACCACCAGCTCGTGGGCGAGCCGCATCGTCCTCTCGGTGTCATTAGCCGTGTTTGCCACGTTCTGGTCGATCAGATTCTGGATGTACGGAGAGGCTCCATCGCGGCTCGCGAGAGATGCCTCATGGTGCTTCTTCCAGTCAGCGCCAGAGGTTGCAATCCACGTGCGGTACAAATGAGCCGCGGCAAAACCCGCGTCGTACTCGATCGCTTTTTCAAAGTGTTTCCGGGCGTCGTCATTTCGATTTGCGTCCAACGCATCCATTCCCTTAATGAAGTGGGCGCGCGCGCCGGCCGATTCGGTGTTTACGGGCAGATCCTGTGCCGCCAGGAGACCCGGTGTTAACATTAGGCATAACGCAAAGCGGTACGCCCATCGGTACGAATATTTCATGTTGTCTCTGAAATTAGGGTGAAGCCACAGCATGGTGTCTCAGGCTGCCAACGAGAAGTGGCCAAACGGTCGGCCAGAGCTTTCGCGCCTGCGAGACTTTGAGAGCTGTGTACGGCGAAGTATCGATCGGGGCGATGTTTAAGAAATAATTAGAGCAAACGCAAACTGAATTGCCTCCTCATCCACCCGTCCGCGAGCCGTTCATGTGCGGTTAATACGCCGA
>JBFHWK010000441.1:0-2277 GCA_041589075.1 Rhodothermales bacterium
CAGGACCTGCACAGCCCTCACCACAGAACTGCTTGAAGATGTTCGGCGTGCAGGATGCGGTCAATTAGCCAGAACCATCATGAATGTTTGAGGGGAACATCCTTGAAGTCGTGAAGGGCAGTTGCCGACGCCAGATAGGGACGCGCAACTCGTCCGCAAACACAACTGCCCTAAACCCGAGAAGTGCGGGGCCACAACGCGTGATACCCCTGAGGTATCCCTACTTAGTCACCTACAACTAGTAGCACTATTATCTATGGTGCTGCAACGGTTTAAAAGTCTGCCACTTATCCACCGCTACAATGGCCTTCGCCACACATTTGCCAGCTGGGCAGCGCAGCGAGGAATGAACCTGTACACGCTACAAGAGATCATGGGACAATGCCATTGTTGAGGTCAGGGGTTCGACTCCCCTTGCCTCCACGTCCAAGAATGCCTCGAACCCGTTCCTCTTGAAGGAAGCTGTGCGGCGCGCTGCGAGTCGCTCGGGAGTCTGCGTTCTTACGGTTCGAGGACGGGAGTTCTACGTATCGTACGACCTGATCGACAGAGCACATGGACTGCTTCCGGCAACGACGTGGTCCGGACGGTCTGTTGTGAGTTTTCTCGTCGGTATCGACGACGTACTCTCACTCATCATTCGAACTCGGCGCGCAAGATACGCTCAAGGATATCCAGATGAGCACCCAGCGTCGCCCCGTCGCTCGCGTAGAAAGCGCTGAAAGTAACGCCTGCCTCCGGGCAGTGGCGCACGTTCGCAGTCGATCCGAAACTGTAGCCACCGTGGCCGAAGCAACGGCCGACTAAGGGCTGCTCGTCGATCTGGACGCCCAGTCCGTACCACGTGTTCTCGCCGAGGTCCGTCATGACGTCGAGCGTTTCACTGTTATCGTACAACTGACCTGACGCGAGCGCACTCAAGAACTCCACCAAATCACGCGTAGTGCTGATGACGCCCCCGACGGCCAGCGACCAACCCCCCGACGCGAAGTCCGCGATGTCGAACCGAGTTCCTCCGATCGTCGTGTAGCTATGTGCCATCCCCACCCGCTGCGTCGCGGAAGAGCCATCATACATGAATGTGTTCGCCATACCGATGGGTGAGAGAATGCGATCCTGCAGCTCCTCCTCGTAAGAATGCCCCGTCAAGTTCTCGATGAGGTTCCCGAGAGCGAGGAAATTCGTGTTCGAGTAGTTGAAGTCCGTCCCGGGCGCGAAGTCGGGCGCGCCGCTCTTCACGTATTGGAAAGCCTCCAGCGGTGTGACCACTCGGGCAGGCTCAGATAGGATCTGAGTCTGCAGCGGAGACATCAGGTAGTCGTAGAGTCCGCTACGGTGACACAGCGCTTGTCGGACCGTCACGTCCGATCCGTACTGGACGCTGTCCAACACGGCAGCAAATGCCGGTGAGAGATAGAGCGCCAACGGCTGGTCGAGGTGCACAAGACCTTCCTCGACTAGTTGGAAAACCATCGTCGCCGTGAAAGACTTTGTGATGCTTCCGATGCTGAACTTCGTGTCTGGGCCGACCACTGACATGCGAGAGTTATCGAGAAAGCCATCGGAGCCCATTACGGTGGTCCCGTTCTCGTGCTCCAAGAACCCGATTGCACTTAGCACACCGGGGTTCGCGGCACGAAATGATTCGATGGCTGCTTGAAACGGCTCCGTCGGATCCGAGTCTAGCCCGGGATCGGCAGGCGACTCCGAACAAGCCACTACGGCCAACGTTGCCAGGAGCAGGCCAGCGGACACAAATGGCCTTGGTTTGAAAGGCATGTCTACCTCCGTCGTCAACCGGCTTTGAAAGAGCAAAGCCACGCACAATCAGGAGCGTGCATTCCGTGCACTTCAATGACTTGTCAAGGCATACTGAGGCAAACATACAGATGCTGTCAGGCGATCCAGGGTAATCGAGTCGGCGATGTGCCCACAAGAGGGTGGGCGATGTAGCGCTAGACTGAGAGGCTCAACACACCCAGCTTCAAACTAATGTCTTGCTCGTACGTCTCCCGAACGCCCAGGTAGGCATAGACGACCGCCGACCCCTGTACCCTCTGAGTACCCAACCGAATCGACCACTCCTATAACACTTTGTACTGCAATTGTATAAAGCCGTCGGCTGCCCCAATGGCATTGTAGAGGTCACGGGTTCGACTCCCCTTGGCTCCACAGAAGGGTTCCCACCAGGTTTGCCCACCGAGGGGCGTCTGGTGAGATTTTTTTGTTGTGGCATTTCGTCGAATAGTACACCCGCGAGCAAAGCCCGCTTCATCC
>JBFHWK010000442.1:0-2258 GCA_041589075.1 Rhodothermales bacterium
ACGTTTCTAAAATACGCATCTCGCCCAACCGGTACGTTCAAAACAGCGCTCGAACGGCCTCTCTCCTACCATCCGATTCCGCCGCCTCGTACCTTGCGGCGCACTCTCACTGGCGCTCTTTCGCCACCCTATGACGAACCTTCTCCGCGGCGACGGCCGGGTTATCGGCTCCTGGGCGCTGTATGACTTCGCCAACTCGTCGTTCACGACGCTGGTCGTCACGTTCATCTATGCCACGTACTTCACGCAGGGTATCGCGGCCGACGACGTAACGGGTACATCGCAGTGGTCGCTGGCGGTGACGGCAAGTGCGATCGTCGTGGCTCTCGCGTCGCCGTACCTCGGGGCGATGGCCGATCAGGGCGGCTATCGGAAACGGTTTCTCTTTGTCTCAACGGCGGTGTCCATCATCGGGAGTGTCGCGCTCTTCTTCCCCGGCCCCGGAGAGGTGCTGCTTGCCCTGAGCATCTTCACGGTCGCCAATGTCGCGTTCGAGCTCGCCAACGTTTTTTACAACGCGTTTCTTCCCGACATCGCACCACCGGAGAAGATCGGAAGAGTCTCGGGATACGGATGGGCACTAGGTTACGCCGGCGGTCTCGTGTGTATGGTCGTCGCCCTGTTCCTGCTGGTGCGGGTTGACGTACCGCCGTTCGGTCTGGACGCATCGACGGGCGAACATATTCGCGCCACCAATATCCTCGTGGCACTCTGGTTTGCCGTCTTCGCGATACCCCTGTTCCTCTTCGTCCCGGAGGTCCAACAACGGCAGGCCGCTCCCGAGAAGTGGGTCTTCATGGATGCGTCACGGCAGATTGCAGCCACTCTGCATGAGATTCGCCGCTTCCGGCAGATCTTCCGACTGCTCGTCGCGCGCCTGATCTATAACGACGGCCTCGTCACCATCTTCGCCTTCGGCGGCATCTATGCGGCGGGAACGTTCGGATTCAGTTTCGAAGAAGTGATGATCTTCGGCATCGTGCTCAACGTTGCTGCAGGCCTCGGGTCGTACGCGTTCGGGTTTATCGACGACCTCATCGGCGGCAAACAGACCATCATCATCAGCCTCGTCGGACTCGTCGCGGCTACGACGATCGCGGTCTTTGCCGAGACAAAACTTCTGTTCTGGGTCGCCGGCCTGCTCGTTGGTCTTCTCGTGGGTCCGAACCAGTCGGCGAGTCGATCGCTCATGGGTCGGTTCGTGCCTCTCGAAAAAGAGAACGAGTTCTACGGGTTCTTTGCCTTCTCAGGAAAGGCGACAGCATTTCTCGGTCCCCTCTTGCTCGGCCAGCTGACGGGTATCTTCGGAAGCCAGCGCTACGGTGTCGCCGTCGTCCTGGTGTTCTTCCTCGTCGGCGCGATCCTGATGATCCGCGTCAACGAGGCCGAAGGAATCACAGTTGCGGATCGCGGACACATCGCGGTATCATCGACAGATCCGTGAGTACGGTCCGGGACATAGCGAGTTTTATCGAAGCGTGGGCGCCGCCGGCATCCGCCTTGGATTATGACAACGTCGGCCTTCAGATCGGTCGCCCGAATCGGAGTGTCGAGAAGGTGCTGGTTGCGCTCGAGGTGACGTTGGACGTCGTGAACGAAGCTCTCGAGATCGGCGCCGACCTGATCGTGGTCCATCACCCGTTGATCTTCAGACCGCTGAAATCCGTCACGTCGGAATCGCGCGAGGGCGGGCTTGCGCTGCGTATCGCAGAGTCCGGCATAGCACTCTTCGCGGCGCACACAAACCTGGATGCTGCGACGGGCGGTGTGTCGTTTGCACTCGCGGACAAACTCGGCCTTCGCGACGTCACCTTTCTGTCGCAACTGGAAGACGTGCTTTACAAGCTCGCCGTTTTCGTTCCTGAGAGTCATGCGGCAAAAGTGCGAGACGCCCTCGCAGGCGCGGGCGCGGGTGTGATCGGCGATTACGACGCGTGTGCGTTCGAAACCGCCGGCACCGGATACTTCAGACCGGGCGACCAAGCGCAGCCATTCCTTGGTGCGAAGGACGGCAGCGTGCAGTCCGCATCGGAGATGCGACTCGAAGTGGAAGTTGCACGTTGGCGCTTGCCCGGTGTGATGGCGGCACTCAAGGAGTCGCACCCGTACGAAGAGGTTGCCTACGATCTGTACCGCGTAGCGCAGCCGTTCCGGAACGCGGGTCACGGAGCGATTGGAAACCTCCCCCGCACGCTTTCGCAGACGCAGTTCCTCAATCTCGTTGCGGAGCGTCTCGAAGCACAGGGACTGCGCTTCTC
>JBFHWK010000443.1:0-2252 GCA_041589075.1 Rhodothermales bacterium
CCACACTTCGTAGGGCTTGACGTTGAAATTGAACGGGTGTCGTTCGATGTAGTCCGGCTCGCCGAAGGTGACGACAACCTGGCCGCGGTCGGTTTTCCATCCGTCGTCAATCAGGGACGCGAATCGCTTGTTAGCGTGGGACACGCGGTAGTAGTACTCCTCCATCCGCTCGTTGCGACGTGTGCCCGGTGTGGGATCGCGGCGCTGCCAGAATTCGCGAAACCGAGCGAGCTTCTCCGCCTGCGACTTGGACTCGCGCAGGTGCCTGATCTCCTTGCGGTCGGCGATGTAGAGCAACTGGGCGATGGCTTCATCGAGATCCTCGATGTGATCGGACAAGCCCATCCAGTCGACGGTGAACGCAGTTTCCGCGGCATCGAGTCTAGTTCCGGCTTCATCCTCGACGGTAACACGCACCAGGTACTGCCCGAGTCGGAGGTCGGCAATCGGTATGGTCACGACATGCTGGGTTCGCGTCGCCTCGAGGAACTTGGTGTCACGATTTGAGAAGAGGGCCTCGCTTGTCACCGGTTCGGCCGCAACACCGTCCTGGTCTGGAAGGCTATTCGACGTCTGATACACCTCTTGAGAGATGCGCACGGACCGGGGCTGCTGCACATACACTTCGTACATGAGGGCGAAGCCAAGCTGATCCGATGCAAGACGGTTGGAGACAACCGGTGTCACGATGTTCTTGTCGGCATCGAAGTCTTCCAGCAGCAGCAGGTCGCTGATGGCGACGGGGCGCTGCAGGTCCCGCACGAGAATCGGGAGTTCACGAACAGTCGCGTCGCCCGACTTGTCGTCGGAGAGGGACAGCTCCACGTGGTAGCGGCCGGGGCGCAGAAACAACGTGTGAGTCGTTAGATCGAAGCGCTCTTTGTCTGTCGTTTCGGCGTGGTTGGCAACACGCACCGTGCGGTCCCAGACCGGGTTCTCGACGCGGTTTCCGATTATGCCTCCCTGATCGACTTCAAAGACCTCGGCCGAGACCTGGTAGCGGCCGACGAAGCCCTGCGGCGACGTGCTGAAGCCGACACTTGCGAACGGCACTTTGGTGTAGATATCGACCCGTGTTCGTTCGTCCGAGGATTGTGCCATGGTGCAGACGGCCTCGGCTTCGAACTCCGCTGTCGGCGTTGCCAGCTGTGCTAGAACTGGGGACGGGCTAACTGCCGTCGCCAGGGCGCAGATCGACAGGGCAACAACAAGATGCGTGTGGTACCGGTGCTTCATGTAGCTGTATCTAAGCCTCTCGGGCACGGCCCGGATCCGACAATATCAGCGCCGGGGCAATCACACGCTAATATCGGCAAAAAGGGCCTTTTGCCTATCAGCGCCCCATCAGACGGTTCAATTAGAGACACGAATGGTGTCAGTTGATAATCGAATGGAGCCGCACATCTATCCGAAGAGGGCATCCACGAATCGCCCCCGGTCAAAAACCTGCAAATCGGCAATTTTCTCGCCAACACCAATATATTTTACAGGGATGCCAAACTCATTCGAAATGCCAATCACAATACCCCCTTTGGCCGTCCCGTCGAGCTTGGTGAGCACCAGTCCGGTCACCTCGACACTGCGGGTGAACTCTTCGGCCTGACGGATCGCGTTCTGGCCCGTGGACGCATCCAGAACCAGAAGCACTTCGTGCGGTGCGCCCGCCACCTGGCGATCCATGACGCGCTTGATCTTCGAGAGCTCATCCATCAGACCCGTCTTCGTGTGGAGCCTTCCGGCGGTGTCGATGATGACGACGTCCGCCTCCCTCGCGTTCGCAGCAGCGAGCGTATCGAAGGCGACGGCGGCGGGATCCGATCCGTGCTTCTGTTTGATCAGTTCGACACCCGCCCGGCCGGCCCAGATCTCGAGCTGCTCGATGGCGGCCGCGCGAAACGTGTCGGCCGCACCGATAACCACATGTCGCCCCGCCTCGCGATAACGATATGCAATCTTTCCGATCGATGTCGTCTTGCCCACACCGTTGACACCCACGATCATGATAACGTGGGGCCGATTCCGCAGATCGGCCTCGAAATCTGCCGGCCGATCCGCTTCGTTCTCTAGCAAGAGGCTCGCGATCTCATCGCGAATGAGCGCTTGCAGTTCCTGTGTCGACACATACTTGTCACGCTGCACCCGTTCCTCTACACGGTGGATGATATCTACGGTGGTCGTGACACCCACATCACTGGTCACGAGGAGCTCTTCGAGATCGTCAAGAAGATCCTCATCCACGGTATCCCTGCCGC
>JBFHWK010000444.1:0-2250 GCA_041589075.1 Rhodothermales bacterium
GCGGACAGACGAACCTTTGGGCAGCTCCTGCCCAGGGTGGTGAGCCACTCGCCCTGACACTCGATGACGCCACGGAGGGCCCGCCCACTTTTTCGCCTGATGGTGGGCATGTCACGTTCAGCGTAAACGAAGGCAATTCGCACCTGTATCGAGTATCACGAAATGGCGGCACCGCAATGCAACTGACGAAGGGCACCAAAAACGAATTTCAAGCGGCAGTGTCAGCCTCTAAAATCGCTTTCCTGTCGGATCGCAGCGGTGACAATGACCTCTGGGTCATGCCCGTCCAAGGTGGGGAAGCGATACAAGTCGCTCCGCATCAGGCGTTTGAGGCCAACCCCGAATGGTCACCGGATGGTACCCGGCTATCTTTCATATCGGAGCGGAGCGGCAGCACGGACATCTGGATCGTCAACGCCGATGGCAGCGGACTCACTCAACTGACTACGGACGCCGCCGACGAGGTCGGGGCAGTCTGGTCGCCCGACGGCCGTCACCTTGCCTACGTCTCCACTCGAGCCTATGGCGCCGGTGACATCTGGACCGTCTCGGTTGATGGCACTACTTCTCAGCTGACAACGGGAGGCGGTGCGTATGGCGCATCGTGGTGTGGTGAGTCGATTGTGTACGTATCCATAAATACATCCGACGGGAAACCGCATATCTTTGCGGTTCCCGTGGCCGGCGGCACACCCCGGCAACTTTCATCGGCGTATCAGGATGGAAACCCCGACTGCTCGCCGACGGATTCACGCGTGGTCTACAACAGCAATTCCGGGGATGGCTCCGATCTCTATGTGGTCCCTGTCGCCGGTGGTCAGGCCGAGAAGCTGACGAGTCTCGAGAAGAGTGAGTTCTCTGCACGCTGGTCGCCGGACGGTACCATGATTGCATTCCTCAATAACGCGGACGGCAACAACGACATCTACGTTGTCGGTGCGGATGGAGGCACACCGAGCAGACTTACCGCGACGGCCGCGAACGAGAATGGGATACGATGGCTGGCGGATGGATCCGGAATTGTCTACAACCTCAACGAGGGAAACTCAGACGTTGTGACCGTCGACGTGCGGAGCCTTCTGCCGGTGATGTAGACGAAAGCAGACCCGGCGGAATACAATCACGCCGAGCCGCCGGCGAAGATGCTTCCGGTGCGCCTGATCCATCGCTGCGCCGGCGCCGGCAGATGATACCAAACCACGGCGGGGATCAGTTGGCTTCGCATCCTCCGGAACAGCGTACGGACGACCCCCTTACCCCCGGCAAGCACGTCCCTCAAGTCCCTGACGGCACCACGCGATGCGACGAACCGCCAGATCATCTTGCACCCCACATCCGGCGCGGCCTCAGGAATACTGCCGTGATAGCGAATCTCCGACAGCAACCGAATATCGTTCAACACGAGATCCGACAGGCCGTGCGATGCCATTATATGCGCACGCTGTAAAAGACCGACGATTCGCCGAACATCTTCATCGACGGACGAATCGGCCGCGTACACGTCCAGTGGTACGTGCCGATACAATCGCCGGATAAAGATTCCGTTGTATTTCTGCCACTTGCGAACTCTGTCACGAGCAGGAAATCTTTCTGAGAGGGGCCCGCGGTCACCTTCGTGTTTGCGATGGTAAAATGTAGGACCGCCTTTTACCCGTGCGCCCCGGACATGCAGCGCTATGCGAATGGCCATCTCGTAGTCTTGCGACCGCAGTAGGCCTTCATCGTACCCTCCAAGCTCATCGTACACGGACCGCCGCACCATCATGGAGGCTGCGCCGAGAAAGTTTCTTCGCATGAGTCTCACGGCAAAGGAACGGTCGTAAGCGTCGGGTACTTGCTTTACGCCAAATACCGGACCCAGACTGCCGTCGGGCATGCTGTAGCACGCGTACTTCTCGCTGTAAGAGAATCCGATTTCCGCGTTCGCTGCGAGTGGCTCGGTGAATCGTTCGAGCGCGTCAGGAATGGCAACATCGTCGTCGTCGAGAATCCAGACAAAATCACCTCGCGCCTTCAACAGCCCGGCATTAACAGCGGTGGATTTGCCGCCGTTGCCCTTGCGAATGACCTGGATACGGTTTTCATACCGCTGCAGGACCTCCGCCGTAGCGTCGTCTGAGCCGTCATCGATGACGATGATCTCGCTGGCCGGAAGCGTCTGTGAAAGGATGCTGTCCAGACAGTGCGGTAAGAACTCGGCTCGATTGAATGTCGGAACGATGACCGATACGGCCCGGCATCTGGTCATGA
>JBFHWK010000445.1:0-2244 GCA_041589075.1 Rhodothermales bacterium
GAACCGGCCGGCTACGGGAGATGCTGAGTGTGGGAAGCACACCGGAGGAAATTATAGCATCGTGGCGTGAAGAGGTCGCGGCGTTTGTATCGCTAAGAGAGCGTTACCTCCTGTACGATTAGCGCGCGCTGGACGCGCTATCCGCCGGGCTGTACGACGAGATGCGGCCCGATCTGAAACGAGAATCGCGGCGAGCGGACATCAGCCGCCACCAACACCGGTCGGAGCAGGGTTTCCAGCGCGCGCGCCGTGTTGATACGGGGTTGCGTGTTCTCTTGGAGGTACGTCTCCGCCTGCAAACGGAGAATGTCCTGCGCCAGTGCGAGTGCGGCCTGGGTAGCCTCTTGACCGCTGCCGGCGTACGTGCGTGCCCAGCCGACGTCCGTCTGCACCTCCATCTCGAGCAGTCGAGGCTCGACGGAAAAAACAGCCAGGGGCGGGATCGTCACTTCGACGTGTCCATCAGGTGCGATGGCGATGTCCTCGGGCGTGAGTACGCGGACGTCGAACCCGTAGGCAACGCGTCCCGGCAGGCGCACCGTCGCGCGCGTCGTGCCGAGGTTCAGGCGCATAGGCGGCGGGAACAGGTAGCGCGTGTCCTCGACAAAGCTTGTCGCCGTAAGATCGAGAGAGCCGGTGACGTAAAACGACTCGGAGGCCTCGGACTGAATGGACGACAGTACACGTTCGCGGACTTCGCTGACGTCGAACCGTGGCCGTATCAGCCACAACACAAAGCCGATGAAGACGACGGCGAGGAGCGCCGCAGCCATGGTTCGCCAGACGTTGCGAAGCGATAGTATGCCCATGGAGGGAATGTGGTTGACGGCGCGGGCCGCACGTGTGGCCGATCGGTTGAGCGCTGTCGGTGGCGATGCTATACGACGCTCGTCCGGGAAACGTGCTCGACCGACCTCTTGACGAGTTCTCGCAGCACCTTAATGTCCACGTCTTCCAGCTTGTTGATATAAAGACAGGACTTGCCCGTCTTGTGTTTCCCGAGTGTCGCTAGCAGCTTGTCATGCTCCTTGAAGCCGGACATGATGTAGAGCGTCGTATTCTGTTTTCGCGGCGAGAAGCCGGCGACGAACCAGTCACCTTCGCGCCCGCTGGCGTACTTGTAGTGGTAGGAGCCGAAGCCTACGATACTCGGCCCCCACATCTTCGGTCGTTCACCGGTGACTTCCTTCATGAGCTTGAGGATCGCACGCGCGTCCTTTCGGCGTTGCTCGTTTTCAATTCCGTCGATGAAAGCCTTTACACTCGCCTTGTTGGGTTTCGTCTTAAGCTCGGCCATGTGATCTTTAGTAATCGTTTTCATCAGGTTTACGCAGGCACAATAACAAACGTGGAGCGGGTGTGGCAAGTGCGGCACCGTTAACGACGCGTCTTCGAGGTTGAAGCGGTCTCAGGCGGTTGATTCCGGGGCAAGGAGTTCGTATCAATTCTGAAGAAAACCCGAGGCGTCCGTGCTGCATGGCGGTAAGGCGGGCCCGGAGTGGCGTCGCAGGTTTGAGATAATAGTCCCCGGTCTCAAACGGTGAAAGATATGTCGCGATGTTACGGATCATTCTTTGCTGGCCTGGTTTTCGTGCTTGCGTGGGCGCTGCCCGTGCAAGCGCAGCTTGACGCCAGGGTGGCCGCCGTCGACATGTTCATAAAGGTCGAGGGTATCGACGGAGAGGCACAGGACAAGGATCACGAGGGATGGATCGACATTCTCTCGTACGATCACAGCATAACCATTGAGACCATCACGGGCGGAGGTGGTGGCGCTGCGGCCCCGCAACACGAGCCGATCCGGTTTGTTAAGCGGATAGATAAGAGTTCACTGCCCCTGTGGGACAAGCTGAACAGGGGTGAGGTGCTGCGAACGGTGAACATCGAGTTTGTCGAGACGGGCGCAGCGCGGTTTCTGTTCTTGAGGGTCGACCTGGAAGAGGCGTACGTAACCTCGTACAGTGTTAGCGGGCAATCGGGCGATCGGCCGATTGAGGAGATCGCACTGACGTACACGCGAATCACGCTGACATACTGGCCGCAAAATCCGGATGGTACTCCGGGCACGCCGATTGTCGTCGGCTGGGACGTCAGCAAGAACCTGCCGACGTCGGTCGCGATGGGCGGCGTCGAGGCGTGGGTCGAGGGCCGCGACGTGCTGTTCCGCTGGCAGACGGAGAGCCAGACGGGCAACTACGGTTTCGAGGTGCAGAAGCTGGAAGAGGACGGTTTCAAGCGGGCCGC
>JBFHWK010000446.1:0-2239 GCA_041589075.1 Rhodothermales bacterium
GATGACCGGCCGTGCCTCGTCAATGCTAATGTTGTTCTCGCCGTACTCGAACAGCGCGGTCGCTTCCGGCACGAGACCGCGTGCTTTCAGAAAGTCCACGATGAACGTAGTGGGAAGTGCTGTGCCAAGTCCTGCCTCGCCAAACAGATCTGACAGGGGCACAAGATCATCGAGCCAGTCGCTTGCCGCGTATCCCTCACAGCGAAGGTCGTTCACCTTCGTTACGAGCGACTCAAAGCGTTCGATCGACAACTCCGCAGCGTTGCGTCGACTCGCGGAATCGTACGCCGAGTCGCGGAGCGACTGCAAGCCCACGAACGACCGCACGCGTGCGAGGATGGTCTCAATCGGCAGGGTCACCTGGTCGCCGTAGACGTGTTCCACAATGGCGCGCACGGGATCGCCGAAGCCCGCCACGACATCTGCGATCGCATCGCGCAGCGCGTCGGTCCAAAGGGTGGCGGGAATACGTGCGTGCTGCCGGCCTGATTCGGTGAAGTGCTCGAGGGAAGAGCGCACGTCCGCATGGTCTGTATCCACCCATTTCAGGTGGTCGATGTCGAGCGACGTCAGTTCGCTGCTCACATTCGCTTCGAGACGGTTAGCCAGTAGGTCCTTTACGGGCGTCGGCAGCTCACTCGATGAGACTTGCTGGAGCGAATACGGCCTATCCGCGGGAAAACGCTTCAGGAGTTCGGACTGAAGCGCGTCGATGACCGGATCGAGCATCGGAGAAAGCGATTTTTGGTTGACCGGGAGGTAGAGTCAACGCCGGGGGGTGGCTGTATACGCCCGAAACGAAAAAAGTTTTGCCGAGCGCTACATGTCGCTTGTCATGATGAAAAGCGGCTTGCGGTCAAAGGTCTTGTAGTTCGGTCGTAGCCGTTCCGTGTTGTAATACTTCTGGACGTCGACGACTTTGTGGGGGCCGTTGATGACGTCGAGCGTGACACTATCGTACACGCCGTTGCGAATGCTTACCAGGCGCCCGGAGCTGCCCTCGAGGATAAGGTCCAGCGCGAGATTGCCGTAGGCCATGGGCACGATCGAGTCGAGAGCGTCCGGATCGCCGCAACGAACGAGGTACCCAAGTCTCTGGTTCACGACGTTGACGCGCCGGCCGTTGTTGTATCTGGGCGATAGCGCTTTCAGGCGCGCCGCCACTCGATCGCCGATTCCACCAAGTTTTCGATGGCCGTACTGGTCGACCTCGTCGCTCTCGTACGACATTTCGTCGTCGCCGGTAAGTGTTGCGCCTTCGGACACGAGTACGACCGAGTAACGGCTCGGGTGCCGGTTGCGGTCGTAGACGAGGAGCTCTGTGAGCAGTTCGGCGTCGAACGGATGCTCCGGAATAACGCATCGGTCCGCGGCACCGGCCATCGTGGGCAGAAGGGCGGAGTAGCCGGCGTATCTCCCGAACACTTCGATCACAAGAAAGCGCTCGTGCGATCCCGATGTCGTACGTAACGTGTGTGTGAGTTCGATAGTCCGCGTGACGCACGTCCCAAACCCGATACAGTAGTCCGTACCGGGGACGTCGTTGTCCATCGTCTTGGGTATCGCAATGACCTTGAAACCCTCAGTGTGCAGGCGGTAACCGTAGCTCAGTGTGTCGTCTCCTCCGATCGGAATGAGGTAGTCGATGCCAAGCCACTCGAGATTCTTGAGGACTTCCGGCGTGAGGTCGTTGATCTCGTCCGTGTACTTGTCACGCACGTGCTCCGGTACCAGCGGGCCGGGCAATTTGCTGGGCCGGGTCCGTGACGTATGCAGGAATGTGCCTCCCGTTCGGCCGGCGCGATTGACGATGTCCTCCGTGAGGACGGTGAAGTTTGCGCTGTTGTCCGCTTCCTTGTCGCGAACCATGTCGACAAGTCCCGCCCAGCCACGGCGCAGCCCGATGACGCGATACCCTTCACGTACCGCGCGGATAGTCACGGCGCGGATCGCCGGGTTCAGGCCGGGGACATCGCCGCCGCCGGTAAGGATTCCAATCGTGCCCTTGTAGTTAGTCATGAGTGGCGAGTTCCGTTTGTGTACGCTTCCTTCGGAGTCGGGTGGATGCGGTGAAGAGCCTCAAATTTACGTCGGACTTGGAGAAAAAGCGGACGGGGGCTTCGCTCGCAGATTCTGGACGGTATCTTGCACGTGTACCACATCAGGTGCGATTCCCATCAGATCGACCAAAAATGTCCCACCGTGCAAAAGAGCAGTTTCGGGACCACGTGGCGTGGAC
>JBFHWK010000447.1:0-2218 GCA_041589075.1 Rhodothermales bacterium
CACACCTTCGGCAACACGCAGGTCAAGAAAGTGCGTCAGCGAAAGACGAGTGCGGAGGATGAGGCGGGAAGAGTAGAATGAGGATCTTTTCCACGGACACATGAATGATGAACAGCAGGAAGGCCGAATGGGCTTGTTTATTGGCGTCGGCGCGGCGCTTGGTGCCGGTGTCGGTGCTGCGGTGGGCACGGCGATGGGCGCGATCGGTATGGGGGTCGCGATCGGAGTTGCCATTGGGGTAGCCGTCGGGGCGGCTGCCACCATGAAAAAGAAAGCCTCGGAATGAGCTGCTAGTTGAGCACCGGTCAGGCTCGGCGTGCGGCTCCCTTCAGATTGTTTTGGCGGCTTTGAACGTGCACATCCGCGTACACGCAAGCGAATAAGTCCTGTGCGGGCGGTAGCTTGTGAGAACTGACACTGTTTAGACGAAGCGGGAGAGACATGGATCTTACAACCATAAGCCGCGCAAACCTCAAGTTTCTCAAGGACCTTGCAAAGAACAACGATCGCGACTGGTTCAACGAAAACAAGGATCGCTACACGGCCGCACACGAGAACACGATCGCCTTTGCGGACTCGCTACTGATGCTGCTCAGGAAACACGACAACGTCGCGACGCCGTCGGGCAAGAAGAGCCTGTACCGTATCTATCGGGATGTGCGTTTTTCAAAGGACAAGTCGCCGTACAAGACCTACTGGGCCGGAAGTTTTGGCCGGGCGACAAAAAAGCTGCGGGGCGGCTACTATTTTTCGATCGGTCCCGGCGATACCTTTGTCGGCGGCGGGTTCTACATGCCGAGCACTGCCGACATCCGGCATATCCGCCGGCACATTTCGGCCGATCCGGCACCGCTGCGCAAGATTCTCCGTTCGCGTTCGTTTCGCGACACTTTCGGGGAGCTCGAGGGCGAGCAGCTCAAGACGGCGCCGAAGGGTTTTTCGAAAGACGATCCTGCAATCGATCTTCTTCGCTACAAATCGCTCTACGCGATGCGCCGCTTCAAGGACAGCGAGGTCACTGCCGCTTCTTTTCCGAAAGAAGTCGACAAGACGTTCAAGAAGCTGCGTCCGTTTTTCGATTACATGAGTGAGATACTCACGACCGATCTGGACGGACGGTCGTTGGTCTAGCCGTACGAACTCCCGGCAACGCGTGCGGTGGGTCAGTCGTCAGTCGGACGCCCGCCGACGTCGTCGCAGCCAGATGATCGAGAAGGGCAGTCCCGTGGCGACGAACGCAATGTCCACGATCGAAGCCTCCCACTCGAAGAAGGCGCGAGAGACGAGTAGACCCACCAGCCCGACAAGGTATAGGGCCGGTAGGAGCGGGTAGCCGGGCATCCGATATGCCTTCTCTTCTCCGTGTCCAGAGCGTCGGAATCGAAAGAGTGCGATCGTCGTCATCGAATAGAAGATCAGGATTGCGAACACCATCCCAGCGACGATGCTCTCGAACCCTCCACGCACCAGCAGTATCACGGACGCCCAGACGACGTGAGCGAGTATGGCGCGGCTCGGCGTTCGGAAGCGGTCATGAATGAAGTCGAACCATCGAAAGAAAAGCCGGTCGTGCGCCATCGCGTAGTAGACGCGGCTTGCGGACATCGTAGTGCCGTTGATACTCGACACCGCCGAGACGATGGCGAGCAGAGCGATCAGGCTGCCGCCGATTGGGCCCACCATGATGGCGGCGATGTCGGCAGCCGGTGTTGCCGTTGCGCGAAGGGCGTCCATCCCCAGGACGTAGTGGTAGATTGTAACGACGGCCCAGTATATGAGCAGGACGATGCCCAACCCGTAGAGCATGCTGCGCGGAATCACCTGTCTCGGGTTTTTCATTTCGCCGGCCACATAACCGACGCGATCCCATCCGGCGTGCGTAAACACGATCAGCATGAGGGCCGGAATCAGGTTGGCAAGAAAACTTCTTTCCTGCAAAGGCGGAGATGCTTCGCCGAGATTGCTCTCTGTTCCGCCAAGTAGTAAGGCGAAAAAGAAGGTAAAGAGAATCAGTCCCACGACCTTCGTCACCGTCGTGATCTTCTGAAACCAGGCGGCCCATTGGATGCCCACGTAATTGAAGAGGCCAACGAGTGCGATGACGCCGAGGGCGGTGGCCGTGTGCGACCAGCCCTCCAGGGGAAAGAAGAAGCCCAGATAGTCGGCGGTGATGATTGCCAGACCCGCTCCCGGGCTCGTGCGGATGATGAACAGCTGC
>JBFHWK010000448.1:0-2208 GCA_041589075.1 Rhodothermales bacterium
AAGATATTCGTCCCTGTCGATAACTCGGAGCACTCTATTGCCTCGATTGACGTGGCTGTCAAGCTGGCTCAAGCCTTCGGTGGCGAGCTCGTTGCAAGTCACGCGTACGCCGCGCGCATGCACGATTATCGCTTCAAGCAGATGGAGTTCACGCTGCCCGAGGAGTATCTCGTCGAAAGTGAGATGGAAAAGCAGCGCAAGATCCACGACTCGCTGATCACAATGGGGCTCGAGCTGATATCGGACTCGTACCTCGTCGTGGCGCAGGAGCGTGCAAAGGATGCCGGCGTGCCGTTTATGCCGAAGATGTATGACGGGAAGAACTTCAAAGTTATCGCGGACGATATCAACAACAGTGACTACGATCTCGTGGTGATGGGTGCGCTCGGTCTAGGCGCCGTGCGTGACAGTCTCATCGGAAGCGTGACGGAGCGCGTCGCGCGCCGCGTCAAGACGGACATGCTCGTTATGAAGAACACAGCTCCCGTCGACGAGCAGTTCGCTCCATCGCCGAACGGTGACGGAGAAGTCAGGCATGCATCAAGCGGCGGCATTGTGGTGGGCGTGGACGGCAGCCCCGAGTCGTTTGCGGGCCTGAGGACGGCGCTTTCATGGGGCAAGAAGCTCGGAAAGGAGGTAGAGGCCATCTCCGTTTACGATCCTTATCTGCACTACGCGATGTTCAACAGCATCGTCAATGTGCTCACCGAGAAGGCGTCGAAGGTCTTCAAGTTCAAGGAACAGGAGCAGTTGCACGAGGAAGTGATCGACACGGGACTGGCCAAGATCTATCAGTCACACCTCGAAGTTGCGCGACGCATCGCGCAAGAGGAAGGCGTCGATCTGAAGATCACGCTGCTGGACGGTAAGGCGTTCGAGAAGATCATCCAGTATGTCCGCCGCGAGAAGCCGTGGCTGCTCGTTCTGGGTCGCATCGGGGTCCACAGCGATGAGGACATGGATATCGGAAGCAACACTGAAAACCTCCTGCGGCTGGTTCCATGCAATGTGCTCTTGTCGAGTCGACGTTATACGCCACCGCTGGACGTCCAGGCGGAGGAGTCAATGCTCTGGACGGAGGAGGCGACGCGCATACTCAACACCGCGCCCGACTTCGCCCGTGGGATCGCGAGGACAACCGTGCATCGATGGGCGATGGAACGCGGGCACTCGGTAATTACCGTGGGCGTAATCGAGCAAGCGATGGCGACCATTCTGCCGCGTTCCGCCATGATTGCAATGGGTATCGTGGCCGAGGATGTCGCTAAAGAAGAGATCATCAACAAGGATGCCCCGACCTACATCTGCTCAAACTGCGGGTACGTGGCGCGAGGGTTTCAGCCGGCCGTATGTGCCGTGTGCAGTGCGCCACCTGAGTCTTTTGACGAACTGGATAAAAAGGCGATCGAGGGTCTTGCGCCGCTCGAGGGTGCCATTCAGGAGGAGCGAACGTTCGACAACGTAAAGCTCAAGTGGACCGAGGAGGCGCGTAAGATCATCGCGGCCGTTCCCGACGGATACCAGCGGCGTCGGGCAAAGGCTCAGATAGAAAAAACGGCGCGTGTCAAGCAGCTCGACACGATCACGAAAGATATGGTAACTGCCGTCGTCGGCGATATGCTCGCAGACACAGACCAACTCGAGGACCGAGGCACGTTGGATCAAACAGCGACCGATGTGAACGGCGACGCTCTTTCCAGTGATCGGCTCGTGCGTGACGGCGACTTCTCATGGACAGCCGATGCAGTGGCGCGGATCAATCGTGTTCCGGAAGGCTTCATGCGCAAGGCTACCAAGGGTCGAGTTGAGAAGGCGGCGAAGGCGCGTGGCGCAGACGTGATCACACTCGAGATCTGCGAGGAAGGCATAACCGAAGGGAGAAAGGTTATGGAGGAGATGATCAAGAAGCAGCAGGCGGCGAAGAGCGACCCGACTGCCGATGATGGGGATGGTGAGGACTGAGATGGTCGGAGAACTGCACCTGGCGCCTCGGCCTGTGGACTGGATCGCGGGTCAAGCCCGGTATGACGGTGTGCTGGTTGGTTGGCGGGCGAAGCCGCGTGACCGCTTTGCCTTATGAAAACCTACCACGACATAGTAGGAGACGGCGGGTCCAACGTATCCGGCCAGGTTGCCGAGCAGCAGCGTCGACTTCAACTGCGTCTCGCTCCGATCAGCGATGTCGTTGCGGTGATGAGCGGCAAGGGC
>JBFHWK010000449.1:0-2196 GCA_041589075.1 Rhodothermales bacterium
AGATCGAGTAGCTTCATGTTCGTCCGCAGCGCGTCCGGCGTGAAATAAGAAACGGAAGCGTGCCGCGATTCATCGGCAAACCGGCTGTACTCGTTGTACCGATCGGCGAGAAAACCACGGCACACGGGACCCCACGGTACGAACCCAATTCCGAGTTCTTCGCACGTCGCCAGCACCTCGTTCTCGAGCACACGCTGGATGATTGAGTACTCGCTTTGGAGCGCGGTGACGGGTTGGACGGCGTGCGCTCGACGAATGGTCTCCGGCGACATCTCGGAAAGCCCGAAATGTAGCGCCTTCCCCTCCTCAATCAGTTCGCGTACCGTGCCCGCGACGTCCTCGACGGGTACGTCGGGGTCAGCACGGTGCTGGTAGAGGAGGTCGATACGGTCGGTTTGCAGCCGTCGAAGCATACCTTCGACGGCCTTCCGAATATGCTCGGGCCGGCTGTTGCGTCCGGCCCTGCGACCGTTGTCGTATTGGAATCCAAACTTGCTCGCAATCACGACCTGATTTCGGACAGGCGCAAGCGCCTGACCAACGACCTCCTCGTTGGTGAACGGGCCGTACACCTCCGCCGTGTCGAAAAAGGTGACACCGCGGTCCACAGCCCCACGGATGACTGTGACCATCTCATCTTTATCCCTGGGCGGGTTGTAAGAACCGCTGGACATGCTCATGCATCCCAGGCCGAGTGTCGAGACCTCAAGCGAACCGAGCGTGCGACGATCGGTCCGCGACGGCAAAGACGCCGCCCGGGTCTCGCCCTCGCGCTGCGCCGCGGCGGTCTCGCCGAGACCATGCGCGTGCGCACTAGTCGTAAGGGCAAGAAGCGGTGCCGCTACCCCGAGTCCTGTCGCAAGAAATTCGCGCCGGTTCAGTGCGGTCGGTTTATGCTCACCGGATCGGTCGTCGCGTTCGCGGTTCATTGGATTGATCTCGCTGTTGCTTTTTTATCATCGCGGCGGGGGGCGGCGACTCGTCAACCCGTTGCGAGGCCCCGCGCGTCACCCTGAGGTTAGGCCACCGAGGGCTTTCTTCCAACTTCCCCGGGGAAACACCAGCACGGCAGGATGAACCTCGAGGACTCGAGCAATTACGGTCGTGTGCTCGAAGCACAGATTAACCCGATTGTTCTCGTTCGCAGAGATCGTCTGCTGCAGGATTCCGGAGAGTTCCTTTCCGATAGTCGTGGTGTCAGCTCGACGACCATCGCAAATGTCGAACGGGCTAGGTACGGTAGAAGGCATCCGGCCGCTTCCGGATGTAAGCATCGATCAGACCAGCAGCGAAGGGGCGCATCAGCGTGGCCACTTTCGCCCGAAAGGTCATGATCTCTTCCCGGCGGCGCCGGTCGAGCGCTCGTATTGTCAGGCGAGCGCACTCAGCGACGGACATCACGCCCGGTGCGTCATCGGGCCTGTCATCGAACTCCGTATCGACGGGACCGGGGCATATCAGGGTCACCCCCACGCCGTCGTCGATGAGTTCTCCTCTACGCGAAGCACGAGTCGCTGCGCGAACACGGATCGCAAAGTACCGCATGGTTGTCGCCAAAGACGGCGCTTTGTATGTGGAGCAGAAAGTTGTTGCACAGCGTACGGGTGCGATGCTTCGTTGTGCGCCTCTGTGGCACTTCAGTTCAACTATACTTCCCCGCGTCCGCGGAAGGCTGCTCCAGCGCAGCAGCTTTCCGAAACAGTAGGGCCGATCCAACCCACAGCGCCGCGAAGAAGGCAGTCAGCACCAAGACATCCCGTGGCCAGATTGGGCCGGAGACGCCCAATCCAGCGGTCAGCGCGATCACCGCCACCAAGACCTGCGCGAGCGCCGTCGCAAACAACGTGATTGTCATTCCGCGTGGCCTGAAGCGCGCTAAAATAGAACCGAAAAACGCAATGGCGAGAACCCCGCCATACATCATGTTGGCATCGTTGTTCTCAGACCCGATGATACCGACGGCAGCGTTCACCCAGAAGAGGAGAAACCCCGCCACGAGCGCAAGGCCGACGCCGTATTTGTACGCCTTATTGTGCGGTATTCTCGCACTGAGCACCTTGAAAACGACGACGCATCCTGCGGCAATCGCACCAAGGAGCAAGAACTCAAACACTATATTCATTTGTCTTTTGGTTGTGTACATATGTGTCGGTCCATCCCGCTTTTGCGCTGAGATAAGGATCCGAACCTGTTGCG
>JBFHWK010000450.1:0-2155 GCA_041589075.1 Rhodothermales bacterium
AGTTACGCACGGCCGATTGGGCCCGAAGGTCTCACGGTAGGGGTCACGCCGAAACTCATCTTCGGAAGTGACTTCACGGATGCCCGCCTGGAGTCAACTGCGGTCGTAAGCGATTCATCGGTCACTCACACTTTCGATTACCGCGTGCGCGCGGCGGGAGGACTGAGTCGTGATCTGGTCGACCACGTCGACTTCTTTTCGTCGGATGTCATTGGCGGCGGTAGTTTCTCTCCGAAGCTCTTCTCAGGCGCCGGAACCGGTGTGGGGATAGACATCGGAGCATCCTATCGAATAAACCCGAGTGTCGTTCTGGCCGCCAGCTTCACGGACATTGGTTTCATACGATGGAGCACTTCAGCGCAGACCATCGTGCCCCATCAGAACGCATTCACCTTCGACGGCCTCCGGTTGGATATCTCAGAGGTACGCAACCGTTACGACGGCAACGTCGGCGATTATTTCCTGTCCACCATCGACAGCCTTGCATCGGCCGCCTACGATAGTGTTGCGCGATCGTCCGGGGCAATCACGACCGGCCTTGCTGCTTCCCTGCATCTTGGAGCGTCTTGGACGTCCTCGAACGGAAAGATGACCGTCGCGGCCGGAACGTCCGCGCCGCTGTACGCGTCGCCCGTACGACCTTCCACGTTTCCGCAGGTGCACGTCGGAGGTGAGTATCAGATTGGCGGTGCCTTTCGAGTGCCACTCCGCGCCGGTGTTCGCGTAGGAGGAGCGTCCGCCATGACGCTATCGTTCGGCTTTGGCATTCACACGCGGCATTATGATTTCGACATCGGAGTGGCCGCATCGCCACGGTCCGACTTTGTAGGAGACGGCGCCCGGTTCATGGCGGGAGTATCTGCGATTACGGTGCGTCTGTAATCAAAGTCACATTTCGCTCCTTCCTCACCGTTCCCAACCGTCAAACCGACGGCGCGCAATCTACGCAAGATGCACGATCGTCACACCTGCACCTCCCTGTTCCCAGTCCGCCTCCTCGAAACCGACTACGTCGCTGCGTTCTGCAAGGTAGTCGTGGATTGCCGTTCGAAGCGCACCTGTACCTTTGCCGTGCAGGATTTCGAGCCGGTTCAGTGACGACGGCAAGGCGCGGTCGATGAAGCTCGAGACCTCCGAGACGGCTTCGTCGACCCTCTTTCCACGCACGTCCAGTCGCTGACGCACCTGTTCCGAGGCTGTCTTGCCGGGTGACAGCCCGACCTGCCGTACGTCGACCCTCTGCTCCGCTCGACCGCCGACGCGCTTCAACCGCGACCGCGCGACACGCATGTGCAGCGACCCGCTGATGATTACGACCTCGTCATCATCTGGGTCGATCTCCGCAACCTGGGCTACGGTGCTGCCGTCGTCCAGAACGACGCGATCCCCGACTTCGAGGATGGCGGCGTCGTCGGGCGAAGTATCCTCTGCCGGCTCCAGCTCCTCCTCGACCGCTCGGTATTGTTCGCTTATGTCGCGCTGCGCGCTTTCCAGCCGCGCTCTCGCCTTTCGTGTCGGTTCGCGTTCAGCCCGTGCCTCCTTGATTTCGCGAATCGTGCGCTCCACCTCTGCGTTGGCGCTGCGCAGGATCTCTTCCGCCTGCCGCAGCGCGTCCGCCTTAAGGCGTGCTCGATTCTGGTTCAACTCAGCCATTGCAGACCCGTAAGCGCGGCGCTGTCTCTCCACGTCGGACAGGTCCTCCCGCGCCTTGTCGCGCAGGTTTGTAAGCTCTGTGAGACGCTGCTCGTGCTCGGCGATCAGATCTTCCAGATGCGCCTTTCCCGCTCCGGTCAATTCCCGCGCGCGCTCAAGCACGGACTCCTGCAAACCCATTCGGCGACTGATGTCAAAGGCATACGACGATCCGGGTACGTCCAACTGCAAACGATACGTTGGCGCCAGCGTCTTGCGGTCGAACTCCATCGCCGCATTGCGCGCGAACTCCGCTTCATGCGCAAAAGCCTTTAGGCGGCCGTGGTGGGTGGTGGCCACGGTCCACGCGCCCGCCGCACCCAGGTGTTCGAGCAGCGACTGCGCGAGCGCCGCACCCTCTTCCGGGTCCGTTCCAGTTCCCGCTTCATCAATCAGTACGAGTGTGTGCTCATCCGCCTTCTCGACAATCTCTCTTGCAACAAGCATGTGGGCACTGAATGTC
>JBFHWK010000451.1:0-2117 GCA_041589075.1 Rhodothermales bacterium
AGAGACGGCATCGACACCGGTCGTGGGTTCATCGAGAAGCAGGACGTGTGGGCGATGGATGAGCGCACACGACAATGCCAGCTTCTGCTTCATACCGCCCGACAGCTGCCCCGCCTTCCGGTTCTTGAGGGGCTCGATCTGAACGTAGATGTCCTTTATCAGATCGTAGTTGGCTTGAACGGTTGTGCCAAACACGGATGCGAAAAACGACAGGTTCTCTTCGACTGTGAGATCCTGGTACAGCGAGAACCGGCCCGGCATGTAACCCAGCCGCTTTCTGAGCTCCTTGTAGTCGCGCACTGCGTGCAGACCATCCACAAAGACGTCGCCGGCGTCCGGAAGCAGTAGCGTCGCCATGATTCGGAAGAGCGTCGTCTTACCGGCGCCGTCCGGACCGATGAAGCCGAACAGCTCGCCGGCTGCGACCGTGAACGACACATTGTCGAGCGCCTGCGTCGCGCCGTAGCTCCTGCTAAGTCCGCCGGCTTGTATAGCTGGTGTCGTGGACATTGGCCGTTTAGGAAAAGACGTGACTACTGCTGCGGCGCAAACCAGACTTCGCCAGGCATCCCGATCTTCAGAAGACCCTCGCGGTTTTCGACACGTACCTTGAAGGCGTAGACGAGATTGACTCGCTCCTCTTTGGTCTGTATAAGTTTCGGCGTGAACTCGGCCTCCGACGATATCCAAGAGACGTGTCCGTCGAGCGATGCACTCTCGCCACGATCTCGGTCGACACGCACCTCGACTTCTTGCCCCAGACGAAGGGCGGGCAGCTGCGCACCGCTCACGTAGGCGCGCAGCTCCATCGTCGATAGGTCGGCCACCTTGTAGAGCGGCTTTCCGTACGCGGTCACTTCCTGCGACTCGGCATACTTGGCAAGCACCGTTCCCGAAACAGGATTCTCGATCTTCGCCTTGTCGATCTGGTCCTGAATCTGCGCGATCTGCGCGTCGAGCGCGGCGATCTCCGCGCGGATGGTCGAAAGCTGCGTTCGTGCGTGCTCGATCTGCCGGTCGAAGACGGCGATCTGACCTTCGACGTCATCGAGCTGTTTTTGCGTCGCGGCCTGGTCGGCGGCGAGACGACGAAGTCGCTCGTAGTCCCTGTTCGCGACGCGCCGTTGCTCCGTCAACACGGCGATCTGCGCTTCGACCCCGCGGATCTTCGACCGCACCGCCGTCCGGCTCGCCCGGAGCTGCGACCTCTGGAGCGCGAACTGAACCGTGTCGACGACCCCGACCACCGATCCCTCCGTTACATCCTCTCCCTCGACAACGTCGAGACGCATGATGCGTCCCGTCGCGGCGGCGGAGACGAGAACCTCCGTGGCTTCAAAGTTACCGTAGGCATCGGCAAGGTCATTTCCTCCTGTGCATCCGGCAACCAGTATGACGGCAAGCGCCGCCGTCACGACCGGATACGTGCCATGCAATCGCCATTTGTGCGAAATGCTCATCATCATTTACCAATGGTTGTCATGTATCGCACCTTCGCTCGGACGAGTTCGATCTCGTGGATCTTTAGCCCGAGCTCCGCCCTGCTTTCCGCGTTGCGCTCCGTCAGATATTCGCTCGACGTGATCACGCCATTATCGAGTTGACTCGCCGCCTGCCGTGTGACTCGCTTACGGATCCTCAGCACCTCTTGATCTCGTGACAGCAACTCCTCAAATTTCTTTACTTCAGCTAAATCCTTCTCAACGGAGATCGCGATCTGCTTCGACAGCGATCTCTCTTCCGCATCAAGAAGCTTCTTCCTCAGATCGATGATCTGACGCTCACGTCGATCCGTCTTCCACTTCCACGGGCTCCAGTTCATCCGGACACCGGCTGAGAAGAAGGGCCTGAATTCGGTCTCGAAGAAGTCCAGACCGGGTGGACGGCCGAAGGCTGTTTCCGTGAAGAGCGAAACGGATGGCCGGTTGCGACGCCGGATCAGCCCCGCCTGGTCATCGAGTGATGCACGGCCGAGGTCGAACACGCGGAACTCCGGCCGATCCCGGCCCGGCAGCAGTCCCATAAAGGCGTCGACGTCGGGCAATTGCAGCACGACATCCGGGCCGAGGGGACGATCCACCAGTTCCGAGAGCACTTTTGTCGCCCACTCCCGGTTC
>JBFHWK010000452.1:0-2114 GCA_041589075.1 Rhodothermales bacterium
CAGTCCTCCGCGTCGAGGAAGATCTGAAGGCCGAGGTCGTTGTCGGTCGTATTGAACTCGAAAAAGACTTCGGCATCGGCGAACGGCTCCGTCGTTCCGTGGTCGCCGTGATTCTTCGCGCTCGGGCTGTCCGTGGATCCGCTCACCGACAACGCCGCCTCGGTCGAGACGGGATTGTCGTTGCACCCAACGAAGCTAGAAGCACACAGAAGCAGCGCCGCCACAAACCCACAGGCCGAGTAACGATGCGATACATGCATGTCGATACCTCACAGTCGATTGTCGTGAGAGGCGGCCCCTGCGCCGACGCCGGCCGCGGCGCCACATGCCGACCCCGGCACAGGTTAGCCTTATATCTCAGACACGCGAGGCTCCGCTGATGCGTAATCGCAGTCTCTCAGACGCGGCAATCTCCGACCTGAACGCTCCACTACCGCCGGCGCACCCCGATCTGCTGCCGGACAAGAAAAGAATTGACCACGGCGCAGCTTCTGATTCGTGAAGCACCCCGATTCCGACTCTCAGCCGTAGACGTTTAGCCTCGCATGCGACTGGCTGTCAGCTTCAGCGTGATAACATTGTAGAGCCACGCCACGACGGCGCCCGTGATCGCGCCGTCGACAACACCCCAGACAAGACCAATCACACTGCCAAGGGGGCTCACCGTGTAGCCACGATAGATCTTGCCGATAAGCAGCGTCTCACCCGTACTTCCCTCAAATAGGATGATCCACCACGTGAGCAGAAAGACGGCGACGCCCCAGAAGATAGCGCACGCGATCGCAAGAGCCTTGACGTTGAGCGTGCGTCCGCCGAGCAGATCGGCAAGCAACTCCTCGGCGGACGACGCCTCGGAACCTCCGCCCATATCATGGACGAAGGAGTAGCCACAGTCGCACTTTTCGGCGTCGGCGTTATTGACCGCGCCACACTTCCGACAGAGCTTCGTTTCCATGCCTATCGTGCTCACATCCGAGCCCGTATTTTCGGGTAAACCGCGTCGCGGCTCGAGATAAACCACCCCGCCCGATCGTTCGAGCCTGTGTAGGTTGGTCGAGCACGAAGCGCCCCTCGAGAGGAATTCAAGGTACCCGCTGACGGCCGACAGCATCTGCGCCGCGACAGCGCACCGCCCTTCAGGTATTCAATGCGGAGCCGTCACGTACGGTCGCAGCCGAGCGCATCAGTCCGACCGGTACACAATCCGACTCAGGTCTCGACTACGCTGTTGGTCGACCCAAAAACGTTAGCCTTGAAGGCGTCCGCTTCTTGTTCATCGAGCCACCGCCCACCGTCGGCGTAGTACCGGAACTCGTGGGTCTTTCCGCGAGGCAACTTCACCGCCGTGCTGTACGTCCGGTTGCTGCGACGCACCAGCCGGTTGGCCTGCGGGTTCCAATCATTGAAGTCGCCTACCACAGAGACGACACCGTCGACAACATCTTCGGGAAGCACAAAGGTCACCTTGACCTTGTTCGATCCCTTCACTTTCTCCTTTCGAATCATGACGATACGGGTGTTGGTGGGACGCATCGGGGATAGTCAAGTATAAGAAAATTGGGACAAAAGAGTAACGGCAGTTCCCGAGTGTGAAGCGCCGTTCCCGAATTTGCCGTTTGTTGCCCATAGAGTTGGCGGTCAGCCGCCATCTACAGAACCTGCGGTAAGGGCCTCGGTTGAAGAAACTCCTTTTCAAACCCCGAAAAATGCTTCCAAATATGCGCCCACTTTTGTCCGTACTCGTAGCCGTTGTCGTCATCACTGCCTGGTGCCCCGATCGCACGTCCTTGGCGCAGGGTCTCGACGCCGAAATGATGTTGAACCACGTCCGCTATCTTGCCGACGACATGCTCGCCGGTCGTGAGACGGGCGAGCCCGGGGCGGACAGCGCGGCCGCTTACATCGAGGCGCATTTAAGGGCCTTCGGCCTCGAGCCACTGTTTGAGGGTGATTTCCGCCAGCCGTTCGAGATCGTCTCGACGATTCGCGTCGGCCCCAAAAGCAAACTGTCACTCCAAACGCCCGAGGGATCTCATGAGCCGCGCATCGGCGCTGACTGGTATCCGTTTAGTTTCTCCGGCTCGGGAGAGGTAACCGGACGCGCACTCCAGGCC
>JBFHWK010000453.1:0-2099 GCA_041589075.1 Rhodothermales bacterium
CACGGACCGCCGCACCATCATGGAGGCTGCGCCGAGAAAGTTTCTTCGCATGAGTCTCACGGCAAAGGAACGGTCGTAAGCGTCGGGTACTTGCTTTACACCAAATACCTGACCCAGACTGCCGTCGGGCTTGCTGTAGCACGCGTACTTCTCACTGTATGAGAATCCGATTTCCGCGTTCGCTGCGAGTGGCTCGGAGAATCTTTCGAGCGCGTCAGGAAGGGCAACATCGTCGTCGTCGAGAATCCAGACAAAATCACCTCGCGCCTTCAACAGCCCGGCATTAACAGCTGTGGATTTACCGCCGTTGCCCTTGCGAATGACCTGGATACGGTTGTCATACCGCTGTAGGACCTCCGCCGTAGCGTCGTCTGAGCCGTCATCGACGACGATGATCTCGCTGGCCGGAAGCGTCTGTGAAAGGATGCTGTCCAGACAGTGCGGTAAGAACTCGGCTCGATTGAATGTCGGAACGATGACCGATACGGCCCGGCATCTGGTCATGAGGGGAGTGGCGATCGATCCGGACTCGGAACTGCTATGTAACGGACCGCCCGAAGATTAGTATCGAAGTCGTATAATCAAGTACTTCCGAACACGATTATCAGCCAAGAACCCCCACTTTGTCAAGTACCGTTCAGCGGGCAACGATTACGGCGCCACAGACCGGACTGCAGACGACGATTCGGCTGCGAGAGCGCTTCCAGGCCGAGGGGTATATCGTGCAGCCCAGAGTCTTCGACCCGGCGGTGTGCCGTCACATTGCCCGGGCGCTTAGAATTCAGACCGGACCCGTCGTGTGGACGAAAGGAAGGGCGCCGGTCTCTCCGCTTTTTTATGAGCTCGCAACGGCGCCGGCGATCGTGGCGACGCTTAAAGAACTTCTCGGAGATGACGTCATGCTCTGGGGAGCGTCGATAGTCAGCCGGCGTCCCGGACAGGTTCATCCCTGGCATACGGATATCGAAACCTATGCGTCCGACGGCAAGGCGGTGTCGGTCTGGATCGGCGTCAGAAACACGAATGAGCGATCGTCACTACAGGTCATCAGCGGCTCACATCGGTTGGGGATGACCATTCAAGAGGTGGCCTCGAGAGCCGGACAAATCCGTGGCGAAGCGGACCGGGAGGATGTTGTCCGATGGGCGGCTGAGGCGGACCGGCAGTGTACCTACACTGTTGTGCCGGTGACCGATGGAGATGCCGTGTTCTTTGACGGTCGCCTCTGGCACGGTTCAGACAATACGAACACGCGGGGCACGCGAACCGCCCTGCTTCTCCAGTACGCGACTCCCGACTGCGCGATCTCCATCCCGGACGCTTCCGTGTTAGAGTTTCCTTTTAGATTCCATACGGTTCCGAAGCCGCCATGTATCATGGTTGCGGGAAGCAGTCGCGGCTCGAACAACGAATTCGTGCCACCGCCTCAATACAACCATTCGGTCGGGACATTGATTACAAAATGGATCAGCTCATTGGACCCGCCGCCGTCGAGCAACGATGAGCCCTGGGTACCGCACCCGATTTTTCGGGGACGGACACGCTCGATAAATCACATGGCATGTCATATGTCGTTATTGAAGCCGGGGCATACACCGCATCCTCCGCACCATCACGAGGAGGAGGAGATCCTTGTCATGCTGTCGGGCGAGGCAAAGCTGGTAACGGTAGACGGTGCAAGTCAGGTGAGACGTGAAAGGCACGTTGGTCGCGGCGACTTCGCATATTATCCCGCGGGCAGTGTCCACACAATTACGTCGGCCGGAGAAGAGCCCGCGCGATACGTTATGTTCAAGTGGCGTGGCCGTGCTGCCTCACGCAGCCGCGAGGAGGCACTCGCCTTTCTGGAAGGATCCGTTTTTGAAGAATCGGCTGTGGCGGAAACGAACGGGGCGTCGTTTCACACGGCGCTGGTGTTTGAGGGTGCAACCTCATACCTCCGGAAACTGCACTGCCACAAAACGTCGCTGGCTTCGGGAGCCGGATATCCACCCCATACAGACGCCTATGACGTGGCGATCGTGTTGCTTGAGGGCAAGGTCGAAACAATGGGTGCGACGGTATCCAATGACGCCGTCATCTTTTGCTCAGCCGGAGAG
>JBFHWK010000454.1:0-2092 GCA_041589075.1 Rhodothermales bacterium
GCCGACCGCCAGCTCGAGCCTGCGTACAAGAGTGAGAAATTTCGGTGGGCGGCCGGGCAGGCATACTCCCGGACGATCCTCGCGCATGTCAGGAGGGCGACCGTAGGGCCGGTTACACTCGAAAACACACACCCGTTCGTTACAGGCCACCATTCTTTCGTTCACAACGGTACGATCGAGGCCTTTCCGCTCATTCGTCAACGGATGATCGAGGCGATGGGAAAAGAGCTGGCAGGTCGAATCCGCGGCACTACTGACAGCGAGCACGTCTTCCTGCTGGCTCTGTCCAGACTCGGCGAGAACTCCAAGCCGATGACCGAGGCACTTGCCGAGACGCGCGATTTGGTCCGTGATTGGGCGCGAGAGGCGAATCCGGACGCAGAGTTTGCCCTTAACGTTATTTGGACGAACGGGGCTTCTATGGTGGGGTCACGATTGGGGCGGTCGCTGTGGTACACACCGCGTGACCATGCGCACATTTGTGAGATTTGCGGGACGAACCACACACGAGCCGCGGAGGACGAGCCATACAATGCCGTCGTACTTGCATCCGAGAAGCTTACGCGAACGGAGGAATGGACAAGCATCGCAGAAGGATCGATCTTTGAAGTGAGAGAGGACTGTGAGATAACAGTGACATCGTGAAGACCGACAGCTTTAGGCGAATCGAAAAATCAAAAATGAGAACTCTTTCCAGGGTCCGATCTTCGGCGGTCGTCAGTGTAGTTGTGTTCAGTGGTTTGTGTTTCACTGTTGCGAGTGGACAGACCTCTGATCTCGGCACGATCGATTTTCCGAACAGCGGTGTCCGCGAGGCGCAGCCGCATTTCATTCGCGGTGTGCTATTGTTGCACAGCTTCGAATACAGTGACGCGGCCGAGGAATTTCGTGCCGCGCAACGCATCGATCCCGGCTTCGCGATGGCCTATTGGGGAGAAGCATTGACGAACAGTCATCTGCTTTGGCACAATCAGGACCTGGACGCCGGTCGTGCCGTCCTCGCTCGCCTGGATTCAACGAGCGGAGGACGTCTCGCAAAGGCTCCGACCGCCCGGGAGCGTGCGTACCTGGAGGCCGTGGAAGTCCTGTACGGCGACGGCGAGACGCGTGAGTCACGCCAGCGAGCGTATCGCGACGCTATGCGCCGCGTACACGAACAGTATCCCGAAGATCTGGAAGCGGCAGCCTTCTACGCGATCGCGATTATCGGCGCCGTTGAGGGTGGACGCGATCATGTCGAGTACATGAAGGCGGCCGGAATAGCAGAGCAGGTGTTTGCGGTCAATAGCACGCATCCGGGAGCTGTGCATTACCTCATCCATGCTTATGACGATCCCGAGCACGTGCCGCTCGGAATGCGGCCTGCCAAGGTCTACGCACGAGTAGCGCCCTCAGCTGCGCACGCGCTACACATGCCTTCGCACATCTTTGTTGCTGCCGGCATGTGGGACGATGTCGTTTCTTCTAATAGGGACTCGTGGGCCTCGTCTGTGGAGCGCATGGAGAGAAAGGGACTAGGTGTGGAAGAGAAGGGTTTCCACGCGCTTCTGTGGCTGCACTATGGGCTGACGCAAAGGGGTGATTTCGTTGAAGCTGAGAACGTATTGCGGCAGATGAAGGCAGATGCCGCTGCCAGTAGCTCGCGACGAACTCGGTATCACCTTGCAGCGATGTTAGCGCACCATCTCGTCGAAACCGAGGACTGGAACAATGAAGAGTCCCTGACGACCGACGTATACGTTTCCGATCTGGGTATTACCGCGTACGCAGGATATCATTTTGCTATTGGTTTTGCCGCGGCCAGAAGGGGAGAATTGGAGCTCGCGCAAAACCACGTGAACAACATACTGGAGCGACTTGATCGCGACGAGGGTGACAGTAACGAAAAGCAGGCTGCGGGGGTGATGGCTTCGGAGCTGCTAGCTGTCATCGACCTTGCGAACGGCCAAACCGGCTCAGCGATCGAGATGCTGAAGGACGCCGTTGCGGCGGAGGCGTCGATCCCGTACTCGTACGGTCCGCCCGACATCGTGAAACCGTCGGCGGAGTTGTTGGGCGAGGTGCTGCTGGCACAGGGTGACGCCACCAGCGC
>JBFHWK010000455.1:0-2081 GCA_041589075.1 Rhodothermales bacterium
ACGACACGAGTGGGACAACGGGTGGCGTGCCCGGGTTTCGACCTCCTTCCGTAAACACGAACGGCCCGTAGATCGGTGCTCCGGTTTACGGAAGCCCGGTTCGTGGCGTGCCGCGCCGCCGGGATCGTGCGTTTCCCCGCCGCACGTCGGCGATCCGATTGCGCATTCGGCCCTCGCCGTGTAGACTCTTCGGGATCCGCCCGGTCCGGGCGGGCGCACAACCGACTTACCGGTCAACGCCATGCGCATGCAAGCCATCACTTACGACGATATTCTGCTCGTTCCCGCCTACAATCACGCCGAATCGCGCCGTCTGGTCGACATTTCGATGAAGGATAAAAGGGGGCTGCTTGCAGTCCAGATTCCCCTCATGTCGTCCAACATGGATACCATCACCGAGAGCGAGATGGCGAACTTCATGGCCTCGAAGGGAGGCGTTGGTGTGCTCCACCGGTTCCTATCCGTAGAGAGGAATATCGCCGAGTTCAGGAAGTGCCACGCGACGACTTTCGTTTCGATCGGCTGCACGGAGAAGGACCTCGAGCGGGCGGAGGCGCTTCGAGATGCCGGTGCGCGGTACTTCTGCATCGACGTCGCTCATGCACACGGCAAGTACGTCGGCAAGACGCTCAAGCAGCTCCGGGAAATACTCCCGGACGCGTGCATCATGGCGGGCAACGTGGCGACGTATGCGGGTGCCGACTATCTCGCTTCGTGTGGGGCGGACCTGATCAAAGTCGGAATCGGGGGCGGCTCCGTGTGCAGCACGCGAATCAAGACCGGATTCGGCGTGCCGATGCTGACCTCCATCCAGCAGTGTGCAAAGACCGACCGGTCGATCATCGCCGACGGCGGGATTCGAAAGCCGGGTGACGTCGTCAAGGCGCTGGCGTTTGGAGCGGACTTCGTCATGCTCGGCGGCATGCTGGCCGGCACCCGGCCGACGCCCGGCGAGGTGATCACGGTCGAGGGCGAACGCAAGAAGGAGTTTCGAGGGATGGCCAGCCAGGAGGCCCAGGACTCGTTCATCGGCGGCGTCCCCGACTGGAGGACGGCCGAGGGCGTCTCCACGCTGGTGGACTATCGCGAAGACGAGGACGAGGTCATCGCTGATATCGTCGGGGGACTGCGGTCCGGGCTGACGTACGGAGGCGCGACGTCCATCCGTGAGCTGCAGCGCAAGCTCGAGTACGTCATCGTTTCGCACGCGGGACGCGCCGAGAGCCAGCCGCACAAACTGATCTGAGGTGGACGCCGTTGACGCCTGTCGCGGGTGCGCGTGGTGAGCAGTTTGTCTTTCTCGGCGCAGGGCTGGACGCGGGGCGACCATTCAGTTGAGCTTGCACGACCGCATACCGCCGGATGTATCGCCTTCGGCTCCCGCCCACACGCACTCATCACCCCGCTAACCTCGCCCCGTAACCGTCCTCCCACGGCGGCAGGATCTTGACCAGCACGTACAGAATCGCCAGCGGCAGAAACAGCATTACCAGTGAAACCAGCAACCCCTCCCATCCGAGTATCGTCATCTCGAAATCCGCCAGCCCGCGGAAACTCTTCGAGAACAGCTGCCCGCCAATAACCACGTTCCACCGCGTCGCAAAGATGCCAACCTGCACCAGCAACGCGGACACAAAGTAGATCAGCTTCCGTAGCTCCGCCGGAACCCGAAACAGCATCACCGACGCGATCGCCGCCAGCGGTATCACCATCCCCAACAGCACCTGAATCACGATCAGGCTTACGAACAGCTTCGCCGAAACGAGCTCCGCCAGGATTCCGATCGACTCCTCCGACTCGTAGATGCGATGGATGAAGTCGAGCGCTTCGAGCGAGAAGTCCACGATCATTGCATAGAACAGATACTTCGCGATCGTGTCCAGACAGTTCATGTCGATCTGCCTGGACCTCGCCGGCGTCACGACCATGTAGATCAGCAGGATGAGCGCGATCCCTGAGACGATCGCCGAAAAAAGGAACACGATCGGCATCAGCACGCTCGACCACCACGGGTTGGCTTTGACCGATCCGAAAATGAAACCCACATATCCGTGCAAAAGAAATGCGGACGGGATGCCGAT
>JBFHWK010000456.1:0-2078 GCA_041589075.1 Rhodothermales bacterium
AGAACCACACCGCGACATCCGCCGAGTAGTGGAGGGTAAACCCGGTAGACCGTCTCCCAGAGGCCGTGTATGCGGCGCGGACCGATTGTCATGTTCGCGATGACCGCGCGTCCACCCTCGCGCAGAACACGCCTGAACTCGCTCAGCACCTGCATAAAGTCTTCCTCCGGGAGCAAGTCAAACATGTAGCTGTTCAGCACGACGTCGAAGCTTGCGTCCGAAAAGCTGAGATCGTAAGCATCACCGATCTCCAGGCGAAAATGCCTTTTGTTCGCCCCTTTTTGGCGAATGCGTTCGCTTGCGCGATTCAACATCGCCGGCGTTATGTCGACACCTACGTTGCTGCCCTGAGGATTGAGGTCCACCAGCCGAACGAAGTTCAGACCCGTTCCGACCGCCACTTCGAGAACGTCCTCGCCATTACGGATCGCGGCAATGTCGATGAGCCGCCGCCGTGCGGACTTCTCGAAAAGGTGCGCGAAGAAATCGTGCACCGGCGCGATCTTCTGATACGTGGATGCAACCCGATCTCTTGGGAGTCGGGCAGTTCGCATCGCGCGTGTCGACTCGAGGTTCTTGGTCATATCGGCATAAACGTCGTGTACGCAGGGTCCAAACTTTTGGGTATGTTCAGCGTTCCGTGAGCGCAAGTTTAGACGATATACTCAGATGAAGAAAGAACGGAAGTCGGCGCCGACACCACCCACGAGCGCCCCGAGGCTTGCCACCTACCGCCCCTTACTCGACGGTGCCGTTTTTGTCTTAAGCCTGCTTGGAATCCTTGTGGTCGTGCACCTGTGGATCCAGACGGAACGTGGCTTCGATCGCGGATGCTTCGGCTTCACAGCTCCGGAGCAGGTTGCGGCAACGGTTGATTGCGAGGCCGTCACGACCAGTGATGCCGGTTCGATGTTCGGCGTCTCAAATGTTGTCTGGGGACTGCTCTATTACCTGGCGCTGGCAGGGCTCAGCTTCGTGACGGTTGCTGTGACTGAAGGTGCGTTGGCGCGGGTCAAGAAGTACCGCGCTCTCGCAATAGTTGCGGGATTCGTGTATTCGCTGTACCTCGTCTACGTCCAGTACGTCATTCTCGATCAGCTCTGCCGACTGTGTCTCATCTCAGCGTCGATTGTCGCCGTTCTTTTTGTGCTGCAGATCATCGATTACTTCAGAGTGCCCGCCGCGGGCGAAGGAGGCCGGAGGTCATTGGCGAAGTACGCGGTGCTTGCGGTGGTGGCCGTGGCGGTCGGCGGCGCCGACGTATTCTACTTTCGCAACCTGCCTGCAGCGCAAGCATCGGCGGGTGCGGATCCCGCGCCAGGTGCCGTAGCGGATGCAGACGCCGTGGGCGAGTGTCTGTACGACCCTGAGAAGGCCCGCGTGGAAAACTATCGCGACCTTGTCAGCTTCAGCGATCCGAGTAAGGGTAATCCGGAGGCTGAGGTGACGGTGATCGAGTTCTTCGACCCGAACTGCCCGCACTGCATGACGCTTCACCCCATCATGGAGGAGGTTGTCCGGCGCAAGGGCGACAAGGCGTGGTTCGTTTGGCGACCCTTCGTGCTATGGGAATACTCACTTGCACAGGTCGAGGCCTTGTTCTTCGCGGCGCAAGACGGCATGTTCTTCGACATGCTTGAGGCGCAATTTCAGGTGCAGCGGCAGGGAGGAATCCCACTGCCCGAACTCATCCAGATTTCCGAAAGCGTCGGCATGGATCCGGACTTGACGGCAACACGGTTGCAGCGCGGTCTATACCGCAACATCATTATGCGCCAGCGACAGACGGCGATCGAGGCCGGAGTAACCTCGGTCCCGGCTGTGATGATCAACGGCCGGTTTGTGGACCGGTCGTCACGCACTCCTGATTGCCTGGGGGCGCTGATCGACGCGGCGGCAGGATAGCATCGCGGCTGAGCAGGCGTCTGACGCGAAAAGCCGCCGCCTAAGCCTCATTGATCGAAAAGCGAGATTGCCGTGAAGCGGTGGTGTCAGGCAGCGGTGGCGGATTATATTTCGCACGGGTCGGTAGGCACCATGGGCAATGCCGCCGGTCCTGCCCGTCCCACCAAGCAAAC
>JBFHWK010000457.1:0-2066 GCA_041589075.1 Rhodothermales bacterium
CAGCGCGCCGCACCACCAGTCCGAGTCTCGCGTAACGGCCGTTACCGAAATGTTGTTGAAGTGGGGAAGCAACGACAGCAGGAAAGCGGGCACCTCACTCCAGCGGTCGGCAAGAATAAACCCTTGCAGCTCTTCGGCAGCGATCCGACTCCATCGCCAATCGTGGCGCAGCTTCTCAGCCTTCTTCCAGTAGTTCCGCTCGTCCCAAACCTGTGCACTCTCGTCGATCGTTCGATAGATGCCCCGAAGGTTGAAGACGAGAAAGGCACACATGTCCTTTGCCTCGTCGTCGAAACTCGGTTTCTGGGCGAGAAGTCGGAGGGCCTCGGCGGAGGAGCGCATGTACTCGTGACGCTTCTTCGCCGGGGTGTCTGTCTTGATCAGCCGCGCCATCGGTCGGCTACCGGGTGAGATTGGTGGGTACCCCAAAATAATCCCGGGAGATGTAAGAAGCCGCACCGTACGGGAAAACGCCGGGAGCTAATGACGCTCGACAATGAATGCAGCCCTACACGGGCACGGGCGCGTGGAGTCTGTACGACTCGATACGCTCGGCGTGACTACTTCAGGAGAACCATGTTTCGCATCAGCCTTTGATTGCCTGCCTGAAGGCTGTAGACATACATGCCACTGGCCCATCGGCCGGCATCGACGCTGACTAGATACGTGCCGGCGGGCTGTGTCTCATATACAAGTCGAGCCACCTCGCGCCCCAGTATGTCATAAACCCTTAGCGACACGTCGGCTGCTGCCGGTAGCGAGTACTGAATCGTTGTGGTCGGATTGAACGGATTCGGGAAGTTCTGCTCAAGGGTTAGCCGCGTGGGCAGTTCCAGCTCGTCTTCAACGGAGACCACGTCCGCGACCAGTACCTGTAGCCGCACGGCTGACATCTTTTCGTTCAGAGACTCACCACTCTGCAGCGAGACATCCCACATGGCAGCCCATGTGTTTCCGCGATCGCCCGAGAGGAAACTGACATTCTCGACGTCAAATACGGCAATGCCAGTCACGATCGTATTTCCGTCGGACCCGGCATTAGACGCGCCGATGTGGACTGCGGAGGGTAAAGCAGGGATCGCTTCGTTGCTGAGGTCGATGTCAAGAAAGCGCAGCGGCTGTCCCTGAAACACGTCCTCGTTTGGTCGGGGATCGATGATCTCTTTTGAGAAGAGCAGCTCGTGCGGTGCGCCTGCGCTGTCACTCCAGACATTGAGCGTAAAGTCGCGCGGGAGCAAGTCCGAAGGTCCGCCACTGAACTGGTTGCTGTAGTATATCGCAATCGACGCCACGTCGAGTGTGGTCCGCGCCGAATCCGCAATCGGAAAGCGTGTGGCAAAGTGCTGCGACGCGGGGATGCTGAGGAAAAGATCCGGCTGTCCGTTGTCGTATTGCGTGGTCACCGTCGTCTTTCCCGAACCCCGCCACGAGGCCGAGTAGTCGTAGATCAGTCGGTCGCTCGCCACACCACCGATCGCTGCGCTCGAGACCGGTTTTTTGTGGACGAAGATGAGTGTAAACCGGTCTATCATCCCGGAGAAGAGACGTCCGTTGGGTTCAAGCTCGAGATCCTGTATGTCGGTAGTGCCGTCCGGGTACTCAATGACGGCGCGCAGAGAGGCGCGGCCCAGTGTCAGGTCGCGTGTCTGTCCGCCTTCCACCCACGGTGCGGCCGTAAGCTCGAAATCCTCCACGTCGGTCCACACGCGATACAAGACCGCGCCGCCCTTGACCGTGTCGCGCCGCACAGTCTCCGACGCCGTGCGTCCGTCGATCGTGACGGTGGGCTCAAGTGTAACCTTTGTACCTGCAAAGGTCGTTGCTGCGAAGCCGTAGTTCGGATCCGTCGTGAGCCCACTTCCGTTCAGCAGGGTAGCGGTGTGGAAGTCTACTATTAACTCTTCGAACGTAAGGCCTATGTCCGCCAGAACCTGGTTGTACCCGGAGCGCCCGTTCCTGGGCTCTCGCGTGATCGATCCGGCGGTCAGCGGGTCGGTCCGCTGCGCCAGATAGGTCGTCACGAGTCCGGCACGCTCGTAGTCGAGGTTCCGACCATCCCAGGAGAA
>JBFHWK010000458.1:0-2063 GCA_041589075.1 Rhodothermales bacterium
AGTGCGTACCAGTCGCTCCAGCCTTCACCCATCTGCTCCGTGTTGTTTAGACAACTGACGTTGCCAGGCCCTCCCGTAAGCCGGTTCGATATGCCGTGGCCGTACTCGTGGACGATCACCCCGTTGTCGAGATCTCCGTCACGCTCAGGGGTCGTGTTCGCACACGTGAACATCTGCATCCGCGGCCGGCTGCCGTCTGCGGGCGTGAAGAAGTTAGCGTTGCAGTTTGCCCCGCCAAGATCGTTGTCCTGCGCCTCGGCCCGCACGTCGTCGCCACCGGTGCCCCCCTTGCCGTAGTTGTTGACCTGGAAGTTGCCGCTCGCCTCGTCAAACCCGTACTGGTACGTGACGTCGTGTATGATGTTATTCCAGTAGAAGAGGTTCGTTACCGCACCCGGGATATACATAGGCGGCTCCTGCCCGAGATCAATGACAAAGTTGAAGTCGAGAGAAGCCCCGCCGTCAGGACGACTCCCAGGATCCGGGACGTTGTTGCCGTCGCGATCCGCGTACGCATCGACGTTGTTGCCTCGGGTAACGGTGAACTCCGCGCCGACAGCTCCATTGGTGTCGTGCCACGCGAACGGTGACGCTGCGCCATTGGCCGGGTTTGTCACGAGCGTGTGCGTCGTAGACCCGTGCTGGGGGCTCTCATCCGGAAGTGGGTACACTAGGTACGAGTCCGGGTTAAGCATCGGCGCACGTTCGGCAGCCGGTGCCGTCAGGAGAACGGACATCGGTGAATCAAACAGCCCACCGGCGCTCGCCGTTTCGGGCGCCCCCCAGTTGTCGTGAACGACGAGGTCTTGCTGAGCCAGCACCGCACCTGTCGACGCATCCACGCGAATGCTCCAGTAGTGCTGCGCATCGAGTGTATAAATGCCGACATCCCAGGCGAGACGTACGTCGCCGTTCTCGAGCTGCTGGTAGGCAAGCCGTACCGGGATGTCCTCGAGCGCGAAGCCGCCCCGACTCAGGCGTCCCGCCTGCTCGGAACCGGGTATTGACTCGCGCAAAGAAAGCGGTTCGGTGACTGCGAGTCCCACGTGTCCGGCAGCCGCCGTGGCGGCGTCTACCGCAGGCAGGCCCGGCGACGAACTCGCTACCTTGCCCGAGAGATTCGACACAAATCGGTTGCCCGCGCTCAGCACGTCGGTGCCTCGCACGTTGACGTTGATCAGTCCGTTGTGAACGCCGATTCCCTGGTGACGCTGCTGCAGGTACACATGCGTCACGCCGTTATGATTGCTGGTGTAGACATCCGTCAGCTTCATGCCGCGGACATCCGCATCGGTGAGTCCCAACGTTGCCGCGTTGTCCTGAACATACTGGCGTGCGACGTCGACCGCGAGATCCTGGGCCTGCACCAGGGACACGGTCCACAACAAGAAAACACAGAGCAGACCTCTACTGAATAGTGATTGATTAGACATCGTTACCCCCTTTTAGTGACCGGAGTAGAGAGGGTGAAGCGCCGAGCGGACGTACCATGGCGCTTACGTTACTCTACCACGACGCCCACGCGCTGCCAGACTCTATAAGACGTGCTCTTCCTGGCGACGTACGCGTGACGAGAGCCCCTCAAAAAAATGTTCACGGAAGATGAAGAACCGGTCAACCAAATGCAACCGGGTCCCAGACCGTTTCGGGCACACCAGGCGACCTATGGGTACCCTCATCTGACGATCACGCGGAAAAGGGTGTCGGCCTAGTCCATCTGGACTAGTGGACCGGGTCTTTTTCGATCTTGCGGCTGGTTGCTCCCGTTTGTATACGGCGATAAACGCACTTCGCCGTCATGCAATCGTGCCATGGGAGGTTCACCATGTTGCTGATCATATCCGTCACAGCGGGCGCCGTCATTTTCACGTGGTTCGTTTTTCGAACGCTTTTCGGCTACCTGAAACCCGAAATCGTCAAGGATGACTACGTGCCGTGCCGCGGCGGCTGGCACGAGGAGTATCTGAATCAGTGCGAACACGACCTGATGAGTGTTCCGCAGCAGCCGGTTAACACGTACACGAATCTGGCCTATCTCGCGGCCGGGATTTCGGCCGGGATGG
>JBFHWK010000459.1:0-2060 GCA_041589075.1 Rhodothermales bacterium
CTCGGTTTCGTTGAGTTCGGCAGCGATGGTTGAAGTCCGTCTCCGGTCGACGATCGTCTGTCCCGAGTGCGGCGCGGCGACCGAATCCCAGATGCCGGAATCGTCCTGTCAGTATTTCTGGGATTGTCCCGCGTGCGGCGCGGTCCTTCGCCCCGAGTCCGGTGACTGCTGCGTCTTCTGCTCCTACGGCGACGTCCCCTGCCCGCCCGTACAGCGGAACGCGTCCTAGTCATCGGCGGCTCCCGCCGCAATCCACTCGCGTATCGCCGTGATCTGTGCGGGCGTCAACGGGTCCCGTCCCTGCGGCATCCGCTGCCCGACAATTCCTGGCGCCCCCTCTAGCTTCATGACCAGGTAGCTGTTGTCGGGATCACCTCGCACGACGAGCTTGAGGCTCGGCACACCGCTGCTCTGCACGTCGACCAGATTGGCCCACGACGCACCTGCCGCCAAGTCGAGACCGCGCGGCGCTCCGTCTCCAAGGTGACACCCGGACACGGCGCAACTGACGTTGAAGATCGTCGTCTGCAGGCTGGACAGCGTCGGAGCAGCCGGCGCGGTCGGCAACGGCTCTGCGTGTTCGCACGCAGCCAAACCCACAACACCCGCGCAACAAAGCGCGACGCAACAGGAGATATGTCTTCGTCCAATCACCATCATCCCTAGAAGTTGATCACGCGAAAGATGTTGAAGCCAAGGCGCACATCCACATCACTGATGTCGAGATCGCCGCCCCGCAGATACTGATCGCTCGTCAAACCCACACTGTTGGACAGTACGATCTGAAACACGTGCCCGCCCGTCGCGATCTGAAATGCCGTCCCCCACGAATCGAATCGGATGTCGTTTCCGAATGTCGACGACCGCGTATACCCGGAGACGATCGGCACCCATTCGCCGACGATCGAAAGGTTGCGGTGGAAGTTCCACTGACCCGCCAGCCCGAGCGTCAGCAGCACATCTTCACCATCGACACCCTCCACCGGATTGAGCACCAGCCCCGGGACGACGGCGAGGCCAAGACCCGACCCCACTTCACGACTCACCGTCACCTGTCCCGTGAACTTGAAGGCATCGGAGCTGTAGCGATCCGCGACGGTTGGTTCCTCCGTTACCCAGTTGACCGCGGCCTGCACGCCCAGCCCGACCGGCCATCCGCGAACACCCTGCTGGCCGATCCGGTAGCGCGACCACAACTCCACGTTGTCGGCCGCGTTGCTCCGCGCGAGTGACACGACAAAATCGTCCGTGAACGCGTAGCCCATGCTGAGGAAGATGATGCCGCTGCCGTCGAGACCATAGAAGGCATCGTACCCGTCGCTCACCGGCGGGTTGAAGCGATGCGAGATCAGAAACAGCCAACTGCCGCGATCGACCGTGCGCGTCGTCGGAAGATTGATCGCTTTCCACCCGTCGAACGGAAACGCTTCCTCCGTTTCAGTCGCCCCCATGCGCGCCTCGTCCACTTCCAGACCCGCAATCCACGCTTTGAGGATCTCGAGCTCCTCGTCCGTCATCTTGTCGCCGATCAGCGGCATCTGCACACCCACGATACCGGGCGCGCCGGTCAGCTTCATCATCAGGTAGCTGTTGTCGGGATCGCCGGGCACGACAATCTTCAGGTCCGGCCGCCCGACGCTCGGCTTATCGACCACGGACGCATAGTACTGGCGGCTCGTCAGGAACATGTCCTGCTGCGCCACCGGTCCGGCGTGACATCCGACCTGCGCGCACGACCGTTCGAAGATCGCCTCGACGCGCTGCTCGAGTTCGGGATGGGAAAGCTGCGTCACATCCTGCCCACGCGCGACAAGCATCGGCGCAAGGACGATGGGGACCAGCACTGCCAGCAGCCGCGCCCGCTTACCTCGGATCATGGGCAACACTCACTGAACGTCTTTTCTTCAACAAAAACCGCAGTCCGGGGCGCATCGTTCTGCTGCGTCAAGATATACGTATCGGACGACCCGCCAAACATTACAAGCGTCGGGTACTTCTTTTTGACCACTAGATCTCCCGCAAATATCCCCACGCGTGCAGCCGGTCGGCATCATCGAACC
>JBFHWK010000460.1:0-2058 GCA_041589075.1 Rhodothermales bacterium
ACCGCGGAGCTTGCACACCGCACTGCAGAACTCTCGGAGGCCGAGCAGCGCTTTCGCGCCATCGTAGAGGCAAGTCCGACACCTCTTGTCCTCAGCCGCGTCGAGGACGGCACGATTGTCTTCGCGAACGATCGTCTCGAGAACCTCATTGGCGTCGAGCCGGGTGGCTTGATCGGCAAGAGTACGACCGACTTTTATTACGATCCGACAGACCGGCCGCGAGTAATCGCCGCGATCAAGGAGGCGGGAGAAGTGCGGGGGCTGGAGCTGCATTTGAGACGAGCGGATGGTCGGCCGATTTGGGTGTCGCTGTCGGTACAGCAGTTGACGTTTGACGGGAACGCAACGCTCGCAACAGCTCTCATCGACATCACCGAGCAGAAGCACGCCCAGGAGGAACTCCGATTTCGGAAAACCCTGTTGGAAGCGCAGGGCGAAGCGTCAATCGACGGCATCCTGGTCGTTTCCGATGAAGGCAAGATGTTGTCCTACAATCAGCGGTTCGTCGAGATGTGGGGTATACCTCCGGACGTGATGCGTTCAAGGTCCGATGAGGATGTCATGCGGCACGTCCTCGATCAGGTTGGGGACCGAGACGAATTCGTCCGACGCATCGACTACCTCTTCGCCCATTCTCACGAACAGTCGCGCGAAGAAATCGAGCTGCGCGACAACCGGGTTTTCGATCGCTATACGGCGCCCGTGGTCAGTGCGGAAGGCGATTACTACGGACGTATCTGGTTCTTCCGAGACGTCACGGTGCAGAAGCGTTACACGGAGGTGCTCGACAAGGCTCTCCGGGAGGCTGAGAACGCAACGGCGCAGGCAAGCCACTACGCGGCCGAGCTGGAGCGCGAGCTGGAAGTCGGGCGACGAATTCAACGGAGCTTCCTCGCGACGACACTTCCGCAGCCGGCCGGGTGGGAGATCGCTGCACGGTTCCGGCCGGCGTCACGCATTGCCGGTGATTTCTACGACGTTTTTGAGTTGGACAATCGTATCGGACTGGTAATCGCAGACGTTTGCGGAAAGGGCGTCGGTGCAGCCCTGTTCATGGCACTATTCCAGAGCCTTGTCAGAGCCAACGCGGAACGTGTGGTGACCGCCTCTGAGTCTCCACTACCCGAAAGGATCCTTTCGGAGGCGATGACAGCAACAAACGGGTATACGACGCGCGTACACAAGCCGGCACACATGTTCGCATCCGTCTTCTTTGGGCTTCTTGATCCGGCCACCGGCGTGTTGAACTTCGTAAATGCCGGACACGAACCCCCGGCCGTAATACGAGAGGACGGTCCGGCGACCAGACTCCGGCCGGGAGGACCGGCGCTCGGGCTCATCGCGGACGCATCGTGGGATGTCGGCCAAACGACGATTGAGCCGGGTGAACTGCTGGCGGCCTTCACCGACGGCGTGACCGAAGCGCGCAATGACGAGCGGGATTTCTTTACCGAAGAACGTCTCATGACCCTGCTTGTTGATCCGGCTAGCTCGGCGTCAACCTTGCTTGACCGGATAGAGCATAGCGTCGATTCGTTTGCAGGAGACGCTCCGCCGTCCGACGACCTGACGCTGCTCGCGGTGAAGCGCCTGCGTGACCGAACACGATAGGCCCAGCGCGGGCAACCGATAGGCCCGGCGCGCGCAACCCCTCAATCGACGGGCTTGCCGAGCCGGCCATGCACAATATCGGAAAGCCGCGACACGCTAGCGCATCCTGACGACCGCTCGCGCCGCGAGCCTGTCTACCCGATAATTCGAAAGGTGTATGATTCACTCGCAACGTGAACACCCATCGCGTTCATCCCGCCCCACTGCAGCGATCCCCGACCGGCGGCCTAGCAGACCGTGCGCTTAAGACCCCGAGAGCAGGCTAACGCCGGGCCTGCATCGTGATCGGCCCATTTCCCGGAAGCCTTGCTTACAGTCGTTGGGGATTCCCCGGCACGACAAAGCCTGCTATCACCCGCCGAGTTGTTTGCCGAAATACGCCACCATTGTCCCTGAAGCTCGCTCGTGTATTGAAGCGCCGTCCGCCCCTCATTGAAGAGTTTTTTG
>JBFHWK010000461.1:0-2021 GCA_041589075.1 Rhodothermales bacterium
CGGGTTCGACAACCGGCAGATTACGAGATCACGTTTGCGGACAGTCCCCAGACCACGTCTATCGTGTCCGGGCTGGAGCTTCCGTTCACGGTCGTCAATCTGACGAGGGCGAACGAGCAGATCGACGTCTTCGTACCCGACGTGAACGGCAACGGCAGTTGGGATGTGAACGAGCGGATCATCTTCGTCGAGCAGCTCGAGCGCGGACAGACGGCGACCTGGCAGGTCACGCTTATCGACGAAGGGGGATTTCCCGGCGCGGGTGACGTGTTCTTTGTCAGAACGGACAAGCCGTTCACCGACGCTGATGTGTTTGAGTTCGGGACGTCGGCGGCAGGTGTCGATGCGAACAGGGCGCGTGAGCAGCTATCGGACATCTACGTCGTACCGAATCCGTACGTGGCGACGAACGAGCTGGAGCCGCGGAACCCGGTCGATCGCACCGAACGTGGTGACCGCCGGCTCTACTTTGCCAACCTGCCGCGGCAGTGTACGATTCGGATCTACACGCTTGCCGGCGAGCTGGTCGACACGATCGAACACAACAGCACGCTGGATAACGGCAAGGCGTTCTGGGATCTTCGTACCAAGGACAACATGAACATCGCTTTCGGTCTGTACCTCTTTCACGTGGACTCGCCGGAGGGCACGTTCATCGGCAAGTTTGCCGTCATCAAGTAGGCACGACCAACAGCCGCAAAAGCGTCATCAACTATGAAAGCGGGAGCAACATCTGCCTCGATTCTGGTGCTGGCATTGCTGGCGTTGCCGGCGTACGGCCAGGCAGACGATCCGGTTGGCGGTACCGTGACGAAAGTGGGCACCACCGCTGCGCAGTTCCTCAAGCTGGGTGTAGGGTCGCGGGCGATTGCCCTCGGAGGAGCCTACGTGGCGGAGGCCAACGACCTGTCCGCGTTGTACTGGAACCCCGGCGGACTCAGCCGCATGCAGGGAAGTTCCGTCCAACTGGCATACACCGACTACCTCGCCGATATCAGTTACAACTTCGCCGCCGTGGGCGTCAATCTTGGTGACCTGGGGACCGTTGCCGCGTCTCTCATCTACCTCGATTCGGGCGAGATGACCGTGCGCACGACACAGCGCCCAAATCCCGATCCCGCGGAAGCGGAGCGTTTCAAGGTGCAGGACTTCGCGCTCCAGGTGTCGTATGCGAGGGCGCTGACAGATCGGTTCTCGATTGGCTCTACGGTCAAGTACATCAATGAGAAGATCTGGAACAGCTCGGCATCCGCCGTGGCCTTCGATCTCGGTCTTGTATTCACGACTCCGTTCGATGCACTGCGCCTCGGCGCCAGCATGGCCAACTTCGGCCCCAAGATGCAGATGAACGGGCGCGATATCATCTTCAGCAACGACCCGAATCCGAATCAGACGGGCAACGTGGAGGTCGTCAACTCGGAGTTCTTGACGGACAAGTTTTCACTTCCCCTGATTTTTCGGATCGGTCTCGCATGGGATGCAATAGAAACACGCGATCACCGGATCGTCCTGCTCACGGACGCCGCCCATCCAAATGACAACAGCGAGTACATGAACATCGGAGGCGAGTACAGTTTTCGGGACCTCGTCTTTGTGCGTGCCGGTGTACGTAATCTGTTCGAGGAGGATGGAGAGCAGGGTTTGACCTACGGCGGCGGACTCAACGTGCGTATCGACCGGTCGCTTCGATTCCGCGTCGATTACGCATACGCAGATTTTGGACGTTTAGAACAGACGCACTGGTTCACTGTTGATCTCTCGTTTTGAAGCCTGAGTATCGCACGCGTCTCAGCCGCCGAGCTTGGTCGGCGTCTCCTGTTGCCCGTCTCGCTGCAATCGCTCTTTTCTGCGGACCCACGCTCGCACAGGCGCAACTCCTGAATGACATGACGGACGCGGCGGTGCCGCTCGGAACGGCCTCCGTCGAGCGATTCGCCAAGCAGGATCGGATTGACGTTCCGGCCGGTGTGCCGTCACTCGAGTACACGGGTATCGTCTTTAGCGCTCGCAGCGATGCGGCC
>JBFHWK010000462.1:0-2018 GCA_041589075.1 Rhodothermales bacterium
GCTCGGACGGGGCGTACTTCTTCGGGCGGTTGGGGGTGAGCCTGTAACGCCAGCGGCAGGGCAATAGCGATAACTGGGCGCATCGTGCGGGCGGACGTGTGGAGTCGCGCCCGCCGCCAAGTTCCTGGATCGATGTAATTCCCGCCGATGAGCTTCTCCTTCGGCGGAATCAAGCGTCATCATGTGGAAATACACCGGCCAACAAAGACCCCCTTTCGCCGAGGCGCCCGGCGAGGGCCAGGAGTCGGTCTGGGACTACCCCCGGCCGCCCGTTCTGGATCACGACGCCCGCCTTGTCGAGGTAAAGTTGGGCGAGCTCGTGATCGCTACGACGCGGCGTGCGATTCGGGTGCTTGAGACGGCGAGCCCACCCACGTTCTACATCCCTCCTGCCGGCGTCGCTCTCGACCTGCTCAAGCCGTCACACAAATCTTCGACGTGCGAGTGGAAAGGGAAGGCGCGCTACTGGGCTCTTGACGAGTATTGGGAGCTCGGAAATATCGGTTGGAGCTATGCCAAACCGACGCCGGAGTTCGAGGACATCCGTGGGTACTTCTCCTTCTATGCGGGGAAACTTGAGTGCTACGTGCGCGGCGAGCACGTGCGCCCGCAGCCCGGAGGCTTCTACGGCGGCTGGATTACGAAGGACATTGTGGGTCCGGTAAAAGGCGAGCCGGGTACCGGCGCGTGGTGAGACAGTACTGCCGGGTGTTTGACGGACCCGAGCGTTTATTCGTTTTTGCCGGATAAGCCCGTATCGTCATTCAAACACTCGCGGTGCACTTGAGCAGACGCGCGCGTTCCGAGCGGAGTGATCCAATCACCGTACGCTATTATGACAGGCCAAAACCCTTTCGGATTACAGACAGTCACCCCGTACCTCGTCATCCACGACGTCGCGGGCGTGATTCAGTTCGTGCAAGAGATCTTCGGCGCCGAGCTTCGCGGCGATCCGACCTACCGCGACGACGGTACGATCCAGCATGCCGAGGTGAAGATCGGCGACTCGGTTGTGATGATGGGTGAGCCGATGGGCGAGTTCGTACCGATGCCGGCCACGCTGTACACGTATGTCGACGATTGTGACGCCACGTACGCGGCGGCCCTGGCTGCCGGTGCGGAATCCGTCCTAGAGCCCGCCGATCATCCGCACCGTGATCGCTATGGCGGTGTGCGCGACAATTCGGGGAATATCTGGTGGGTGGTGACGCATATCGGCGGGATGGACTCCGGCGGATGAGATAAGGGGCCGCGTCGTTATTTCGAGGGAGTCAACGAAGGGGTGGTCGCACACGGGGATCCCTAAAGAGGGTGCGCGAAGCGTCGATACCTTCATGGGCCAACCCATCAGGCCCTACGTGTTTGCAGAGGTTTATCGAGCCCCACGATGTCCGATTCCGATCAACCACTCCCCGAAATCACTGATCCCGAACGGCTCCGTGCGTTGGAGCGCACCGGCCTACTCGACACGCCACCCGAGAAGGCCTTCGACGACCTAACCGCTCTGGTAACGAGATTGCTGGGCACGCCCGTCGCGCTGGTATCACTTGTGGACAGCGATCGACAGTTCTTCAAGAGCGCCTGTGGCCTCAAGGAACCGTGGGCCTCTCGACGACAGACACGCCTGTCGCACTCCTTCTGCAAGCATGTCGTCGCATCGAAGGAGTCGCTGGTCGTCAATAACGCGCCCGAACATCCACTGGTTCGAAAGAACCTCGCCGTTCGCGATCTGGGTGTGGTTGCCTACCTCGGCATACCGCTTCTCTCGCCCGACCACGAGGTCATCGGCTCGTTGTGCGCGATTGACACCGAGGCACGGACATGGTCGGACGATGACATCGAGGTGCTTCATGTTCTCGCCGAAGCGGTGATGAACGAGATCGCTGTGCGCATATACATCGATGAGATCCAATCGTTCACCGAGGCATTGGTGCAAAGCAACGAGAAGTTGGAGCGAGACGCGAGTGACCTGAAGTTCCTCTGCGCGCGCGTTGCATCGCGGGGTGTTCGATCGCAGC
>JBFHWK010000463.1:0-2003 GCA_041589075.1 Rhodothermales bacterium
GCGGCCGGTCCGTCAGGTTGGGCGCATGTGGGGCCGACCGGTGCGGGACACTTCGTCAAGATGATCCACAACGGTATAGAATACGGCGTCATGCAGGCGTACGCGGAGGGGTTCGCGATGCTGCATGAGAAGACGAATCTGGAGATTGACGTTCCGCAGGTCGCGCATCTCTGGCAGCACGGCAGTGTCGTCCGATCCTGGCTCCTGGAGTTGATCGCGACCTCGCTCGAGCGTGATGCATCTCTGGCCGAATTTTCGCCGGCCGTGCAGGACAGCGGTGAAGGCCGGTGGGCGGTCCGTGAAGCGGTCGATCTCAACGTGCCCGCGCCCGTCATTACAATGGCACTCCTTCAGCGCATCGGATCTCGGGTCGACAGTTCTTACGCGAACCGTCTGCTGTCAGCAATGCGTGGAGCCTTCGGTGGACACGACGTTGCACACGCAGACGATTAAACGCTCGGGGGCGAGGCCATGTCAACTGCTTTTCTGATCGGCCTCGTCGTCCTCGCGGTAGCGTTACTGATTATTCAGGTGACGCTATTCCGCATTCATGCCTTCGTCGCGCTTCTCGTTTCGAGCACAGTGGTTGCAATTGTGGGCGGAATACCGCTGTCCGAGGTGGCCGGCGAGATTCAGCGCGGTATGGGCAGCACCCTGGGCTACATCGCCGTAGTCATCGGAGTCGGCGCTATGTTCGGGGAGCTGCTTCAGCGGTCCGGCGGCGCCGAGCGCATCGCCCACCGTCTCCTCGAACGTCTCGGCGACGAACGAGCGCCGTTCGGCCTCGGGCTCGTCGGACTCATTATTGCCATACCGGTCTTCTTCGATGTCGCCTTCATTCTCCTCGTACCCCTCATATACAGCCTGACGAGGAACACCGGACGTCCGATCCTCTTCTTTGCGATACCCCTTCTCGGCGGAATCGCAGTCGCGCACAGCTTCATCCCACCGACACCGGGTCCCGTGGCCGTCGCCGGTCTGCTGGGTGCCGATCTCGGCTGGGTAATTCTCTTTGGCGTGATCGCCGCAATTCCCGCAACGCTGATCGGCGGTATCTTTTTCGGCCGACGCATCGCCCGCCACATCACAGTGGGCCTCCCCGACTTCGTCGACGCCATAGACGAGGGCGACTCCCTGAGCGATCGTGCACCGGCCTTCTCGACAGCCCTGGCCCTCGTCCTGCTACCACTGGTACTAATCCTTGCGGGGACGGTCTCTGGAGTACTGCTGGACGAAGAAAGCTCCTTTAGATCGCTCCTGGCTTTTGTCGGTCACCCGTTCACCGCACTGCTGTTGACAACGCTGGCGGCGTTTCACCTGCTTGGAACGCGATGTGGATTCTCTACCGCAGAGGTACGCGACATCGCCACGAAATCACTTGAGCCGGTCGGGATGATCATCCTCGTCACCGGAGCGGGCGGTGTACTTGGAAAAGTTCTGATTGCATCCGGCGTCGGCGAGGCACTCGCAGAGCTTGTCGCTGCATCGTCGATGCCGATCGTGTTTCTCGGGTTCGCCATTGCGACCGTCGTCCGCGTCTCGCAGGGCTCGGCGACGGTATCGATGGTCACCGCGGCCGGGCTCCTTAGTCCGATCGTCGAGGCTACCGGCGCAGAGGGTCCCGTGCTGGGGCTTGTCACGGTCGCGATCGCCTCCGGAGCCACCGTGCTTTCACACGTCAACGATTCCGGATTCTGGCTGGTTGGCAAGTACCTCGGCCTGTCGGAGCGCGACACCTTCCGTTCGTGGACGGTGATGGAAACGATCCTCGGCGTAGTCGGTCTGCTGGTGGCGATGCTTCTGTCGCTGTTCGTCTAGCGAGGCTCGTCTCCGGACATCGCAATGATAATCTGGTCTACGATCTGCTCGGGCGTACCGCGTATATCGACCGTGATCGCGTCGTCGGGCTCTTCGAGGGTGTCAAACTGCGATTCGAGCAGCTCGGGCGGCATGAAGTGTCCCTTCCGTTTTCGCATCCGAGACTGGATCAGATCGCCGTCGCC
>JBFHWK010000464.1:0-1996 GCA_041589075.1 Rhodothermales bacterium
ATCCACAACGACATCCTCGGGCCCAGCAAGGGGGGCATTCGATACGCCCCGGACGTAACGATTGACGAGGTGAAGGCGTTGGCCGCGTGGATGACGTGGAAGTGCGCTGTTGTCAACGTGCCGTTCGGAGGCGCGAAGGGAGCCGTCGTCTGTAATCCTCGGGAAATGAGTCCGGGCGAACTCGAACGAATGACGCGCCGGTATGCGGCAAACTTGATGGACGTGTTCGGTCCGGAGAGAGATATTCCGGCGCCCGACATGAACACGAACGCTCAGATCATGGCATGGATTCTGGATACCTATTCGATGCACAGCCGACACAGCAGCCATGCCGTCGTCACCGGCAAGCCTGTGATGCTGGGTGGAAGCTACGGTCGCGCGGAGGCCACCGGTCGAGGCGTCATGACGGTAACCTTGGCCGCCATGAAGAAGCTCAACATGCGGCCGGCGGAATCGACGGTGGCGGTACAAGGTTTCGGCAACGTGGGTTCCGTTGCCTCGCGCCTCTTGAGCGAACAGGGCTGCCGCATCGTGGCGGTGAGCGACGTAACCGGGGCGTATTATAATAGTGATGGCCTCGATGTCGCCGCGATGATTGACTACGCGGCCGCCAACAAGGGCACCCTCGACGGCTATCGCGATGGCGACAAGATCAGTAACGACGAGCTGCTTCAGCTAGAGGTTGACGTTTTGGTTCCCGCCGCCAAGGAGGATCAGATCACACGGCACAACGCCGAACAGGTCAAGGCGAAGATCATCGCAGAGGGAGCAAACGGCCCGACCACTCCCATTGCGGATCAGATGCTGCGAGATAAAGGAACCCTGGTGGTTCCGGACATTCTAGCAAACGCCGGTGGCGTGACAGTATCGTATTTCGAATGGGTCCAGGATCGCCAGGGGTACTTCTGGACACTCGACAGGGTCAACCGCCGTCTCGACCGCATGATGCGCACCGCCTTCGACAATGTCTATGACGCCGCGCAGAAATATGACGTAACGATGCGTATCGGCGCGTATGTACTGGCCGTCGACAAGGTCGCCCAGGCACTCTCCATGAGAGGAATCTATGCCTGACGGACAACGAGAGGGTGGTCGATCTGTCCGACAGGTTTTGTTGTGGCTGGTAGCGGTAAGTGGCGTCTGGATAAACGGCTCGGGGTTGCACGCGCAGCCGACTAACGCCGAGGTCCTCAGTCAGCTCGCGTCGAACTGTGTCACTGAGATCACGACGATACCGGATTCAATCGTTGTGATTGCCGACCCAAGCCACACATTCGTCCGACCGGCTGTGACGGCGTCGCTGCGTGATCGCGGCGTCGTGGTCTTTTCGGATAGGCCTACCTCCGGTGAGACTCTTGATGGCAACAAGATCGCGACTCTGACCTACGTCGTCGACGGCGCCAGAGTCACTTACGCAAAAGCCGACGATGATCGGGTCGAACGCGCCGTGGCCATCCGATTAAGCTACACACTTTTGGACGGGCGTCGCGCGGTAAGCGCGGATTCATCGTGCTCGATGAACTTCGTAGACACTGTCGAGCGCAGCCGAATCGGTTCTCTGGAAGACCCGCTATTGCCCGTAACAGTCGGCGACAGACCGGATCGGGGATGGCTTCGCCGCTATCTAGAGCCGGCAGTTGTCGTCGCGGCCTCCGCTGTTGTCGTCTACCTCTTTTTTAATGTTCGAAGCGACCGCAAGGACAACGAGTAAGCCGTTCGCGGCAGTCGCGACCTGCCTGGTAGCGGCCGTCGTCGCGAGCCGGTGTGCGGTTCCCGTCGCACCCACCGGCGGCCCGCCTGATCAGCAGCCGCCCGAAGTGATCTCGATGGTTCCCGAAAACAACTCGGTGAACGTGTCCGGCAGGTCGGTAGGGCTAACCTTCAGCGAACATGTCGATGAGGCGTCCTTCCAGCAGGCCCTCACCATTACGCCGGAGCCGGCCGAGCGACCCGATCTGAAGTGGAGTGGCCGATCGGTCGAGATCCGCCTCAAGAC
>JBFHWK010000465.1:0-1979 GCA_041589075.1 Rhodothermales bacterium
CACAAGTGAATCCGCCGGAAACGACGTCGTGAGTCCCGCGACTTTGCACCCGGCACTTGCGGCCGATCGAACTCCATTGAGCGAGTCCTCGACAACGAGACATTGCGTCGAATCCTTACCAAGCTTTAGCGCCGTGATGCGATACGGCTCAGGGTCGGGTTTTGGTCTGGTGACGTCATCCGCCGTCACGACCACCTTGAAGAACGCGCCGAGTTGCAGGCGATCGAACGCAAACTCCTGATCGCGGCGAATCGCGGACGTCGTCAGCGCCAGCGGCATCCCGACGCCGCTGAGATACTGCAATAACTCGAGAGCTCCGTCGATCGGCTCCAACTCGTTCAAGAGTTCGCGATACGCGCTGTGCTTCTCGCGCACCAACACGGCCGGATCGTGACCGTCCCGGCCGAACTCGCGCACTACATACTCGAAAACATCTTCCTCGGTCTGACCCTTGAAGTCGGAGTAGACACGGTCTGGCACTTCGATCGCATGTCTTCGAAACACGATCCGCTGGGCGCGCTCGTGAAGGGGCTCTGAATCGATCAGGACACCGTCCATGTCGAAGATCACGGCGTGGATTTCGGAGCGTAGCATTTGGTCCTGTGGTCGCTTCTTGTCGTGATTCACGTTCGCACAGCGCGCTGGAAGTGTGTCTTGCCGCCGGTCTCCACGACGCGCCCGTCTCTTTTCTTCATCCAGGTATATTCGAACACGGTGCCGAGGGGCATACTGACCTCGCCTTCCCACAGCGGATAGCGATCTGGAGAGAGAGGGCCGAAGGCGTGCTCCGATCTCCACTCACCGAGCTTTGGGACGTTGCCGGTTATGTACACGTTTTCGCCAAACTGTGTCTCGACGCGCACTTGCAGTTTTGCGCGGACTGTCTCATCGTCGACGCCCGATCGCGGCTGTACGAGCCAGAGGCACTCATATGGACCGATCGCCAGGTCACCAAAGGTGAAATGTACGGGTTCGTTCATAATCGCCTCAACGTAGCGACCGCTGATCCACCTACGAGGGAGTTTTCCCAGATCGATTCGCCGCGGCACGCCCGCCACATTAGCGACCATCAGCGCCGAGTCGTCGCCGCGCTTCCGCTCGACGACGAACAGGCTGTCGCTGTCGACGAGAATTATTTCCTGAGATGAGTCACCGTGAAGAACCCGCAGTTCCCGGCGCGCGTCGGTCAAGCGCCGTATGCCATGGAAGAGACGATACTCGGGCGTACCGGGGACATGCCTTGCCTCCGCTCGTCGCCAGTTCATCGGTGGCCTGTGAACCCAGCGGTTGTCACTTCGCTTGTAAATGTCGTCGAGATACGCGTAGTCGTTCAACTGTCCGATTTCGTCGCCACTGTAGATGAGTGGTATTCCGCGCATAAAGAATATGATCGCATTCATTAGCAGCAGCCGTCGAATTGCGGCGTCGGCGGCTTCGTCGTCGTTTTCGACAATGGCTTTTTGCAGGCCCGCGAGGGCGGCGGCGGTTCCCGAGACACGTGACTCGGCAGTGACCGGATCTACCTGAAACCGATAGCCCTCCGCGTAACTTCCGGGCAAGTCGCCCGAATAGAAATCGACGCAGAACCGTCGTGTCCCTCTGCCGGGCTGATTAACGGCGGCTGCATTCTCATCCGTGATGCCCCAGCCGATGTCGTCGTGACAGCGGATGTAATTGATCCAGGTCGTCGCAGGCGGCGCTTTCGGGAGGTTGGAGAGCGTAGTGCGCAGCAGGTGCGTGTTCTCGCAGGCCATCGCGTGCCAGAGGTGGTTCATGAGCGTGGCGTTGTACGCGATGTCGCACACCTTTCCTTCGAAGCCGCCGACCCCCAGGTATCGCATGATGTCTTCCGGCGCGACGATTGCCTCTGCCTTGAAGGCGACCGCCGGTGCAAAGATTCTCATCAGCGCACGATAGGCCGCCAGAATAACGACGGCTTCAATCTGGTTCTGACAGTTGGTGCCGAGCCGCTTCCAGAG
>JBFHWK010000466.1:0-1970 GCA_041589075.1 Rhodothermales bacterium
AGTGATCTCGCTCCTCGATCGGTCCGAAGTAGCCGAGGGACTCGCGAGGATGAACGTCGCCTCGGACACGATGATTAGCGGAGCACTCGCCCGCGAACTCGCGCAGCGTGAAGGCCTTAAGGCCGTCGTCCAGGGTGAAGTCGGCCGGCTGGGCAAAGGCTTCGTTTTGATCGCCTCGGTGACGTCAGCTGCGGACGGCCGAACGTACGTCTCGCTCCGAGAGACAGCTGACGACGAAGGCGGAATCATCGACGCCGTGGACCGCCTGTCCGCGGCGCTGCGGGAAGAAATCGGAGAGTCCCTGAAAACGATTCGTTCATCGCCGCCGCTAAGCCGCGTAACCACAGCATCGCTGGCGGCACTTCGCAAATACTCCGAAGCGGAGAGCTCGACAGGTGACCGTCACGCGCGACTGTTGCGGGAGGCCATAGCCCTCGACTCGACGTTCGCCATGGCGTACCGAAAGCTGGCGGTCGAGCTCTCAAACTCCGCAGGCGACTACTCCGAACATATCGCGGCGGCGACGAAGGCGTACATGTTGCGAGATCGTTTGCCGGAGTCGGAGCAGCTCCAGACGGAGGCGTACTACCACATGTCCGTCGACTACGATCTGGACCGCGTTGCATCGGCCTATCGGCGCATATTGGAGTTGTCCCCCGATGACTACATCGCTCTTAACAACCTAGGCACCGTATTGCAGCGACAGGGCGAGATCGCGGAGGCGGCACGGTTATATCGGCGGTCAGTCGACGAACGTCCATCAGGGTGGGCGTCCTGGACCAATTTGGTGGAGGCGCTCTGCAAGTTAGACCGGGTCGACAACGCGTGGAACGTGGTGGCGGAGTTCGATACGCGCGATGAACCCGGTATTTTGAAAGACTGGCTGCGTCAGATCATATACTCTACGCAGAGAGAGCCGGATAGTGTACTCGCATCACTTGGTCCGTGGCTGGATGACGATGAACTCGTTTTTCGCTGGTGGGCCACTCGGTTCTACACCTCTGCGCTTGCAAGTACGGGCAAGCTCGGCGATGCCCGCCGCCTACGCGACCGACTCGACGAACTCAGTGCCCAGCGCGGACTGCCGGAGTGGCGGCTCTTGCACCGTGTCGACGAAGCCCTGGAGCAAACGATCCTGCTCGGAGCAAGCAGCGAGGCTGCAGCGGATCTCGAGGAGACGCTGCGCGAGTTTCCGCTTTCCGAGATCGCAACATACAGCCGTCCGTACCCCGAGGTAGCGGCAGCCCTTGCGTTCGCCGGTGATGCGGCGCGCGCGAGGCAGATCCTTGAAGAGTACGAGCGCGAGATTCCGGAGGGCGTACGGAAAGGCCAGCCCGCGCGTCATCTGGCCTCGGGTGCACTCGCCATTGCAGAGGATCGATTGCCGGATGCAGTCCGACATTTGGAAGCACTTAATGCCGAGTGCGAGAATTGCGCGTTGTACGCACTGGCGCTGGCGCACGAACGCTCCGGAAATTCGGACGCCGCTTTGCAGACGCTCGAAGGGATCACGGCTGCCGGAAAGTGGGACTCGATTGAGCAGGAGCGCTGGACGCTGGCCCCATCGTTCCGGATGCTTGCGGAACTGTACGAAGCGCGCGGCGACATCGACAGAGCCATCGAACACTATACACGCTTTGTGACGCTGTGGCAGAACGCGGATGCCGTGCTTCAACCTCAGGTGGAAGAGGTTAGGCTGCGCATTGACGAACTGCTAAAGCGGGCTGCGAGCGAGCCGGGTGTTTAAAGCGTTATCACCGCTTCTCTGCGGCTCTCCTGCTCCACTTGCTATCTTGAAAATAATACGCGCCCGTTTTCTAGCCTGATTTCCCGTGCACTTCGTTCTCGCCGTTGGCGTTCCGGCCTTCTTCGTCGAAGTAGCTGCGCTCTTGGTGTGCGGCGCGTTGATCGCGTACATCGGCTACCGCCTCAAGCTAGTGCCGATCGTCGGATTTCTGATTACGGGTGTC
>JBFHWK010000467.1:0-1963 GCA_041589075.1 Rhodothermales bacterium
AACGACGACAAACAGTATGGGCCGCAAAGGGAAGCCGACGAGGCGGCCCGTCGGAAACTCCAGAATAACACCTTCGATGCGCTGCCGGTGGATCACCGTCAACATGAGAAACAGTGAGGTGACGCCGATGAAGCCGTAAAGCACTACGACCTGCAAAAAGCCGAGGACCTCCGCGTCAAGGCGCATCGCGTTGTCTTCTCCCTAACTGGACCGAAGCCAATTAACTGCTCGCAGCCTCGGGTCTCCAGTGCCGGGCGACAAGCATCTCGAGTAGCAGTATTGCCAACGCGACCATCAGAAAGACGTTCCAGAGTTCGACGCCCGTGCGCATCGTCCCGACGGCCGAAACGAGCGCCCCGGGATTATTCCGCTCCGGATTCAACACGGAGACGTCCGAGAAGAGCGCCTTGACACTTTCGACGAGCTCGTCCGGCGGCGTCAGCCGAAGGTCGAACTCGACGGGATCCACGTTTGCGGGCAGCCGGCGCAGTACACCTTCACCGGCGAACACATCGAGTATTCCGGGGCGTGTGACTTCAGGTCCGATCGTGAGCAGGCTGCCGCCGATGACACGACGCTGGCGCGGCATGAACTCGGCGTCACCGCCACGAACGACGAGCGCCTCCGACCCGGTTTCTGACGGCACGCGCACGTCGACGGACCGGCCGATCGTTATTTCATCGCCGGCCACCGATTCGCCGGAGGTCAAATACTGCATCGACCGGTAAAGCAGCGGCACGAACAGGCCTCGCACCGGAAGTTCCGACCAGGAGGGCTCCGGCAGCGATGACATGAAAAGCACGCGTCCCGTACCGCCCGGCCGAAGTTCCTGGAGAAACGGATCCCCGGCCGAAAGACGCATGACGGTCAGCTCGGTCGCGTTGGCGGGTCTGTAGCGCGCAAAGCGGAAGACCTCGGTACGCTCCAGTCCCGACCGGTCGGGCGACGAGTCGTCGAACACACCTTCAAAGAGTGGGTGTTCGGCGTCGATTTGCTGAAGAAGTACCGCTCCCGACGATCCCGACTCGACAATGCCGCCCTCCACCGAGCCGCCGCCCATCTCCGCGAGAAGTGTGTTCAGTGCGGTCAAGTCACCGGATGCCGGCGGGAACAGGAGCAGACCTCCGCCACCCAGCACAAACTGACGAAGCGATGCGATTTCGCCCGTCGAGAAGTTGCCGGCGCCGGCTATGATCACCACGTCGATTTCCGTCAACCGGACGGACGACAGGCGGTTGGCCGAGATCGTCTCGAGGTCGAATTGTACCCGACCCGCCGAAAGCCTCGTGCCGAGTGCAAGCAGAAGGTGGCTCGCGTCAAAAGACGGCGCGGCTACAAGCAATACCCGGCGGCGCTCCGGAACGTGAATCGTGAAGAAGCGCCGGTCGTCCAGTGAGAAGTCGTCGTCCTCGATACGCACCTCTCCGGACAGCCATCCGGTTGACTTGGGTGAAACCGTTAGCTCTACAATTGTACGACCAGTGGCCTCCAACCCGACACTCGACTGCGCAAGCCGCTCGCCGTCGAGGAAGACACTGACGATGTTCGAAGTCGCTCCGCCGTCTCCGTAGGCAGCAACGGTAGCCTGAATGCGAAGCGGTTGATTCCTGTCGATGATGCGGCTGACGATGTTCACGCCTTCGACAGCGCCATTCGAGAGCGAGCCTGTGCCGACAGGAATCAGGCGCACGGCTACACCGTCTACCGGGGGCTCATTTGATACAAGCTCGACGACATTGGTTGCCTGAAAATCTGAGAAGACAAAGATCTCCCGATTTACAAGCGGCGCAGATGCTACCAGCTCTCCGGCACGTTCCAGTGCGGTCGACAAGTCGGCGGCCTCGAACGACAGGATCTCGTCTGCAACGGCTTCGCGGACTGCGGACCGCGTCTTGAGCCACCGCTCCTCGCGCTCGATGGCGCCCGCCGTCGTCACAATGGCCATCTGATCACCCGTCTTGAG
>JBFHWK010000468.1:0-1956 GCA_041589075.1 Rhodothermales bacterium
GTACATCTCCCGCGTCAGCTCCACCTGTCGCACTATTTCTTCCGCGGACCAGCGTGCCGTGAAGTTGCCCGGCCAGATGTGCCGATCGTACGGATTCTGCTGAAGCCACCAGTCGAGCAGTGCGGGATAACTCTGCTCCGGCGGATCGATCCTCCAGTACAATTGCGGTGTCATGTAGTCGACCCAACCGCTTTGCAGCCATTTTCGGGAGTCCGCGTAGATCCGGTCGTAAGCATCGAAGCCTTTGATCTGCGGCGGATTACCGGGCCTCCAGATCCCGAACGGACTTATCCCTAATCGCACCCACGGTTTGATCTCGTGGATGCCGTTATACAACGACTCGATGAATCGGTCGATGTTGGAGCGCCGCCAGTCGTTTCGACTGCCGATCACACCTTGTTCCTGAGCTGCAGCCCAGGTGGCATCGTCCGGGAAGCCGATGATTCGATCTTCGTCATCTTTGATTTCATACGGGTAGAAGTAGTCATCGACGTGTACGCCGTCGATGTCGTAGCGTCGTACCACGTCGAGCATCACGTTGAGTGAGTACTCGCGCGCCCGCGGATCTCCGGGATCGAGCCACATTTGTTCGCCGTACGTGCGAACCAGCTCCGGAAGTCGGACGCTAACGTGTTGGGAATCGGGAGGCGACGTACCGGTGCGATGTCTGGCGCGGAAGGGGTTGAACCAGGCATGAAGTTCGAGGCCACGCCGGTGCGCTTCGTCGACGGCGAACGCCAGCGGATCGTAATAGGGATCCGGCGCGCGTCCCATCGTGCCCGTCAGGTATTCCGACCACGGTTCGTATGCGGACGCATACATCGCGTCGGCTGCGGGCCGCACCTGGAGTATGACAGCGTTGAGGCCAACGACGGCGGCCCGATCGAGCAGGCGGCGCAGCTCGGCTTGCTGTTCTGCAACCGTCAGTCCCGGCTGTGACGGCCAGTCGATGTTGGCGACGGTGGCAATCCACGCCGCGCGGAACTCGCGCTGCACGTCGGGGATCGGTGGTTCGGCCGTTTGCACGGCGGTGCGTATCGGCTCTGTCGATGAGCAGGCGGCGAGGACGAGGGCCACGGCCGCCGCCCCCAGCGACACCGAAGAACGGCGGCGATCACGTCGACTCTCACGCATCGACAAGCTTCTTTTCGTGGCGAAAGAACACACGGGAGATCTCGGCACCAACGTGGTGCAGGTAGAATCCGATAGGGGCAACCCAGGGGACGGTTGCCGTAGCATAACCCATGGCCTTCATATCTGAAAGGCAGCGCTTCAAGAGTACGGCGCCGACCCCGAGCCCGCGCGCATCGGGTTCGGTACCCATCGGGCCAAACCAGCCGGTTCCGCGGTTGTTCGCCTCGTGCGCTGAAAAAGCAATCACCTCGCTGCCGCGACGGGCGATGTGGAGCGATATCGGATCGTTCGCAAACGTCGTGAAAACCTCAGGCTTCCACGCGGGCCAGTGCCGATTGAGCAACTGCTCGACGTTCGCACGGTCCCCGGGTCTTGCGCGTCGGATCTCGATTCCGTTCGCGCGGAAATCTTGCTCGGCCACCGTCGACCTAAAATCCTGCGAGGCGAGATCCACGCTCATATTGACGGCGGTCCCGACCCGCTCGTAACCGCTCGATTCAAAGAAGACGACGGCCCGCGTGTATCGCACGTCCGTTCCCGGCGTCAGGTAATTCGGTGCCGATTCACCGGGGCGGACGACCTTCGCACCCGCGGCTCTTAGAGTTGACTCGAGCGACTGCAAGAGTGAGGAACCAATACCCCGGCGCTGCCAATCCACGTCTACGGCAATCATCTTCACGAACCCGAACATCACGCCCTCGCGATCTCGCAGCGTGCCGGCCGCAAATCCAATCAACTGACTGCCTGATACTGCTTTTATCAAGAGTTCGGGAGCAGCACCGTCGTCTTCGAAAAGCTTCTCGCACACAAGTGCCTCCGTGA
>JBFHWK010000469.1:0-1929 GCA_041589075.1 Rhodothermales bacterium
CGCTGACCCACAACGCGTGCTCATCGACTTCGTCATATTCTCCATAGGACTGGTAGTCCTGTACTTCGGTGCGGACTGGCTTATTCGCAGCGCCGCGTCGATCGCGCTGCGCTTCGGCATTCGCCCGCTGGTCGTGGGACTCACCGTCATCGCGCTCGGCACATCGATGCCCGAGTTTCTGGTCAACATCTTCGCGGCAATCGGCGACCAGGAAGGGATCGCGCTCGGAAACATCGTCGGGTCCAACATCTGCAACGTCGCGCTCATCCTCGGGCTGAGCTCCCTGGTCTATCCGATGGCAGTCGCGCCGGGCACGCTGCAGCGTGAATACCCGATCATGATGACGGTCATGATCGTCTTTTACCTTATCTCGCTCGATGGCGTGATCAGCCATATCGACGGTCTGTTTCTCGTCATTGGCCTGTTCGCGTTTCTGATTTTCCTCGTGCTGGATTCGCGGCGCCGCGGCGAGCATCCGTCGGCGGCGGACATCGGCGAGGAAGCTGCCAAAGTACTCCTGCCGACCTGGAAGAAGCTGGCGTACCTCTTCGGGGGCATCGTCATGCTGACGGGCGGCGCACGTCTGATGGTCGAGGGTGCGTCCAGCATCGCAACATCGATGGGTATCGAACCGGTCGTAGTCGGCCTGACGGTCGTTGCAATCGGCACGAGCCTGCCCGAGCTGGCAGCCTCTCTCGTGTGTGCGTTTAAAAAAGAAGCCGACATGTCGGTCGGAAATGTGATGGGCAGCAATTTGCTGAACGTGCTCTTCGTCGTCGGACTGGTCGCTTTGATACAGCCGCTGCACGTCGACTCCATCTCGCTCAAGGTCCACTTCCCAGTCATGCTGGGCTTCGGCGCGCTGTTGTTTCCGCTGGCGTGGACGCAGTACCGGATCACGCGACTGGAGGGTGGCGTTCTCTTAACCGGCTTTGTCGGATACCTGGTGTACCTCGTTTTTCCGTACGTCGTCGCATGAACTACGCGTGCGTCATGACGCTTCGTGTCTTTGTTCTGCTGGGCCTCTTTGCCGCAGCAATTGTCGACACGTCCCTTGCCGGACCCTCCGACGGCACCAAGTACTGGGTCTTCTTCACCGACAAGTCCTCGGCAGCCAAGGTGGCTGAACCCGATGTCGTCTCGCTCTCGGAGCGGGCGCAGTTCCGCCGATTGACACGTGCTTCTATCGACGAGAACGCACGCAGGGAGATCGACCGTCCTGTCTCCTCCACCTACGTCGGCGTACTCTCGGAGATGGGCATCGAGACAGTCGTCCGGAGCCGCTGGCTGAACGCTGTGAGCGCCGTAATACCGGTGGAGTTGCTGCACCAAGTACGTGGGCTGCCGTTCGTACGCGACGTTCGACCCGTCGGTGTTGCCGTGCATAACGAAGCACCGCCTGTTCCGGTGCCGCTGCAGCAACCTGTGTCGCCGGAGTTTGAATCTCAGGCTACACGCCTGGATTATGGGGCCGCGTTCGACCAACTCTCACTCGTCAACGCAATCCCGCCACTTGAAAACGGCATCAACGGAGCGGGCGTCCGACTGGGAATCATCGACACTGAGTTCGATGGCTTTGTGCACCCGGCCTTTCAAAAGCTTGTATCGGAAGGACGCTTGATCGACTATCAGAACTTTGTCGGCGTGGCGCAAGCGAACGAACCGCGGGGCCTTCACGGTCGGCAGGTGGCGTCTATCGCCGTTGCCTTTGACGACGGCAGCCTAATCGGACCCGCTTACGGTGCGGAGCTCCTTGCAGCGACTACCGAATACGTCCCGACGGAAACGAACCAGGAAGAGGACAACTTCGTGGCCGGCCTCGAGTGGATGGAGTCGCTAGGCGTGGACGTCGTCAACGTGTCGCTGGCGTACACGGACTTCGACGATGGCCAGCGCAGCTACTCTTACAGTGATATGGACGGCGACACG
>JBFHWK010000470.1:0-1927 GCA_041589075.1 Rhodothermales bacterium
CCGACTTCGCGAATCTCCTGACCGACGATTGACGGCAGCACTTCCGCGGCGTTGCGGCGCGGCCTGCCGATCCTCTCCGACCGGTACAGATACCGGAACGCCCCGTGGAGCCCGTACACTAACGCCGACCCCGACCGAAGTGTGATCGTAATCTCATTGCGAGCAACTGAGTATGCACTTTTTATGTTCTCACCCGGCAGCAGCGCATTCCACTCCTCAGCCAGGGCCCGGTAGGTGTAGAACGTCGTCAGCATCTTGGTAAACGGACCTCGCACGGTGCAACCCGCGAACGGACGTTGCGCGCCTCACCTCTTTTGCTCGGCTAGAAAAGATACAAGCCACACGGCCGCCCACCCGGCGGCCACAAGCCACCACTTCGCAGCCAACAGCATCAAGACGTTGATCGCGTAAAGTACGTGGAACACCGCATTCGGCACCGTCACGACCTTCTTGCCCTTGACGCGCATGGTAGGTCCGAAGTACGCGCCGATCTTAAGAAGCAAGATGAATGGCGTGTAGATCCAGACGATCCACTTGGCCCACTCGAAGTCCTCCCAGACGGCGAGCACGATGCAGACCGTCACCAGAACATCGACGACGACATCCTTGAACCACTTCATGCGCGACGTTCGGCTACTGGATCCAGCTGGTGGTCCGTGAATATACCCGCTCCGCCAGCTTGCCTGCCAGGCGATCGGCGAGCGTTCCCTCCATGCGGTCCTGGCGCGCCCGATGCTCGTCCGCGTCGAAGAGTTGCAGCTCACTGCCGGACAGGTCAAGATCTCGATAGTCGCCGGTGTAGCGCCCTTGCTCGAATCGCTCCTCGACCGAATCATCGACGTAGCTTTTGAAGCGCTCGCGCCCGGACAAGACGTCGTATATGCGCACATCGGCGCGCGCGTATAATTTCAGGTCTTTCGTGATCACCGTGTACGTCGTGTCGAGTGAGTTGCGGCCCCGCGTTCTCGCCCTCACCGTGCGTTCTCCGCCACGACGCTCAGAGCGCTGAAACGTAACGACTTCCGGAACCACCACCCAATCGGCGTTTGCCAGACGACCGACGGCCACCGCCTCGCTGCGTGTAACGACACGACCGCTTCGACCAACGATCGAACGCAGGTCGCGACGCACGTTCACCGGGTCTGCCACAAGAATGAACGGCGGCGCCCGCGACCAGTGGTCGTAGACGAGGAGGTCATTTAGGTCGTTAAGGAACAGCATCGAGGCCTCCCGGCGAGCATTCTCGGTCGAGGCGACGGGCAGGATGGCGACGTACGCGGAGCCTTCCTCCAGCGCGGTCTCCTGCACGTTCCGCAAGCGTGGGGTCAATGTGTGCTCGAACCCGATGATGTCGAGCGCCTGCTGCGCCTTGTCGAACGCGAACCGGTATCGTCCTTCCTCCAGCGCCTGCTCAGACCATCGCGTGAGCACTTCCGCCTTCGATTCGCGTACGGATGCGGCCTCCGTGCGCGTCAACGAGCCGCGGCCCAGTGCACGGTCGTACAAAGCGAGCGCCTCGCCCCATCTCCCGGCGTCACGCGCTTTACCGGCATCAGCGATAAGCTGGCGAACCGCCAGGTCCTCGAGCCGCGACCGGCGATCCGCGAAGTCGTCCGGCAAACTCAGGTTCGCCCCCACTGCGGTGGCACGCAGATGGAACGACTCCGTGCGCGCCAGCAGATCCGCCGCCGCTACGTACCGGCTCTCGGTCTCGAGTCGTGACACCTCTGCAAGATTGTTCTCGATAACGATGCCGCCTGTTCGTGTCAGCCTCGCACGCGCGTCCTCCCACTCGGGCTCTTTGCGAAGCACCTCGATATACAGTGATGCAGCCTCCTCGTACCGCCCCGCTTCCTCAGCCTTGACCGCCTTGTCAAACGTCTTCTGCGTGCTAGCGCAGCCTGGAGCGAAGACGACAAACACCAAC
>JBFHWK010000471.1:0-1927 GCA_041589075.1 Rhodothermales bacterium
ATGCGGCGCGACTTCGAGCTGATATTGGAAGAAAGCCTGAAGCGCGGCGAACTCGACCTGGACGCCGACGAAAGCGAATTGCTTTCGAACGTCCTTGCAATGAACTCAATTCGAGTAAGAGAATCCATGGTCCCGCGAACAGACATCAAGGCGCTCGAAGACACGTCCTCCCTCGAGGACTTGCGAAAGATGTTCGTGGACACGGGTCATTCGCGACTGTTGCTGTACCACGAGAACATCGACAACATCGTGGGCATGGCGTTCGCGTACGATCTGTTCAAGAACCCGGGGTCGTTGGCCGACATCATCAGACCGGTCTCTGCGGTTCCGGAATCCAAGCTGTCGAAAGATTTGCTGCGGGAGTTTCTCGCTGACAACATCTCGCTCGCGCTTGTCGTCGACGAGTACGGAGGCACTGCGGGTATTGTGACACTCGAGGATTTGCTCGAGGAACTCTTCGGTGAAATCCACGACGAGTTCGACGAAGAGGAGCGCATCGTGCGGAAGATCGACGACCGGACGCTGATTGTCAGTGGCCGCGTCGAGATCGACGAGCTCGCCGGCCGATTCGACATACACCTGCCGGAAGGGGACTATGAGACGATCGCCGGATACCTCATGGAAAAGGTAGGCGCCATTCCCAAAGAGCGCCACGTGTACGAACTCGACGGCTACTCGTTCAGCGTGTTGGAGTCACAGGCCAACCGAATCGACCTCGTGAAGATCGTGCGGCTTGGTTAGTTCGCTTCGCGGGTTTCAGCCCCCGTACTGCGTGCATACTCGTACACGACCCGAGCGTGAGATTCCACGCTCCGGACGATATCCAACCTTTCCAGCCGTTTTTGAGGCATTTCCGGCAATCCCGGTGGGCTGACCCGCCCCATCCAGAGGGCCATTTTGTCGGCGAGCAGCCGCCCCGACGGAAGCACACCGGGCGGCAAATGCGCCTCGTAGAACGCTCTTTTACGTTCGAGGCGACCGTACATGGCGTTCACGTCACGCGGCTCAGACGCGCCCCCCGACAGGACATGTGATCCCAGAAGGTAGTCGCGATAGACAAACGGCAGTTCAAGAAGCGCCTCGGCCGCATCGTGTCGATGTTCCGCACTGGCGCCCGCCTCAATCGCTCGGGCGCTAACGGCCGCCATCAGCGACAGCGTTTCTTCGGCAAGCAGCTCCACGTCCACGGCGGAGATGTCGGAGAGAATTGTGGTGACAACTTCCTGTGCCGTTGTCACCGCCCCTACTGCGGAGAACAGGACGAGCTTCGTCGCAGTCTGCCCCTCACCGGCCATGGGGTCAGCCGCCCTTACTTTGCGGGCGCATCCGTGTCGGGCTCGCGCCCGATGGACTCGCGCATGCCCGTATCAGCCTGGATGTTGCGGAGGTTGTAGTAGTCCATCACGCCGAGTTTACCGGCGCGGAACGCGTCGGCTATGGCCAGCGGCACCTCAGCTTCGGCGGAAACGACGCGCGCTCGTTGCTCCTCCACGGCAGCTTTCATCTCCTGCTCCCGTGCGACGGCCGCCGCTCGCCGCTCCTCCGCCTTTGCCCGCGCGACCTGCAAATCCGCCTCGGCCTGATTCGCCTGCAGCAACGCACCGATGTTCTCGCCGACATCGACATCAGCTATGTCAATCGAGAGTATCTCGAACGCGGTGCCTGAATCGAGCCCTTTGGCCAACACAACCTTGGAGATCGTATCCGGATTCTCGAGCACCTTCTTGTACGAATCCGAGGAACCGATCGTCGAGACGATGCCTTCACCTACACGCGCGATGATCGTCTCTTCGCCCGCGCCTCCCACCAGTCTGTCGATGTTCGCGCGAAGGGTAACTCTCGAGATCGCGCGCAACTGAATGCCGTCTTTTGCTACGGCCGACACGGGCGGCGTTTCGATCACTTTCGGATTCACGGAAACCTGGAC
>JBFHWK010000472.1:0-1917 GCA_041589075.1 Rhodothermales bacterium
GAGGTGCCGCCCATGCAATCGGTCCTCGTCGAGCCCGGCCCGCGCCTCGCTACCGCGCTCCTCCGGGCCGACCTCATCGACCGGCTCCACGTGTTCATCGCTCCCAAAATAGCCGGCGACGGGGCGCGGTCGTTCGAGGACCTCGGCGTGACGCAGATGAGCAAGGCACGGGTGTTCGCCGAGTCCTCCTGGGAAGCCGTCGGTGACGACATCCTCTTCACCGGATATCGAAACACAATAGACGATCTACGACACACGGGCGATTGACATATGTTTACGGGAATCATTGAGACTGTGGGGCGCATCGAAGAGATCGAAAGTTCGAACGGCGGGAAACGTCTGCGGTTGCGCACGGCGATTGCGGGCGAGCTTCACGTCGACCAGAGCATCGCTATCAGCGGCGTGTGCCTTACGGTGGTCGCGCTTCCGACGGGTTGCTTCGAAGTCGTCGCCGTAGAGGAGACGCTGCGCAAGACAATCATCGGCGATCTCGCGGCCGGAGATGCCGTGAACATCGAGCGCGCCGTCACACCGTCGACGCGTCTCGACGGTCACATCGTGCAGGGTCACGTGGACGCCACCGGCGTCGTCGAAAGCGTCGTGGAGGAGGGCACGGGCCGGCTCTACACGATTTCTTTCGACCGCACATTTGCACCGTACCTGATCCCGACCGGGTCCATCGCGGTCGACGGCATCAGCCTGACGATCGCACGCCTCGAGGAGTCGCACTTCACTGTCGCCATCATCCCGTACACCTACGAGAACACGACCGCGCAGCACTGGCACGCGGGCGGGAGGGTCAACCTCGAGTTCGACCTTATCGGTAAGTACGTGGCACGGTGGCTCGGGACGCAGTCGGATTCCGACGCGCCGATCAGCCACAGCTAGGAGCGTCACAAGAGCACCCCTCTGCGCTGCGAGCCGTCCTGAACTCTAACCCGTCCGTCGCGTTAACTGCCTTCCATTCGCTGGTTCTTGGCCTGAAATGGGCCTGTTTGCCGACATGATCCCGGTAGACGACGTAGACATATTATCGAATACGAGCAAGATTCTCGGGCGGCCTCCTGGCGGGGGCCGGTCGGTCTATCTCGAGACGTACGGCTGCCAGATGAACGTGTCGGACTCGGAGATCGTCGCGGCGGTGCTGAGGGAGCATGGCTATGGGCTGACGAGCGAGCCGGATCGGGCCGACGTCATCCTGCTGAACACCTGTGCAATCCGCGAGAACGCGGAAGCGAAGGTCAGGCACCGTCTGGACGAGTTTCGCGCCCGCAAACGCAAGGACAAGCCGGACCTGACACTTGGCGTGCTCGGCTGCATGGCCGAGCGCCTGCGTCACAAGCTTCTCGAACAGGAGAAGCTCGTCGACATCGTGGTCGGTCCAGATGCCTATCGCGATCTCCCACGACTGCTCGATCTGGCGGCGGATTCCGGCCAGGCCGCCGTCAACGTGCAGCTCTCGCGTGAGGAGACGTACGCGGACATCGCGCCCGTCCGCTACGATTCAAACGGCGTCTCGGCTTTTGTGTCCATCATGCGTGGTTGTGACAACATGTGTTCCTTCTGTGTCGTCCCGTTCACGCGCGGACGCGAACGCAGCCGGCCTGCGGACAGCATCCTCGATGAGTGCGAGCAACTCTTTGCCGAAGGGTATCGTGAGGTCACGGTCCTCGGGCAGAACGTGAATTCGTATCGCGACCAGCGTAACGGCTCAACTGTGTCCTTCGCAGAACTCTTGTATCGAATCAGCTTGATCTCTCCGGACCTGCGCGTTCGTTACAGCACGAGTCACCCGAAGGACTGCTCGGACGAACTGCTGAACGTACACCGCGAACGCGACAACGTGTGTAACTATATCCACCTGCCTGTTCAGCACGGCAACACGGACGTCCTGCGCCGCATGCGGCGGACGTACAC
>JBFHWK010000473.1:0-1916 GCA_041589075.1 Rhodothermales bacterium
GCAGCCTGTGCCGGACCACGACGGCCGACCATATAGACCTGCTCGATGTTACTCGCGGACAATGCATCAAGAGCATAGTCGGCAATGTCTGTCGTCGCAAGTTCTTCCCTGGTGCGGCACAGGATGCGAGCCACATCTACCGCGACATTCCCGACACCGATCACAACCACCGACTTCTGCGAGAGATCGAACTCGAGATCCGCATAGTCCGGGTGGCCGTTATACCAAGCCACGAACTCGGTCGCGCTATGACACCGCGGAATATCCTCTCCGTCTACGTTTAGTAGGCGATCGACCTGAGCGCCCGTCGTAAAGAGGACCATGTGGTAGTTGGCACGCAGATCGGAAACGCTCAGATGATTTCCGATGTCCACATTCCCGAAGAATCGAAACCCGGGTCGCTCGGCGGTTGCTTCAAACTTGCGCGTGACGTTTCGAATCTTTTCGTGATCCGGGGCCACACCCGCGCGCACCAGCCCGTGTGGCGTTGGCAAGCGATCGTAGAGGTCTACCCGGACAGGTACATCCTCCGTTCGAAGAAGCTGTTCAGCTGCATAAAAGCCGGCAGGCCCGGCGCCGATAATTGCGACGCGCAACGGGTCGCTTGTGGTGGGTCGAAAACTCATAGAGGTCTGGCTGGGGCTTGGTGAGGGACGTTCCGTAAAATCTAGAGCCGATTCACTCGCCGGAGCAAGTTGGCAGGTCTAGGCGACAACATTTGGCCCGGCCGATGATCTTAACAACGCTACACTGCCAGAACGCGTGCGGGATTGCCCGCAACATCTCGCGGCCTTCTCTGTTTATTCCTGTGGTTGTTACCCGTACATGTTCAACAAACCCACCGACGAAAGCGTGCGAGCAACAACGCCGATCCTACTTATTTCGCTCCTTTTGCCGTGTCTCGCGCTGAATCTGCCGGGTGATTCGTCGACTCACGTCTACCCCAAGGACTACTTCCGCTCGCCGCTCGGAATCCCGATTCGGCTCACGGGTAATTTCGCCGAGATGAGAGATAACCACTTCCACGGTGGACTCGACATCCGAACGAATGATACCGAAGGCTATCGGATCTATGCAGCCGCTGACGGTCATATTTCGCGTGTCAAGGTATCGCCCTATGGCTATGGCACCGCTCTTTACGTCGACCATCCGAACGGCTACACGACCGTCTATGCGCACCTTAGCAGGCTGAAGGGGCCTATTGCGCGTCACGTGCGGTCGAGACAGTTGCGCCGGCGCACCTACGCCCTGGACCAGTACATCAGGGACGAGCGATTCCCGGTCAAGAAAGGTCAGGTAATCGCACTCTCCGGAAACACCGGGTCTTCCACAGGGCCGCACCTTCATTTTGAGATTCGCCGGACACCGAAACAGGAGCCCGTAAACCCGTTGCTGTTCGGCTTCGATGTCGTCGATACGCGGCCGCCGCGTATCTATCGAGTACGTGTGTATCCACTGACGCCTGGCAGCGGCGTCAGGGCGACCTATGCCTCTGGTCAAGTGGACTTCGGTACGTGGGCATCGCCGCTAACACTCGAGGTCCAAGATGAGGGCGACGCACTTTCGCTCCCGGCGACCACACTCGAAGCCTGGGGACGCATCGGTTTCGGCATTCAGACCCATGATTATCACGATGAGTCACGGAGTCGTCTCGGTGCATATCGCGTTACGCTCGACGTCGACGGGTTGGCAGTGTTTCAGTCAGAGATGGAGTCCCTGTCATTTTCCAATATGCGTTACATAAACGCGCATGTCGACTACGCGGAGCGCAAGGATAGCCGACGGTGGATACAGCGCAGCTACAGACTGCCGGGAAATAGGCTTCCCATCTATCGTCTGATCGACGATGGCATCGTTGAGCTCAGTCCTGGGGTGTCACATCAACTTCACTATGAAGTCGAAGATGCACACGGCAA
>JBFHWK010000474.1:0-1907 GCA_041589075.1 Rhodothermales bacterium
GACCACATGTAGACAAGAGCTCCGGCCGTTACAGCGATCGATGACACGGCGTCCGTTACGATGTGGAGGTAGGCCGACTTAATGTTGAGGCTTGTTTGTGCTCCTTTCCGCAGCAACGCGGCGGATGCAAGATTTCCGGCGAGGCCCACGATCGCGATGACGAGCATCAGTTTGCCGTGCACCGGCGTTGGCTCGGCAAGTCGTTCCAACCCCTCCTTAGCGATCAAGAGGGTTATTACGAAAAGGGTCACGAGGTTGAAGAAGGCAGCCAACACCTCGACGCGCCTGTACCCGAATGTCCTCCGATTGTCGGCGCCTCTTCCAGCGAGGCGGACAGCCGCGTAGCTGATGATCTGTGAGACCGTGTCGCTGAGGTTGTGCACGGCATCCGAAAGGAGAGCCAAGCTTCCAGAGACAAGTCCCCCAACGACTTCCGCGATCGAGATGGTCAGGTTGAGGACGATGGAGGCAAGGAGCCGAAGACGGCCGTGCCGGTCGTGGTCGCGATCCGCAGCACTATGCAAGACAACTTTTTCGTGCAAATCTCTGCCGGGCTCCTTAAGATTGGCGCTGTCGCCACCGTTCGTGATCTACCCCATCTCGCCCACAATGTTCGCGATTATCTCGCCGCCGAGCCTGCTCGAGCCGGCGGCCTGTTCTTCGCCTGACACGGGCAAAGTAACGAGCCCGTGACGCACGACGCGCTGCTCCTGATATCAATACTGATCCGAGTCGCTGCAGCGGCGTGGTCTGTCGTAATCATGGTTCGGATTCGGGATTGGCGCGTGGGCTTCCTGACCGCGATGCTCTTGCTGATGGCTCTGAGGCAGTCGCTCACGTTCGTCTCGGGCGTCGGCGTGGGCGAAGACCTTTCGGCAGAAGTTCCGGCGCTGGCGGTCAGCATAATGTCGTTCCTGGCCGTACTGTTTATCGAACGGATCCTGACGAAGAACACACGGACTGTTCTTGCGCTGCGCGAGAGCCAGGAACGCTATAGAAGTCTGGTCGAGGACCAAGTGGATCTCGTCTGCCAGTCGGAGCCTGACGGCACGCTCACGTTTGTCAACAACTCGTACGCGGACTACTTCGGTCGCAGTCCCGAGGACCTGGTGGGATCGAGCTTTGTCGATCTCGTTCCGGAAGAGGAACGAGAGGGAATCCGAAAATACCTGAAGAGCTTCGGCCCCGAAAAGACCGTCTCTAACATCCTGCATGAGGTCGTAGATGCGGGTGGGCAGCGCCGCTGGCAGGAGTGGACCGATCATGCATTCTTGGATGAGAGCGGCAATGTGACTGGACTGCAGTCGATTGGCAGAGACGTCACCGAGCGGAAGCTGGCGGAGGATGCACTCAGGCAGAGTGAAGAGCTCAACCGCCGGATCATCGAGGCAATTCCGGGTGGCGTGGTGCATGTGAGTCGTGATGGCCGCGTCCTCAAGGCCAACGAGGAGGCGCGCGAATTGTTGGGAGTTTCCGAGAGCCAGCTTTCTTCGGTCAGTATTGTCGATCTCGAACCATGGACGGTGTTCGAGAATGGCGTCACGTGTCCGGCAGAAGAATATCCTGCGACACGCTGTCTGCGAACAGGTGAGGCTGTCGAGCCGCTGGTGCTTGGAACGCTTCGTCCCACTGGTGAGATTTCATGGGCGATCTACACTGCTGTTCCCGTGCAGGACCTGGATAGCGGTGAACTTGAGGGCGTCGTCGTCACGTTCCTGGATATCACCGCGCGTAAGGTGGCCGAGGATGCTCTGCGCGATAGTGAAGCGAACCAGCGAGCGCTGGTGCAGGCGGTTCCGGACGCGATGTTTCGCGTCACAAAGGAGGGCGTGTACCGCGACTTCGTACCGGCCGATGGCTTCGAGGTACTGATGGACCCGAAGGATTTCATTGGCAAGGCACTCCAC
>JBFHWK010000475.1:0-1847 GCA_041589075.1 Rhodothermales bacterium
GACGTGGGTCGCGCGATAAACCCGTTGGCGTGCGCCGGTCAGATCGAGGGTTCCGTCCACATGGGCCTGGGCTACGCGCTGTCCGAGAACTTCAACTGCACCGACGGCCGTCCCGACTCCCTGCTGCTTCGGGATCTCGGCATTTTGAAGGCGAAAGAAACGCCGCACATCGACGTAATCCTCGTGGAAGTGCCGGACGAGGTGGGGGGCTACGGCTCGAAGGGGATCGGAGAGATCGGTCTGGTGCCAACCGCCGGAGCCGTGGCGGCGGCATTGCACGCCTACGACGGTGTGCGACGGTTCCGACTTCCGATGGAAGATGCACCTGCCGCCCGGCCGTCCGTACCCAAGTCACGCCGGATATCACCGAGTACGGGGTGAGCCATGTGTAAGCGCGATCGAGCTGGATACGGACGCTGAACATGGCAACACTGACACCGATCCCCTTCCCCGATCTGGTTCGCCGGATGCGGCGGGAAGTGGAGGCCAGCAACGCGATCTTCGACCTTCCGGCAGACAAGTGGTTTAGACCAACGGCTGGCGTCGACTTCAGTGCCGCGCACTTCGGCCGCCCCGCCTCCACACCGGTGGGCCCGGCCGCCGGACCGCACACGCAGCTCGCACAGAACATCGTCCTCTCCTGGCTCGCCGGCGGGCGCATCCTGGAACTCAAGACCGTACAGGTCAACGATCGGCTCGAGATTCCCCGGCCGTGCATTCACGTTCCGAACGTGGGATACAACGTGGAGTGGTCCCAGGAGCTGCTCGTCCACGAATCGCTCACGGAATACGCCAAGGCGGTCTACCTGATCGAGATCCTCAAGGCGACCAACGTGTTCGGCGTGTTCGACGACGACCCGGATTTCGCGCGGAGCACGGACACCGTATACGACATCAGTGTGGGTTACGACCTCGACGGGATCCGCTCGGAGAAAGTCACTGGCTATCTGCGCGCCATGCGCAACCCCGAGCCCCACTTCCACGCGCTCCGCAAGGAGCTCGACGGAGACCTGGCCACGTACCGTGACATCGCGCTGCCGGCCGCCATCTCAGAGTGCGTCACGTTGTCGACATTTCATGGATGCCCGGCGGATCAAATCGAGGCTATCGCGCGGTATCTGCTTCAGCAGCTCGGGCTGCACACGATCATCAAGCTGAACCCGACGCTGCTCGGTTTTGAAGCCGTCCGCGAACTGCTGCTCGACCGCCTCGGATACACCCATATGGAGTTGCGGCGCGGTGCTTTCGAAGACGACCTGCAGTACGAGGACGGTCTCGAAATCCTCCAACGGTTACGGACCGTCGCGGAAAACGAGGGATCGTCAATCGGCGCGAAGTTCACCAACACCCTTGTGGTGGCGAACAATCCGGACTTCTTCAGTACGCAATCCGATCCGTACATGTATGTTTCGGGTCCTCCGCTGCACGTCATATCGATGACCCTTATGCAGCGCTTACGGGAAGACGTGGGCTTCGAGTTTCCCGTCTCCTTTTCGGCCGGCGTTGACAAACTCAACTTTCCCTCCGCTGTCGCCTGCGGCATGGTGCCGGTGACGACCTGTACCGACCTGCTCCGGCAGGGTGGCTACGGCCGGCTTCCGCGTTACCTCAAATGGCTCGAGAAGGCGATGCGAGACGCCGGCGTCACGAGCCGGGAAGAGTACGTGCTGACCGCCCAAGGTCACGGTGCTGCGGCGGTCGAGGAGGCGCTCCTGCAGCAAACGGGTAGTCCGGCCCTCTGGGAACGCAACAGCGCGCATCTCACCGGTGTCACTCGCGACGGGCTGGCGGCCGCCCTCCGGGAGCTCGCCGTCCGGGAGGACCTGGACGCCGAAGCCCTACTACTC
>JBFHWK010000476.1:0-1846 GCA_041589075.1 Rhodothermales bacterium
GCAAGACGCGGCGGTACCGGTCGTGCCCGGAACGATCGAACCGGTGAAGAGCGACGAGGAGGCGCTCGCGATGGCCGAGGACGTGGGATACCCGATCCTGCTCAAGGCGGCGGCCGGCGGTGGCGGTAAGGGGATGCGCGCTGTGAGGCAAGCCGCCGATCTCCCACGGGCACTCTCTTCCGCCCGTGGAGAGGCCGCCTCCGCCTTCGGCGACGACCGCGTGTTCATCGAGAAACTAATCGTCAAGCCACGCCACATCGAGCTGCAGATCCTGGCGGACGGCCATGGTAATTGTATCCATCTCTTCGAGCGCGAGTGCTCCATTCAGCGGCGGCACCAGAAGGTGATCGAGGAGGCACCGTCTCCTATCATGACGGATACGCTTCGGAAGCAGATGGGTGAGGCAGCCGTTGCAGCCGCCCTCTCGTGCGGCTACGTCAACGCAGGCACCGTAGAGTTTCTCGTTGACGACGAGCGCAACTTCTACTTCATGGAGATGAATACGCGCCTGCAGGTCGAGCACCCTGTTACTGAATGGATCACCGGCATAGACCTCGTCGCCGAGCAAATAAGAATCGCCGAGGGCGCCTCTCTGGGATTCTCGCAGAGCGACGTGCAGCTTACCGGCCACGCGATCGAGTCGCGCATCTACGCCGAGGATCCCGACAACGACTTCCTGCCGGATCCCGGACCCCTCTTGCGCCACCGCGTTCCTTCCGGACCGGGCGTTCGGGTGGATGCAGGGGTTGAGGAAGGTGGCCGCGTAGAAATTTACTACGACCCGATGATCTCAAAGATTTCGACGTGGGGGCGTACGCGTGCCGAGTGCCTGCGCCGGATGGACCGTGCGCTGGCCGAGTATGAGATCGCTGGCGTGCGTACGACGATTCCCTTCTGTCGCTTCGTGGTGCAACATGAAGCTTTCGTTCGTGGTGACTTCTCGACACACTTCGTCGAGGACCACTTTTCTCCCGAGGCGCGAGCGTCGCTGCAAAGTGCTGACTCAAACGCGGTAGCCGTCGCTGCGGCGATGGCATATGAAGAACTGAACACCGCAGAGAACGGCGTCTCCGACGGGGACCGTCGGGCCCGCAGCCCGTGGCTCAACCGGCGCGAGTTGCAGTAGATGAAATCGTAACAACGCCAACGGGCAAGAATGAATCGGTAACCTTCAATGACCGGTAGATTCCGACAGCGCGTCCGGTTCATACTGGAGCGATGGATCCAGCGCGGGGCACTCAATCAGCTCCTGCTGATGCTCGCGTTGATCAGCGTCGTCGCCTTCACCGGCGGCCTACTGGCGGCCTCGGCGACGACCGTGTTCGGCAGCCTCGGCGAGGCCATATGGTGGGCGTTCCTCCGGCTCACCGATCCCGGATACCTCGGCGACGACGAAGGCACAGCGCTGCGCGTGATATCGACGACCGTAACCGTGCTCGGTTACGTCCTCTTCATGGGATCGCTGATTGCGATCATGACGCAGTGGCTCAACCAGGAGATTCGGAAGCTCGAGAGCGGGCTAACGCCGATCTCCATCGAAGATCACTTTCTCATACTCGGCTGGACAAACCGCACACCGTCGATCGTGCGAGAGCTCGTGTGGTCGGAGGGTCGCGTTCGCCGATTTTTGAAACGACGGGGTGCGCGCGGACTCCGCATCGTCATCCTTGCCGAGGAGGTTACGTCCGAGCTGCGGCAGGAGTTGAAGGATATTGTAGGGAAGAAACTCCGGCAGCGTCAGGTGATCATGCGCTCGGGCTCGTCGATGCGTGTCGAGCATCTCGAGCGGGTCGACTTCGCACGTGCAAGCGCGATCATATTGCCGGGTGCCGACTACGCCATGGGC
>JBFHWK010000477.1:0-1838 GCA_041589075.1 Rhodothermales bacterium
ATTTGGAGGGATCTTGCAAATGAACAGGCGCATTTTGTCGTCTTTTGTCGTCGCGTTTGTCATGCTTGCGGGCGTGACCAGCACTGCCGTTGGGCAGTCCAAGTACCGCGCCGACAAGACAGTCTACCTGAAAGCCCGCGTTGGCCTTGGCACCTACCAGGGTACGCGTGACGGCAACCCCGACAGTTCCATCAACGACTACATCAGTGACGGATCACTCCGTTTCGGAGGCGAGGTTGGCCTGCAGCTCTCCCGCGTCTTCGGTGTGGGACTCCAGTTCAACTCCGGCAAGTACAAGCAGCTGTCGGATCCGAACATTGTCCCCGGTGGTGTCGTCGACCCTGGTGAGAGCAGTGACACCCGGTCCACAGTCCACCTCGCGGCCACGGCGCGCGCGTTCGACAGTAAGCGCATCTCGCCATACTTGCTCGGCGGCGTGGGTGTGTCCTTCGGAAAGGTGAACTCCTCACTCGGCACGAAAACGGGCTTCGGACCTATGGCCGGCTTGGGCGTTGACATTGCCTTGTCCGATCAGTTCGGCTTCTTCGTCGAGCTCGGCGCGGCATGGATCCTAGACGACGAGGCCATCGACGGCATCAAAGATTCGGACACCGGCTCCAGAAAGCACACCGGCAACTATGACCTGCTCGACTATGGTGTGGCCGGCCTTCGGTACAACTTCTCGAAGCCGTTCCGCCCGGTCATGGTCGTCAGTGCAACTGGCCCCGGCGAGATCCTGACCAACGAGGACGGCACGTTCGAGGCTTCGATCAACCCCGACGCCACGACCCCGGTAACGTACACGTGGGACTTCGGCGACGGTACGACGGCCAGCGGTCTCGTTGCGACGCATGCGTATGCTCAGGACGGTACATACACGGCGACCTTCACAGCACGCAACAAGCGTAGCTCGGATTCGCGATCGGTGACCGTCAACGTGATGCGGCCGATCCAGGCTCCGTCGATCGTCACGGTCACGTTTGAGCCGCAGTCACCCGATACGCAGACGCCGGTCCGGTTCTCGGCCAACGTACGGGGTGACGATCGCGAGGTGACTGGCTATGCTTGGGACTTCGGCGACGGCACAACGTCGACCGAGGCCAACCCGACGCATACCTTCGCCACGCCGGGCACCTACACGGTGACGCTTCGCGCCTCCAACTCGGCCGGTTCCGACACCCGCACGGTTACCGTCACGGTCAACCCGTACGAAGCCGCGATCTGCCGTGACCTTACGGACCTCAACCCGGCCTTCTTCGACCGCAACTCGAGCCGACTCTCGGATGAAGCACGTGCTGCCCTGCAGGACAACGTCGACATCCTGAACGAGTGCCCGAACATCTGCGTCACCGTTGAAGGATGGGCCGCTCCCGGCGAGCGCAACGCCCAGAACCTCTCGACGGCACGCGCAGACGCTGTGCAGAAGTTCTACACCGACAACGGTGTCGCCGCCAGCCGCATCTCGGCTGTCGGCAGGGGACGCGTACCGGGCGTGAGCCGCAAGGAAGGTACGAGCCAGTACCGCCGTGCCGACTCCATCCCAGGAGCCTGCATGCAGTAACGTTCGGATTCGTCGTCCGACGGAAAAGGGGCGGGTCGCGTCAGCGGCTCGCCCCTTCTTCTTTTGTAAGGAGCAGCTCCCTCTGAGAGTCCAGGAGAACTAATGGGACAGGCGCTGGGACAAGCCGCAGAGCCGGCCTGCCCCTGTAGTCCCCCCTCTGTGACGGGGCACCGCTCAGTTTTTTAAGCTCACCGCTCACTGCGGGGAGCATGAAGTTTTGAGATCCTCACTCAAGCGAGGGGGGACGAGTCACGTTCGCCTCCCCCCTACTCCGTTG
>JBFHWK010000478.1:0-1817 GCA_041589075.1 Rhodothermales bacterium
CACTGCGATGCGTCAGAGCTGCAGCATGCTGATCGACGCGCGCCGATCGATCCATCACCGCTGACCATAAACGAAAGCAGGAATCGTAACGGCTGGGCAACCGGCCATTTTTCCCGACACTTTCTTGCACATCTCACGTCATCCGATCGTCTTCCCGACACGCTTCGACTTCGAGAAGCGAATCGCACACCTTCACGAGATGACTCGTGAAACGTACTCACAATCCGTCTTCCTGGATCACAGGATCGTAACCGCAGGCGAGAAAACGGTGGCAATGGCAGAAGATGACTTTATACGGGAGGTCGGCGCGCTTCATCGTGCTCAGCGTGGGCCGCATTTCATCTTTCATGTCGCTTTTTGCGGTTCCACCTTGCTCTGCCGCTGTCTTGACAGACCGGGGCGCTGCCTTCCATATAAAGAACCGCTCATTCTACATCAGTTGAGCTTCCTCGCGCGACGACAGACGACCGAACACCGTCACCTCGATCGCCGACAGAGTCTCATGGCGGCTTCCCTTCGCCTGTTGGGTCGAACATTCGGTGAATCGGAGGTTGCGGTGGTGAAACCATCCGATTCGTGCGCGAACCTCGCACGCGACATGCTTCGCCGGGCAAACGGAGCGGCAGGACTCTTCCTGTACCGCCAGCTGAGACCTTTCCTCCTGTCTGTCCTCAAGACAAACGACCGGCGCGCATACGTGCGCGGCATGGCCGAGCGTGCCAGATCGGATCTTGCACGCCTTGACCTGTATCCCCGGATAGACTTCAAGACACTCACAGACGCCCGACTTGCGGCGCTCGTGTGGTCCTCACTGGTATTCACGTTTTCGGATGTGCTTCGTGATGCCGAAATCTCGGCACGTTCACTGGACTCTGACGTCCTCTTCAACTATCCCCGAAAGACGATCGCCGCAGCCGCCAGGTTGTTTGAATTGAACCTATCTGAAGACGAAATCACAGCTATCCTCGAGGAGGGTATCCTCAGCAAGGACGCGAAGTCTCCGGATCATGCATTCGACCGAAAGCGCCATAAAGTGAACACGGAAGACGCTCGTCGGAGACTGGCCACTGAAGTCTCGGATGCTGTTGCGTGGCTGTCGGAGGTCATGGGCGATGTGGCCCTCCCAACGATCCTACCGCGCCCACTGCCAACTTGAGCCACTGATTAAAGCCAACGGGGCGGCGGCTGATCGATAAGCCAAGTAACAAGGATGTATTTTGAGCCGGACCGAATCTCGTCTCCCTGATGCACATAGTCAGCCGGGAAAACCACCGCCCTACCCTTCTCCGGGACGACGGAGTACTTCTCCTGCGGGAACGTCGTTTGACCGCCTTCAAAGTCGTCGTTTAGGTAGCAGACGACTGAGAAATACCGGTTAGCAATCCCCGAACCCTCGGCCCCGCTGTCTCGGTGCGCTTTGAAGAAGTTACCGGGGCTATATCGAAGAACGTGAACCTCCGAGTGTTGTGGGAAGTCACGACCCCACGCGTTGTGCACGAGCGGACGCACGGTCTGCTCTATCGCTCGATGCACCAAATCCCATACCGCCGTCGACTCACGAAAGAAGCACACATCGGATGAGCGGTGAGTGGGCAATATGCTGCCACCCTCTTCCCGCGCGCGAACGACCTGAGCCGTCTGCCAGTTCGCTCGGTTGGCCTCCTCGATAACAAAATCGCACTCCTCCGGCGTGAGAAGCGGTAACACGTGGACGCCCGGGATAACTTCTAGTGGTTCTTGCATCGCGCTGCAGCTTGGCACTCAGACGGGAGTCACCGTACGAATCAAGCTTCGGACGAATGTACCCTTGCTTCAGG
>JBFHWK010000479.1:0-1798 GCA_041589075.1 Rhodothermales bacterium
ATCACCACATCGACCCGTTCTTTGGGCCGGATCCGGAAGGCGATCTCGAGATGATGGCCCTCGAGACCGCCGACCCCGGCACCTGGGAGTGGACAGCAGCCGATAGACTCTTTCTGGATCTCATTTCCGAAGCTCGTTCGCGCGGTATCCGGATCGTCATCGACGGCGTCTGGAACCATACCGGTCGCGACTTCTTCGCGTTCGCCGACGTGCGCAAGAACGGCCCTGACTCCCAGTACAAAGATTGGTACATCATCCTCAGCTTCGACGACCCCTCGACGCCGGAGGACGAGTTCGACCACCAGGGCTGGTGGGGTCATAAGCCGTTGCCCGAGTTTGCCGACACGTCGGACGGCAAGGACCTCCATCCGGGCCCGAAGCAATACGTATTCGATTGCACGCGGCGGTGGATGGACCCCAACGGAGATGGCGATCCCTCGGACGGCATCGCCGGGTGGCGCCTCGATGTCGTGCCCGACATGCCCATAGGTTTCTGGGCGGACTGGAATGCGTACGTTCGGACCATCAATCCCGAGGCGTACACTGTAGCCGAAATCTGGCACGATGCGGCACGGGACGTCGAGCGCGGGGGCTTCTCCGGAACCATGAGCTATCACGCATTCGCGATGCCCGTGAAGGGCTTTCTTGTCGACGACATGATGCCGGCGGACCGGTTCGCGCGACTCATCACGGAGCGCGCCGAGGTTTACGGTCCCCGCTACCGATTCGGACTTTTAAACCTGGTTGACTCGCACGACACGCCGCGCATTGCTACGATGATCGTCAACCGCGAAACGGCATACACCGAGCCTGACGTGTTTGACTACGATCGAGACGGGTGGGGCGGCCGTCCCGACTACGACGTCCGAAAGCCGAACGATATCGAGCGGCGCATTCAGAAGATGATCGCCCTGCTTCAGGCGTCGCACCTCGGTGCCCCGATGATCTACTACGGTACGGAATCCGGTATGTGGGGTGCGGACGATCCCGACGACCGCATGCCGATGGTCTGGGACGATCTGACATACGATGTTCAGGAAAATCATCCGATGGGACTGGAGCGGTCCCGTGACTCCGTCGCGTTTGACGAGGATCTGCACCGCTTCTATCGTGATGTTTTCCGCTTGCGCCGCGAACGCGAAGTTTTGCGGCGCGGCAGCGTAGAGCTGGCGGCGGCCGACTCGGATAGAAAGATCGTAGCGTTTCGTCGCGCTCTCGGAGAAACGCAGGCGTTCGTCGTACTTAATCGCAGCGTGGCGTCGCAGAGGCTCGCCCTACCGGCGCCGGACAGTTGGACGGGAGCGGCCATCGCATTTTCGACGGCACCCGATGAGGTGCTTGGAGTCGAAGTCGCCGGCGAATCGCTGGTCGTGGAGCTGCCTGGACTGGCGGGCGCCGTCGTGGAAGGCCATCCGTAGTTCGGTTTAGTCTTAGGGGCGTGGCGAACTTGAGCCCGTTCCGTTTGCTTCCGATCTTCGAACCGAAGGAGCGCGGCGACCGACCGATATATAGCCGTAGAAGGCTGTGCCACATGGAGTTATCTAGATTTCGGTATTAACGAATGAACTCAATGTTCGTGCGGTCTATCCGCGCTGCTGCATCGGTTGTGTGTACAGTGGCCGTCATCGGCGGGTGCTCGCCTCCCGAGTCGCAAAGCGACCGTGCGATTTCAGACGTACCCGCGTGGGCTGCAGACGCTATCTGGTATCAGATCTTCGTTGAGCGGTTTCGCAACGGAGACCCCGACAACGATCCACGCGTGAAGGACATACAGGGGTCCGACCCCGGCGTATATCCG
>JBFHWK010000480.1:0-1797 GCA_041589075.1 Rhodothermales bacterium
CTCTGGCAACATTCCTGGCCTTTCTGATGGTCGGCATACTGCCGCTGGTTCCGTTCCTGGCAACCGCCGTCGCAGCGAACAAAGCCTTCGTGCTCAGCGCTGCAATCACTGCGGTCGCCTTCTTCGCCGTCGGCTTCGTGAAGGGTCGAGAGACGGACCGATCGCCACTTCTTTCCGGCTTTGAGACCTTGCTGACCGGTGGTGCGGCCGCATCATTAGCGTACTTCGTAGGCGCTTGGCTGCACGGCCTCTACGGCTAGCGCTCACCAACAGGAATCTGTCTATCCCGAGGACGCAACCTGCTCGCTCCACGACGACGCATAGAGGCCGTCAAGCAGCAATAGATCTTCGTGGCTTCCGGACTCCACGATTTGGCCGTGTTTCATCACATGAATCACGTCGGCACGCCGCGCAATCGTGAATCGGTGTGTAATAACGATTCCGATCCGGTCTTCGACCAGCTCCCGAAAACGGTCAAACCACTCCGCCTCCGCCCACGAGTCGAGCATGCTTGTCGGCTCGTCGAGGATCAGCACGGGTGCGTCCCGGTAAAAGGCGCGCGCCATCGCCAGCCGCTGCCACTCGCCCCCGCTTAGCTCCTCGCCGTCAACGAACCATCTGCCGAGAAGCGTCTCGTAGCCATCCGGAAGGCGCGCTATCCGATCGCGAATGCCAGCCAACGTAGCTGCCCGATCTGCCGCGATCTCGTCGCGCGTCGCGTTCAAATCTCCGTAGAGAATATTGTCGGCCGCAGTCGCGTGATACTGGACGGGAAATTGGAACAGGACAGTCGACATGGACCAGATGTCTTGCGGACGGATCGTAGTCATCGGCCGGCCGTCCACGTAGATGCATCCTCCCTGTGGATCGTAGAACCGGCACAGCAGCTTTAAGAGAGTGCTCTTCCCGGCACCGTTTTCACCAACAATCGCTACCGTTCGACCACGCTCGAATGTGACGTCAATCTCACTGAGAATTTGCGCCTCTGATCCCGGGTACGTGAAGGACACCTTTTCGAACCGAACCTCGGTTGGCCGCGCCGTGAGTGGTTCTCCCGCAGTTTGTACGGCCATCGGCCGCAGTGAAAGAAAGTCGAAGAGCTCCGAAACGAAGAGACTGCTGTCGTACACTTGGCCGGCACCCACTAACAGCGATCGCATCATGTTTTGGCCGCGGTTGAACGCCTGATAGAACAGTGCGATGTCACCGATTGTGGCGAAACCCCTCAGCGCGCGAAGGGTGATCCACACCATGATCGCTGCGGTCACCAGCAGTGCCGCAAGCCCGGCCCCAAGTGACTCGAGCATTTGCCGCCGCTCTAGGTTGATACGTTCCTTCCGAAGGCGCCCCCGAAGAGTCTGGTACAAATCACGGAAATGATCGCCAAGACGAAACAGCCGAACCTCCGCGGCAACGGAGCTGTGTGTCATCAGCGTCTCGTAGTAGTTGGTCCAGCGCTCGTCCTGCGTGCGACTCTTCCACCAAGCGTGGCGGCGTCGGCTGAAGCGCAGCGCAACTGCCAGCGCGGGAACCGCCCCGACAACGAGCACCAGAGGCAGCCACCACGCGTAGGCTACGATTAGAGCTGCCATCCCGAGCACGGTGATCGTGCTCTGCACGACTGAGCCCAGGCTTTCGAGCATCACGACGGGCCGATGTGAAACTTCGCCCATCACGCGATGCATGCGGTCGTGGTACGCGGAGTTCTCGTAGTGAGCGAGGTCGAGCGATACCGCCTGCTCATGGACTAGAGATCGCAGATGGTCGCGGAAGGTCTCGGAGAGACCGGTGCGAATC
>JBFHWK010000481.1:0-1772 GCA_041589075.1 Rhodothermales bacterium
CACAAACGCCGTCATCGATATGTAGTAAATGACGTCTCGACTGTCGATCACACCCCGAAGCAAGTTGCGGTAGTGGAAGTCGATACCAAGGTATTGAAGCACGCCGGCCACCGACGACGGGAAGAATATGGTGAGTTTGTCGATCAGGAACAGCAGGAAGATGATCGCAAAGCTTATGATGAACGCGACTATCTGGTTTCGGGTCAGGCTCGACGCGAAGACGCCGATCGACGAACACGTAACGCCCAGCAACAAGAGGCCGAGATATCCTCCAAAAGTTGCACCCGCGTCGATATCACCCAGTGCCGCAACTGTAAACGTGTGAACGAGTGTTAGAGCAATAGCCAGGGTCAAAAGAATCGTTACGGCCAAGAGCTTACCCACAATGACCTGCCAGTCGCGTACCGGCATCGTGAGTAGTAATTCCAGGGTGCCCGATCTTCGTTCCTCGGCAAACGTCGACATAGTGATTGCCGGGACGAAGAACAAGAAGATGAACGGCACGATGTCGAACACGGAGCGAAGAGAAGCAACATTATCGAGGAAGAGCGAATTCGCGAAGAACCACCCCGTAAACAAGACGAACACGCTCAGAACCACATACGCGGCCGGTCCATCGAATTGAGATCGCAATTCGCGAACGGTAAGAGTCCACATCTCGTGCATTGCCTACTCCTGTCTTAGACCGTACTTGTCGTCAGTTGGCGGAAGACGTCTTCGAGGTTGACCTGCTCGCGATGAAGTTCTGTAAGCGTCCAGCCTTCGGATACGGCGAGGCGGAACAGGTCAGGCCGGATATCTTCCGATGTGTCGGAGGAAACGACCCATGTCGTTTCGTCTTGAGCTACGGCGTGCTTATCAACCACACGGACGCCGTCCATGCGTGACACCGCGTCCGAGATGTCTTCCGGTCCACCCTTTAGACCGAACTGTATCCGTTGTCCACCGGCAAAGGAAGCTTGCAGATCCTCCGGCGTTCCGTCGGCAACGAGACGCCCCTCATGAATGATCAGGACGCGATCGCACGAAGCCTGGACTTCAGACAGAATATGCGTTGACAGAATCACGGTTTTTTCGCGGCCTACAGTTCGTATGAGCTCACGAATCTCGACGATCTGGTTGGGATCGAGTCCGGAAGTCGGTTCGTCGAGGATGAGAATCGGTGGATCGTGGACCATGGCCTGCGCGAGACCGACACGCTGCCGAAACCCTTTGGACAACGCCTCGATGCGTTTGCCGAGCACGGTCTCGAGTCCACAGACCTCCACCATATCTCCAATCCGTGAGGCCAGTTTTGCAGGTGGAACGTCCCGCATCGACGCGACAAAACGCAGATACTCATACGTGGTCATGTCGTGGTAAAGCGGCGTATTCTCGGGCAAATACCCGATCTGCCTGCGAATCCATATGTCGTCGGTGCGCACGTCCCGACCGTCGACGACAACCGTTCCCTCCGTCGGCGGCAGGTAACAGGTGATCACCTTCATCGTGGTCGTCTTCCCGGCCCCATTTGGTCCCAGAAACCCGAGAACTTCACCACGACGCACCTCAAAGGAGATGCTGTCAACTGCGCGCTCAGGTCCGTACTTCTTGGTAAGGTTTCTAACCTCAATCATCGAGTATTCGCTACGACGATGGTGCGATCTGGATAAACCGGTGACTAATTTGCGTGACGCAGATTTTTGTTCCGGCCCAACATGAAGTTGATATTGTGAGTTCGTTTAGTCGTGAGGGCTTCGGGACCGGACAGAGTTGTGCGGACCGCTGAGTGA
>JBFHWK010000482.1:0-1770 GCA_041589075.1 Rhodothermales bacterium
CAGCCGCATCTCGGCTGTCGGCAGGGGACGCGTACCGGGCGTGAGCCGCAAGGAAGGTACGAGCCAGTACCGCCGTGCCGACTCCATCCCAGGAGCCTGCATGCAGTAACGTTCGGATTCGTCCGACGGAAAAGGGGCGGGTCGCGTCAGCGGCTCGCCCCTTCTTCTTTTGTAAGGAGCAGCTCCCTCTGAGAGTCCAGGAGAACTAATGGGGCAGGCGCTGGGACAAGCCGCGGTGCCGGCCTGCCCCTGTAGTCCCCCTCGTGACGGGGCACCGCTCAGTTTTTTTAAGCTCACCGCTCACTGCGGGGAGCATGAAGTTTTGAGATCCTCACTCAAGCGAGGGGGGACGAGTCACGTTCGCCTCCCCCCTACTCCGTTGGGAGTGAGTCAGGGGTTGGAGCCACTCGCCCGCGACCAACAGGGAGGAGTGAAACGTCTCGCCACGGTCCCCGGTTAGACCACGGTGATCAACCGTCCATCACCCATGAAGTCGCACCACCATCTTGCGCGAGCTCTCAAAGAGGAGGCCGCTCGACTCGGGTTCATCGCCTGCGGCATCGCCGAAGCAACCCGGCTCGACGACGAAGCCCGCCGCCTCGAAGAGTGGCTCGCCGCCGGCCTCCACGGGACCATGCATTGGATGGAACGACACTTCGACAAGCGTGTCGATCCCACCCGATTGGTCGACGGCGCCCGAACCGTCGTATCCGTCCTCGACAGCTACTATCAAGACATATCGCACCCGGCATCGCCAACCGCCGGAAAGATCAGCCGATATGCGTGGGGCGACGACTACCACAACGTCGTAAAGGAGAAGCTCGCCCAACTCTACAACTGGCTCGGCGAGCACGTCGACGACCTGTACGGACGCGTCTTTGTAGACTCGGCACCGGTCCTGGACAAGGTGTGGGCACAGCGCGCCGGACTCGGCTGGATCGGCAAACACACGAATCTGATCAACCGCTCGGCCGGTTCGTTCTTCTTCGTCGGTGAGATGATCGTCAACGTGCCGCTCGCCACCGATATGCCCGCCGCCGATCACTGCGGCACCTGCACCCGATGCATTGACGCCTGCCCCACCGATGCCATCTTCAAACCCTATGCGGTCGATGCCAATCGGTGTATCTCCTATCTCACCATAGAACATCGAGAAGACGATATCCCGGATGCGCTTGCGGATCTTTTTGGCAACTGGATCTTCGGCTGCGACATCTGTCAGGACGTGTGTCCATGGAACAAGTTTGCGCGGCGTACCGCGGACGAGCGCTACATGCCACGCAACGGGATGCTTGACACCGAACTTGAGCGGTGGGTGGAAATCGACCTGGACGAGTACCGGGAGCGCTTCCGCAACAACCCGGTGAAACGAGCCAAGTACGAAGGACTCAGGCGCAACATCCGAATCGCACTCAAGACCATGCAGAATGAAGCCGAGAATTGATCGCCCCGACCGAGAACGTATCAGATCGGTGCGGCGGGTAAGGTCATGCGCACCGTCGTCCCCTCGCCAGGACGACTCTCGATTCGGATCGTACCGCCCATCTGCTCCATAGCCCGCCGAACAATCGCCAAGCCAAGGCCCGCTCCCTCAAAACGGCGGCGGAACGTTTCGTCCTGTTGTGAGAAAGGCTCGAAGATCGATGCAATGAAGCTAGCGTCGATTCCAATCCCCGTGTCGCGAACCTCCACGACGGCATACCCGTCCGATTCGCCGATACTCACGTCAACCGTACCAGATGGCGTAAATTTCAAGGCATTGACGATGAC
>JBFHWK010000483.1:0-1757 GCA_041589075.1 Rhodothermales bacterium
CCCCGCCGATGGGAAGCCCGTTCTCGATCGCCATCGTAACGTAACGCTTGGCGCGCTCGACGGCTTTCTCGAGCGGATAACCCTTCGCGAGATTGGCGGCGATAGCGGATGCGTAGGTGCATCCCGTTCCGTGCGTGCTTTTCGTGTCGATGCGCGGCACCGAATACGTGTGCATCGTCTGACCGTCGAACAGGAAATCGACGGCAACTTCCTGATCCTCGAGATGCCCACCTTTGACGAGCACACTCTTCGGGCCCATCGAGTGGATGCGTCGCGCGGCGGTTTTCGCCGTTTCGAGGGTGCGCACGTCTATGCCGCTCAGCCTTGATGCCTCGTGCGCGTTCGGTGTCAGTACCGTCGCTAGAGGTAAGATCTTTTCGATTAGCGAGTCGACCGCGTCATCTTGCAATAACGGAAACCCGGTCTTGGAGATCATCACGGGATCGACGACAATCGGAACATCGCCCGCATGCAGAGCCAACAGATCCGCAACCGTTCCGATAATTCCCGCCGACGAGAGCATCCCGGTCTTCACCGCCCGCACATTCAGGTCCGACCACACCGCCTCGAACTGCGCCGTGATCAGCTTCAGCGGCATGTCCTTCGCCATGGTCACCTCGCGCGTGTTCTGCGCGGTGACCGCCGTCAAGACCGAAGCAGCAAACACACCGTTCGCCTGTATCGCCTTGATGTCGGCCTGGATGCCCGCTCCCCCACCTGAATCGCTCCCTGCAATCGTGAGCGCGACCGGCGCATCCGTCGACCGTCGCATCAACATGCCGCTACCATTTTGATGTCACTTCGAGATACGCCAACGCGGCCGACGCGGGATCTTCAGCACCGATGATGCCGGACACGACGGCCACACCTGCAGCACCGGCCTCCATGCACCGCGCGATACGATCCGGAGTTATCCCACCCAGCGCATACACCCGCTTCGGCGCAAGAAACTCACTCACGCGCGAGAGCTCGTCGACACCCTCGCCCGGATGATCCGGCTTGCTCTCTGTGGGGAAGATCGGACTGTAGAAAACGTAGTCCGCTCCCGAATCGAACGCGGCGTGTGCGACATCCAAGGTGTGGGCCGAGTACCCTACCGGGCCGTTGATGCCGCCCATCGATTTCGCCTCAGATAGTGACGGCCCCGCCGCGCCGACGTGCGCGCCACAGTACCACTCGGCCGCGAAGTCAGCGTAACGATTTATCGACACGAGAACATCTTCATTCACGCGGCGAATTCGCCCCACAAGGTTGCGGCCGACTTCCCAGAATCGTTCGCGGCTGACGGTGTGATCACGAAGATGCACCCACGCGACCCCGGCCTGCACGGCTTGGACGGTTGCGTGCGCAACCGGGCGGGTGCAAAAGCGATCGGCGATCAACACGAGCTTCGGAAGATGCTCCAACGCCTCCGGCGTCCAGCGCTTCAGCTTCGGCTCTGGTACTTCTACGTGGAGTAGCATCCTTTCAAGCTATTGGCCAACGGCAACGGGTCATCTAATCACCGTCCCACACGCCCTTCCGTCGGCGAAGAAGCCTGCGCATAGAAGCGGCGTGGAATTCGTCCGGCAAGATACGCTCTCCGTCCCGCTTCGACCGCCAGCTTCATGGCGGCGGCCATCTCGACCGGGTGCTTCGCCTTCGACACGGACGTGTTGAGCAGCACCCCGTCGTACCCCAGCTCCATCGCGCGCGCGGCATCACTCGCGGTACCGATGCCCGCGTCCACGACAAGCGGCACGTCTTCGACGAGATCG
>JBFHWK010000484.1:0-1752 GCA_041589075.1 Rhodothermales bacterium
GACGAGACCGGTCTCATCCAGACCATCGTGCAGCCGAAAACACCCGAGCACCTCGACCACATACTCAGCCTGTCCGCACTCATCGTGCGCGGGAGTCTGCAGGTGATGGGCAACTGGCGCGGGCTGGTCGTGACACAGGCGTGGCCGCTGCACGGCGTGTTCGGTGGGTACGAGGGCTTTCCGGCCGAGATGGGCGGAAGAGATCGGTTTATCACGGCGACGGAGGAAGCCAGGGAAGTCACCACTGTCATTCCAGCGGAAGCGGGAATCCATACAACGGTGAGGTAGCGTAGGGCCGTGCATGGATTAGTCGCTTTGCCTCAGGCGGCAGATGGATCCCGGGTCGAGCCCGGGATGACGTTGTGCTTGTCCTGCTTCCGTCGTCATTCCCGCGAAAAGCGGGAATCCAGTCGACGAGCTTGTGCGCTATCGTGTTGCGCGTATTCTTGCGTACTTCACCGCCGCCGGGCTATTGTCGCAAAACAAAGGCACGATCCTAGCATAGAAGACATCTGAAAACGCCGTTCCCGGTACTAACAATCTCGGAAGCGGAACACTTAACCCGCTTTCCGGGATTTGCATGGCAGGCAGGGGCCGAGGATGAACCTCCGGCATAACTGCACATCGCACCTTCGCCTGCCCATTGGATGAAGCCTCGGGCCAAGCCGTCACAACGACGCATCAACCCATCCCCTGGCTTCCAGCCTCTCTCAGATACCAGACAGCACCTCTTTTACACATGGGCCCGCGGCGCTGTGCCGCATCGGTTCGCTAAAACATCAAGATGAAGACTTTCAACACCCTCGGCCTGTCCGGGGAAACCCTCAAAGGTGTCCTGTCCGCAGGATACACCTCTCCCACTCCCATTCAGACAGCAGCCATCCCCCCGGCCCTCTCCGGACGCGACCTCATCGGTTGCGCCCAGACCGGCACCGGTAAGACCGCTGCTTTCGTTTTGCCGATGCTTCAGCGGCTTACTGAAGTACCAGGTGCCAAGAAGGGCCGCGCGATCCGCGCGCTGGTCGTGGCACCGACACGTGAGCTCGCACTCCAGGTGGAGACGGCGATTCGCACGTACGGGTTGCACACCCGACTTCGAAGCATCGCCATCTTCGGCGGGGTCGGCCTTCCGCCCCAGATCAAAAGGCTCCGTCAGGGCGTCGACATCGTCGTCGCCACGCCCGGCCGTCTGCTCGATCACATGGAACGCGGAACGATCGATCTTTCGCGGGTCGAGATTCTCGTCCTGGACGAGGCCGACCGCATGTTCGACATGGGGTTCATCAACGACGTTCGCAAGATCGTTGCCCTGACTCCGAAGCGACGACAGACCCTACTATTCTCGGCCACGATGCCACCGGAAATCCAGGCCTTGACCCGCAGCATCCAGAAGAAGCCCGAATTCATTGAGATTGGCGAGCGGCGCAATCCGGCCGAGACCGTTGTCCAACACGTGTGCCGCGTCTCGGCAGATACTAAGATGGATCTTCTGTACCGAGTCCTCAGGACGGAGTCGGCGGCCACCGTCCTTGTCTTTTCGAGAACGAAGCACAGGGCTGACCGGATTGTTCGGAAGCTTGGCAGGCAAGGATTTGCGGCTACCGTAATGCACTCCAATCGATCGCAGGGGCAGCGGCAGCGCGCCCTCGAAGGGTTCAGGGACGGCACGTTTCAGATTCTGGTAGCCACTGACATTGCCGCTCGAGGCATCGACGTGGACGGGATCTCGCACGTGATCAACTATGACACACC
>JBFHWK010000485.1:0-1742 GCA_041589075.1 Rhodothermales bacterium
CTCCGGCGTCGCCGGGGAAGCGGCTCTTCGAAGTGATAGAGTAGGTGAGTTGTGCGAAGGAGGCAACTGGACGCGGCAGGTCCGGTGCAAGCAAAGGATATGCGGAGGCTCTACTTCCAGAACTGCCACCACTTTGATTTCCATGCCCTTCTGCTACGTGGCCCGCCAAGGTCGGAATCTACGTGCTCAAGCACCTGGATCCCGCCGCACACACCGCAAAAGGAACTAAACATTTCGACGGTGTCGTCCTCGGCCGTGTCCGGAAAAATGACTCGAATTAAATCTGAAGGTGCGTCGAACAGTTCGTCGAGACCACAATTATTGCACGGCTCGATTATCCAGTGGCGTCGTTCGCTGATGTATTTCTCCGTGACCATCAGTAAGTGTTCACCCGATGGTGCGACAAACTTGATTTCCGATCCCCGGGCAATTGATTCAAGCCCGTGAGGCTGGTTCAGGAGTGTACCGGTGAACACGTCGCGGGAATCAACGTCGGTAACGGTGACCCAAACTGACTCGGGTCTGTGGTCGGAGAGTCGCGGGCCGCCGTCATGAACAAGCACTTGTACATCGTCAGGGGCATCGGGATGAAATCGATGCTTGAGCTTTGGATGATCTCGCCACGAATGAGTCATAGGTAGGCGATAGAAGTCTTCCTGCATAGTAGCGGGTTGCGCGGGCGTCGTCTCAAGTGGACTGGGAACCCGAGCCTACGACACCTCGCCGAACGCAGCGATCTCTTCGACGTATGCCGAATCGAACTGCAGCGCCTCAACCAACTGTGATAGCGCGGTCGCGTACGCAGGATTCGCCCCGGCCAGGCCCAGCTCGCGCGGCAGGTTGTAGCAGTACGCGTCGACAGCTTCGCCTGTGTCCAACAACTCCACCTGAACGCTTTCTCGTATGTACTCGCGAACACTGGGTTCCGAGTAGAGTGCGCGCGCTTCCTGGTCGGTGAGCCCCATTACGATTCCATAGGCGCGACTTGAGGCGGATCGCAGCAATGTTGCTCGCTCGCCGATGTGGATGCGATAGTCGTGTAGCACTGCGGGCCCGACAATCTCCGGGTGAAGACCCTTCTCAGTGAGAAGAGACCGATCCATGAATAGGCCGTAGAAGAAGATCTTGCTCATGGGTTCGGAGCTGTCCGGGGTTAGACGGAATTCGATTCGTTCGAAGATCTAGATGTTTCCGCTGCGGCCGCGCGGAGGATACGGTATCCGCCAGATAGCACGAGTAGGGCGATTCCCGTACCAACAACAAGATCCCATACTGCATACCCGGTCACGGCGACAAGGATGCCGCCACAAATGACCGCCACATTTGCGAGTACATCGTTTTGGGAAAAAATATAGCTTGCTCGCATATGAACACCTTCGTGGCGATGTCTTGCAATCACGCGAAGACAGATGGCATTGGCAGCGAGCGCGACCGCGGCAACGAAGACCATGTACTCCGGTTCGGGTTCGCTACCGATGAGAAACCTGCGGGTGACCTCGGCGAGCGCAGCCAGGCCAAGCAGGAGTTGGAAGACACCGGAGAGAGTTGCTGTTCTTGCCCGTCGCGGTTGAGGTCGCCAGACGGCTGCGAGAGACAGCCCGTACACGACCGCATCAGCCAGCATGTCGAACGAATCAGAGATGAGTCCGGTTGACTGCGCTATCCATCCCGCGGTGAACTCCGCGAAAAACATCGCGGCGTTAATGGAGAGGACTAGTCGGAGCGCGGAAGCTTGTAATTGA
>JBFHWK010000486.1:0-1724 GCA_041589075.1 Rhodothermales bacterium
AAGCGGCCCGCCACATCGAACACCTGCACCTTCACCTCGGCGTGACCACGCGCATCCGGAACAGAGAATCCGATGACGGTCGCTTCGCGGAAGGGATTCGGATAGCTGGCGATGGTCAGCCCCTCGTCCTCCGCCGCGGGGATCTCCGGAACGGACTCGACTCCGGTCACGAGGGTCACTGCCTCCCCGCGCGACGCACCCTGGCGATCCGCCAGATAGAGGTTCACGTAGTCGGGGCGAAACGAGGGCTCCGCCGCGTAGGCCGTCTGCCACGCCTCATCGGTTAGTCGCAGGTAGTTCCAGCTCACGTGTTCGTAGTAGCTCAGCACCGGACCGACGAACGCCACGGGACCGACACCCGGCACATCGGCTGAGAAGAATGCCATGTCCAGCGGACCCGTACCCACATGCACGACCCATCCGACGGGTGCGCCGAACGCGTCCGTCGGAGCCGTATGAATGTCGGCGACGACGAGGTCGGGCAGTAGCGACTGATCAGGGCCGCCGAAGTACAGCGTCGTGTACCATCCGTCGATCGTCGGCCCGCACGTGTTGGGCTGTCGGATCATCCGCCTGAGAAATCCCGCCTCCCCGTCGCTGATCGGTTCGCCGCGTATCTCCTTGTGTGCGATCCCCGCGAGCGTATCGTTCACGGCCGCGAAGTTGTCGAAGAAAGACGTGACCTGGCCCGTCGCCCAGCCTTCGACCTGAAACTGCGAAAAGCGCACCGATATGTCGCGCGCCAGCGTGCTGATTCGCTCGAAGAACGACGGAATTGGCTCGACGTAGCTGTAGGGGTATTCACAGATGATTCCGCCGCTGTACGATTGCTTCGCGTACAGGAGATTGTCGTGCCGAAGCTGCGCCCACGCGCCGAGCTGCGTCGTCATCTTCTGTTGCCACCACGCCGCCGTCCGCATGAACGGCGGAAGGCCCATTCTGTTGGTGGGCGGGTTGAGCTCGCGTATCGAATCAAGCCAACCGTTGTAGATGGTGCTACGCCAGAACGAATCGTCGTATGCGTCGATCAGATATCGCAGCGCCGCGAGCTGTCGGCCGTATCCATATCGGTTGATCTCGGGGATGAGAAACTGGGCGGCCGCATCATTGCCCAAGGAGAACAACACGTCGAGTGTCCACGGCAGGATCCGTGTATCGAAACCCGGTCGCGGAACGACTTCGTCGAATACGACGTGGCCCGTGACGTACGAGTCGATCACGAACCGCTGACCGAGAAGCATGAAACTCGACGCCGGCTTCAGACCGTCCGGATCCCCGATACTTTTTGAGAAGAGAATCTGCGAGTTGATGCGCTGCGTCGCGTACGACTTCTCTTCGAGCAGCGACTGGAAGTTTCGCCAGACGCCCTCGTCGAGCAGCTCCGCCGCCGACGTTACGCCTGCCTCCTGCTTGAGTCGCGCGAGATGGTCGAGCGTGACATTGTCCGGTTCACCGACGAAGAACGCGATGATCTCGTCGATCACGGCGATATCGCCATGTGCGCCGGCTGACGACACCAGCTCTTGCATCAGGACGGCATCGATGGTCTGCCGCTGAACATCCGCATCAGTCGGCTCGCATATGGCCGTCACCGGACCGATCAGGTACAGCTCCGTCCGCCCCAGCCACATCATCGCCTTGAAGTAGCGCGACAATTCCTCGGACAGCGTGTAGTGTCCGCGAGTCGTGAACTGGCTGAAGTCGAGTATTCGACAGGTGTCTGC
>JBFHWK010000487.1:0-1705 GCA_041589075.1 Rhodothermales bacterium
GAGGACCTGGCGTAGGATCGTTGCGTCGGGCACCATGGAGCCCAGCCCGACGATTCGTCACGCTCTTTTTTCCTGAAGCCCACGACGCGTGGGCGGAGCATTGTCATGCGTTTACTATTGTGCCTCATGCTGGTGTTTGCTTTCGCCTGCAACGAGGCGGGACCGCTCGTAGGCCCGGAGGAGGATGTCGGCGCTACCGCGGCCAAGCGAGACGAGGCGAAGATGATCCCGGTGAAGGGCCAGGGTTTCTGGGCGTGGGACGGGACCTTTCTTCCACCCTCTGAATCCTGTGCCAATGCCGGCGGTAATGCCTCGGCAGTCTACAGAGGAGTTGCTAACATTTCCCACCTCGGAAGGGTGACAGTGCACGTCTCACCATGCCTCGACCTGGTTGCGTGGGCCCTGCTGTACGGCCGAGAAACTTGGACGGCGGCCAACGGCGACCAGATCGTCGTCTATTCCGATACTCGGCTTTCTGATCTGCCCGAGGGGTCAACCTGGGGATACTACAACGTGGTCGAGAGCGGCACGGGACGATTCGAGGGTGTAGTTGGAGAAGTAATAACGCACGGCACCATCGAGGTGGATCCGCCGGGTGCACGCGGTATTGAAAACTTCGACGGATTCATCTCGTCTGTCGGCACGAGTCAGTAGCGGATCGACCGTGCGCGCAAGCAACACGAATCACGCACCCCCTACGCATTTCGGGACAAACACCTCGCGAACGTTCCATCGGACGGCGGCGCGGAACTGGGCGGCATCGCACGTTACCGCAACAGCATGACGCGTGTCGTCTGCACGGTCGTCGCACTTCTCAATGTCAGGAAGTAAGTACCCGAAGGCAATCGGGATCCGTCGAGAACTGTGGAGTGACTTCCGGCCGAAAGCTGCGCATCGACTACCGCAGATACGCGGCGCCCCAGCATATCGTACAGCAGGATGGTCACGGGACCGGCACGAGACAAATCGAAGTCGACGCGAGTTGCCGACCTGAAGGGGTTCGGATACGTAGCATATAGCCGATCCACGACCGGCGCTTCGTCCTCGACTGGGGTCGTCGTGCCGCGCGAAAAGAGTGCCGTGAGCGTCGCATCTCCTGTCAGCACGATCGAAGCCGTGTCCGTGATTGCCTGGACGTCATCCGTCCATCCATCGAAGCGGTAACCGGGGTTAGGGACAGCTCGCAGCCGAATCGGAACGTCTCTAAAGAACCCACCGCTGAAAGTCGGTCCGGGGACTGTCACGCCATGCACGTTGATGTATCCGCCGTCGGGATCGTCGACATGCAGTGTGAGGCGGGAAGACCCCGACAGCCCGAAGTGATCGTAGAAGTGCGGCCGGACATAGAGGGGCCGATTTCGCGCAAACACCCGCATGATCTCGACGAGCTCTTCCCACGATGATCCGAACGAGATCGACTTGGGCCATCGCTGCTTGTGTCGCGGGATCTCCTCTGCAATGCGCGCCTGGAGGCTGTCGATCGTTTGCAGCACACCACCCGGTTCGAAAGTCGTATTCACGTGCACTGCGAAGCGCTGGACGAACTCATCGCGAAAGGCTGGACTCTCGAGCAGCGTGCGGAAGAGCAGTGTGGACCAGGGAGGGTTCGGCCAGTCCGAACCGTTCGGATCGGTGGCCAGAGCGAGCGTGTTGCTGGTGTACTGACCGTTCGAATTGCCGCCAAAACCGAAATCCATATCGAAAA
>JBFHWK010000488.1:0-1702 GCA_041589075.1 Rhodothermales bacterium
AGCGATGCGCTTTAGAATCGGGCTCATGCCCATCTGATGAATGAACGTTATCTGGCAGTCTCCTTCTACCGGCTTCTCTTTCACCGAAAGCCAGTTGTCACCGCACACGTGGCACGTAAAGAAACGCGACTCCGTGTCGACTCCACCAAGCAACTCCTCAAGCTCCTCAGCCTCGACCACGACATCCATGGGCACCATCGCCTCGGACCCGCAAGCCTTGCAGACAAGTCGTTCCATCAGGAATACATCCGGTAGTTACGTTGCAATATGTTGAACCGAAGCCTGGGCCGCAAGTTCGACCCTGAACCTCATTATTCACGCTCTCCCCACGCGCATACTGGTGGCGGGGGTCGAGCGCCGGGTAGGCCGGGGTGAGCCCCACAAGCATTTCAGCGAAACACCGCGACCGTTTCTGATCGCGCGGGCAAGTACGCGCCCCCAAACCGGAAATCCAGATTAAACAAGTGCATAAGCCGAAGCTGAACGCCGATTCCCCCACCCACGGAATCAACTTCCCACGACAACTCCGACGTCGGACTTATCGACTCGAGGAAGCCGAAGAGGTAGACGGCGTGAACAAAAACGGGCGGTATGAGAATGCCGTCGTCCACGTAAAGGAGCGGTTGCAGTAGGTCGACCCCGTACTTCACATGGCCACCGGCAGCGACGAAGGTATCGTCCAGACCTCGCGGGAGAAAAAGATCCAGGTCGTAAACGGCAGGGCGACTTTGCCAGAGATACGAACCGATGAGACCGATTGACCCCCCTGTTCCGGGGATCGACCGGACGTTGAGTCGTACGTCGGCGAGGAACGCCTTGCGGGCCTCGGTAGCGCTCCAGGCGTCGACGAGTGCGGTCGCACCAACTACGAGCCCCCTTTCACGAAGATCTCGATGGTAGCGGCGTGCCGAAAGCCGAACGACTGCGGTCGGCACGATACTCGCGCTGCTCTCAAAGTTCGTTAACGGCTCTCCCGAAACCCCGAACAGACGCGCTCGTGAATACTGCCCTTGCAGGCTAAAGGCTATGGAAGACGATCGAATGTTCGATTCAACCAAGACAGGCAGCGTGAACCGGCCCGTCACTCCTTCTTCTTCGCGTCCGACACGCCGGATCCCGTCTTCCGTACGAACGATTCTCGTCGAGGGTGTCCGAAACGCCGTCAATGCAGGACGCAACACCGAAAGTCCACTCTGAACGGTGGCACGACCCCAGAACTTACCGGCCTGACGAAACGCACCCACAACGTATGACCAGCGATTGAGCGGGTCGGCACCGGCTACGGCCGCACCTACACCAAAACCAAGTTCGACGTCACCCGGGTTCTTGTCGATAGGCTGATAAGTGAACAACGGAAAGAGCGCACGAGGCGCGAGATACCGTACCGCGCGGTAAGGTCGAGACGATAGTGGACCGATCTCCGACGGGTTTGGTTCAGGCGAAGCATCGGGCGCATACAGATGAATCGCCGAGAAAACCCCGTCTGCGACGACAGCCGAAACTGACGGTTCATACTCAATCGTAACGAGATTCCATTGCTCGTGCTGGTAATCGATTAGCACTATCTCACGGCCATCGGGCGACATGCCGGGCTCGAACATTCCAAATCGCGCATTAGTTAGTCGGCGCGTTGCCCCCGTTGCAAAATCGAACGAGTACACATTCGAGACACCTTCGGCATCCGAAGTGAACAGCAAACCCG
>JBFHWK010000489.1:0-1683 GCA_041589075.1 Rhodothermales bacterium
ACGGAGCTTCTCGGCGAGCATCGACGCAAATCCGCGCACGGTCGCAGCAGGTGTTCGGAGCTCATGACTGATCGTAGCGATGAGTGCGGTCTTCATGCGGCTCGCGGCCTCGGCATCACGCGCGGCCTGCTGCAGAACAAACTCTGCCTTCTTCTTCTGCGTCACGTCCTGGAAAGTGAGCACACCACCTTCGACCCGGTTGTCCAGACCCCTTATTGGCGCACCCGCAACTTTCAGCCAGCATTGCTTCCCGTCCGTCGCGCGGTACGTGGTTTCGCCGGTTTCGAACGCCTGACCCTGACGCAGAAGCCCATCGACGAGCGGCATCAGAAAGCCATCCAGTTTCTCGACCGCTGCAAACTGTTTTCCGATCCACGCATCCGCCGGCGCCTCGCCGAAGATCTGCCGCAGTGCATGGTTCTCGAACGTGACGACACCGGCGCCGTCAATGTGCACAATGCCTACCGGCGCCTGTTCGAAAAACGCTCGGTACGCCATCTCCTCCGGACGGAGCGGTTCGACCTCACCTGTGCGGGTCTCCCGTGGCAACGCCAGCAAGAGCCAGCCGAGTCCTTCGACCGTGACAGCCGACAACAGCACGCCGTGTCCTTCCGCCGTCTCCAGTTCGATGGTCGGGTCGCCCGCCTGAAGCTTGCCGAGAACGCGCGCAGCCACAAGACTGCCGACGGACCATCCGAGCAATTGCGCGGCGGCATGCGTAATTCGGAGAACGATCCCTTCGGGATCTATCTCTACCATCGTCGAGATGCGCGAGGTGGTGTCGAGCGGAAGCATTTGCCGCCGTCGGGGAACGGTTTGATCATCGTGGGCCCGCCACACTCACTTTCGAGACGAGCGAAGGGCGTGCTGATAGACCGTCAAAAAAGGAGCCAAAGGACGTGCAAAACCGGCTCAGACCGCGGCTTCGTCAGCCTTTTCACGTGGTATGACTGCCCACAGCCAGAGCATACCGAGAACCGCCTGCAAGACGGCGAAGAGCAGAAAGCCCTGACGTACACTGAGAATCCCGTGCTCCAACAGCAGACTGCCGAACAAGATGGACAGCGTGTCGGCAATCATTACGAGGAGCCACTCGGTGGCAAACACCCGTCCTCGGTACCGGTCTACGGTGCGCTCCTGAAGAAGAACGGATGCGAGGACCCAGTTCGCACCGCTGGCGGAATGTGCGATGATCACCAGCAGCGCCAGGCCGTATCCCCACGGCAGGGCACCAAAGATTGTGTACACGATCCCACTGAAGACAACGCACGCCCCGAGGACGGCCGGCCATCTTGTCTTGTCGCGGAACGTGTGTCGGGCGAAGACGGGACCGATGCCTGTCCCAACACCGCGCGCTGCAAACAGAACGCCGATCGCTACGTCAGCCGATCCCGGATCGATCTTCGATCCGGCCAGGGTGAGCATGTACACGAGTGCACCCCCGGCCAACGCCCATGTCGCCTTGGCGGTTGCTATACGCGCGATGGGCCCGTGCGCCATCAGGTAGCGCCACCCCTCGATGATCTCACGGTTGGCCGTCCGGAAGATGCCACCACTAAGGCCGCCTGCCGACTCCTGCGGAATCACAGCCCGGTAAAGGAAATACGCCGACACGACGTACGAGATCGCGTCGATCACAAATACGATTCGCGCACCGAACAGAGCCGTCGCGACACCACCCAG
>JBFHWK010000490.1:0-1680 GCA_041589075.1 Rhodothermales bacterium
AACGGGCTTGGTGGGAAAAGTATATATAGTTTCGGCGCTCCGATTAAAGGCAGCGAAGTTCGCTACAACGACGACTTTGGTGCCTTGCGTGCGGTCGCCGACCAGACGCAGATCACGCTTGAGTTTGTAAGCCGCACCGGCGTCGTCGTTGATCAATTTGTCATCGGCCGCCACAGCCGTACGGGGCTGAAGCCACACAACTCGGCCGATCACCCACCGCGTCTTCTTCCCGCCTACCCGAATCCGGCGCTCACTTCTGCACGGATATCGTTCGAACTTACGTATCCGGCCGAGGCCACAGTGTCCATCTTCGACCTGCTAGGAAGACAGGTCGTTGTGCTCGTGACGGGAATGCAGTCAGCAGGCTCTCACGAATTCACGGTCGACGCCACTGATCTCCCGGCCGGTCTGTATTTCTACAAGCTCGTGGTTGGGCGTCATATCGAAACAAAGAGTCTCGTCGTTTTGAAGTGATCTTCGATGCCAGTGTGATCTTGGAGGGCACGCACCCGACCGAGAGGCAGGTGACGGGCTTTTGGATCGGACTTCATTTGCACTTGCGAGATCGGTTTGGGATTATTCCAACCGAATGTTTCGCTTGCCATTAACGCTACAGATATGAGGTTGCACGATGAAAACGAAGGCGGTCCGCAAAGTGCCATTCCGCTTGCCACGTACTGGCATGGTAACCCTGCTCGCGACCTTTCTGCTAGTGGCTGTATCCGGGTCTTACTCGTGGATGCCGGACACCGGCGTGGTCTATGAAATCGAGACGACGAATCACACAGGCGCGCGCTCAACCGACACAACAGCGATCTCTGTGCTCAGCCCGAATCTCCTCAAGATCAGCACGGTGGAAGGAAAACGCGGCGCGGCGCGTACCGACGTCGTGTTCCGTGGAGATCGTCGTGAGGTGATCTTTGTCGAACATCGCGAAAGAAGTTACATGGTGTTCGACCAGAAGATGATCGACGAGGTGGGAGAACAGTTGAAGGAGGTCAAAAAGATGACGGAGAACATGAACATCCCCAAAGCCGCCTTGGACCGGATGCCGGAGGAACAACGCAAGAAGCTCGAGGCAATGATGGGACAGGGAAAACCGGAGGGGCCACCTGAATTGCCGGATCTCGAGTACAGGAACACAGGTGAAACCGCAACGAAGCAAGGCTACCCCTGTGTCAAATACGAAGTGCTCCGCGACGGTACGATGGTCCAGGAACTGTGGCTCACTAACTGGGACAACGTCGAGGGTGGCCAGGACGTGCAGGTCGTATTCTCCGAAATGGCCAGCTTCTTCAAGGAGATGATGGCCAGCATCGAAAACATGCTGGGTGGAGAAGGTGGCGGTTTCTTTGGTGGTGTGACCAATCCCGTGGACTCTTTTACGGAGCTCGACGGTATCCCTGTCGTGAGTCGCGAATTCGATAACGGCGAGCTCGAAAGCGAGTCTTTCCTTCGTGCGGCGAGCCGCCGAACCCTCGACCCGGCTGATTTCGAGCCACCCGCCGGTTACAAACGAAGGTCGATGACGCGGTAGTAGCTGTCCTACGGGTTTAATCTTGGTTCGCAGGTAATCGTCCCGGGATAAACCGCCCCGTTCGCTTCGCGTACTCGCGGTAGGATGCCCCAAAGCGCTGAACAAGCTTCGCCTCCTCAGTTCGGGTCCTTCGGACTATGAGT
>JBFHWK010000491.1:0-1672 GCA_041589075.1 Rhodothermales bacterium
CGACCGTGGCGATGAGGGCGCCGCCGATCGCGCCCGACATCCCCGCCAGTCCCACGACGGAACCGACCGCACGCCGGGGAAAAACGTCGCTCATCACCGTGAAGATGTTAGCCGAGCAGCCCTGGTGCGCCGCTGTGCCCAGGCTTATCAGCGCGACGGACACCCACATGCTCTCGACCTGCGATGCAAAGAAGATCGGCACGGCGAAGAGCCCGCAGATCAGAATCGCCGTCTTCCGCGCAAAGTCGATGCTGCGACCTTTCTTTACGAAGTGCGACGAAAGCCATCCGCCCGCGATACTGCCGACATCGGATACCAAATAGATCACGACGAGCGGTGGCCCGAACTCGATGAGTGAGACGCCGAAGTTCTCGCGGAGAAACTTCGGAAGCCAGAACAGGAAGAACCACCAGACCGGATCGGTGACAAACTTCAGTAGGCAGATCGTCAGTGTCTCGCGATGGGGCAGGAGGCGCAGGTACGGAATCTGCTCGGGCGGCTCGACGCCGTCGGCCTGGATGTAGGCCAGTTCCTTGGCCGAGAGAAGTGGGTGCAGCTCCGGACGCTGATAGCTTCTGAGCCAAAAGAAGAGCCAGACGAAGCCGACGGCGCCGGTGAGAATGAACGCCCACTGCCAGCCCATCGTTACGGCGATGATGGGCACGACGATCGGTGCTAGAATCGCACCCACGTTTGAACCCGAGTTGAAAATGCCGACCGCGAAGGCGCGCTCTTTCTTTGGGAACCACTCCGCGACGGTCTTGATTGCGGCCGGGAAGTTGGCAGCTTCCGCGAAGCCGAGGGCAAAGCGAGCCGCGGCGAAGCCCATTACGGAATTGGCCAAGGCATGCGCCATCCCCGCGAGGCTCCACAGGCTGAGCGCACCCGCATACCCGCGCCGCGTGCCGATCCAATCGAGCAATCTTCCCGTGACGACGAGTCCGAATGCGTAAGCGACCTGAAAAGCCGTGACGATGAACCCGTAGTCCGTCTCGGACCAGCCCATCATCTCCTGAAGATCCGGGGCCAGTATGCCGATGACCTGGCGATCCAGGTAGTTTATCGTGGTCCCGAAGAACAGAAGAGCGACGATGCGCCAGCGGTAGCGGCCGACTTTCTCGACGAGCGACTCCACGTTTTGTGCGGCTCCTTCTGTTGGCGGTTCGTGCATGCTGTGGAGGATCGAAGTGCAGCCAGCGTTTATAGACCGCTGAACGCGCTGAAGCCGCCGTCGATGGGAATGACGGTGCCGGTGACAAACGACGCGGCGTCGCTGCAGAGCCAGACGACGGTTCCGTTCAGATCCGATGCCTCGCCGAAACGTCCCATCGGAGTCTTTGCGATGATGGTTTTGGCACGCTCCGTGAACGATCCGTCGGCGTTGAGCAGCACGGCACGGTTTTGTTTTGCGATGAAGAAGCCCGGTGCGATCGCGTTGACGCGTATGCCTTCGCCGAAGCGGCGGGCTAGATCAACAGCCATCCATCGTGTGAAGTTGTCGATGCCAGCTTTCGCAACCGAGTAACCGAGGACACCACTGAGTGCCTGCGTCGCCGCCATCGATGAGATGTTGACGATGCTGCCTTTCTTCTGCGCGGCCATCGCCTCGCCGAACACCAGGGTAGGGTAGACCGTGCCGTGCAGGTTGAGGCGAACGACTTCGTCGAACGCG
>JBFHWK010000492.1:0-1663 GCA_041589075.1 Rhodothermales bacterium
CTTTGTGTCATATGCCCGAAAGGATTCTTCGTGGGTCTTTCCCCGACGCTCGACACCGGTTGTTCCGCCACCAACTTTTGTCTATGATCCGGCGTATTGGGGCTCAATCGAGGACTTTTGATCGTATGGACAGCGTTTATCTGATCAGCATGATCGTAGGCGGGTTCTTTGTCCTGCTGTCGATCTTCGGGGGGGACTCGGAGGCGGAAGCCGACGTGGCCCTGGATGCGGACGTTGATGCCGACTTTGACGTGGACATCGACGCCGATTTCGATGCCGACTTCGATGTCGACGCAGATGTTGACTTCGATGCCGGCTCGGGTGTCTCAAGCGGGAGCGGACTGGTAGATCTGTTGTCCGTACGTGCTCTGTTTCTCTTCGCCGCGTTCTTCGGACTCACGGGCACGCTGCTAACGTGGCTCGACGCCTCTCCTTTCTGGACACTGGTGGCGTCTGTCCTGACCGGCCTCGTGATCGGGCTCGGAGGCAACTTTGTCATCAAGCGTGTCGGTTACCGTACCGTCTCAAGCGCCGCCACCGGCCGTGACATCCGCGGCACCACTGCACGCGTACTCGTACCATTCGAGGGAGCGGAGAAGGGCAAGGTCGTGCTAGTCACAAGAGGCCAGCGACTCCAGCTCGTGGCCCGGTCGTTCGACGACGAAAACGCAGCCACATTCAATGAAGGAGACGAGGTTGTGGTCGTAAACATGGACGGCTCGATCGCCGAGGTCGTCAAGCCTACATGATCAAGAAACTGCGGCGCTTTCACGGCGCCGTTTACCATCGATAACCGGGACTGACCCATGGAAATACTAGTCGTACCGTTTGTACTCATCCTCGGAATCCTCGCAGTGCTTGGCATTGTTCGTGCCAATCTCAAGATCTGTCATCCTAATGAGGTCCTCATATTCAGCGGGCGCCAGCGTCTTCTGACCGACGGCTCAGCGGTGGGATACCGCGTAATCAAAGGTGGCAGGGGGTTCCGAATTCCAATCATCGAAAGTGTCGACCGACTGCTCCTGAACACGATTCCGATTGACCTAACGGTAACCAACGCCTACTGTAAGGGAGGAATCCCGCTGACTGTACGCGCGATCGCAAACGTCAAGATTGCGTCGACCGAAGCGGAGCTGAACAACGCGGTCGAGCGATTGCTTGGCAAGGGGCTTGACGAGATCCAGATGATTGCGAAGGAAACGCTCGAAGGTAACCTCCGCGGTGTGGTGGCGTCGCTTACGCCGGAGGAGGTTAACGAAGACCGACTCAAGTTTGCCAAGGTTCTCGTTGACGAGGCCGACAATGATCTTTCGGCGCTCGGCCTGCAATTGGACACGCTCAAGATCCAGAGCGTCGAGGATGATCGCGGCTATCTGGATGCGATCGGACGCCAGAGTACCGCCTACATTATTTCGGAAGCGGAGATTGCAGAGGCTCAGAAGCGTGAAGCAGCCCGGCTTGCCGAAGCCAACGCCGACAAAGCCATCGTCGAGGCGCAGAACCAGGTGCGCGTCTTGAAGGCGAAGCTGGCTGCGAACGCGGAGGCGGAAGAAGCAAAGATCGCCGTGGCTGCACAGGTAGCCGAGGCACGTGCCAAGCAGGAGTTGGCTGAGCAGGAGATCTTGCTTGCCGAGAAACAGCAGCGCGCACAGACGATCGTCGC
>JBFHWK010000493.1:0-1635 GCA_041589075.1 Rhodothermales bacterium
AACCAGGAAGAGGACAACTTCGTGGCCGGCCTCGAGTGGATGGAGTCGCTAGGCGTGGACGTCGTCAACGTGTCGCTGGCGTACACGGACTTCGACGATGGCCAGCGCAGCTACTCTTACAGTGATATGGACGGCGACACGGGAGTGACGACGATCGCGGCAGACATCGCGGCCCAATTGGGCGTCGTCATGGTGGTCGCAGCCGGCAACTACGGCTGCTCCAGCCCTTCGAATTGCTGGTACTACGTCGGAACACCTGCTGACGCCGACTCGGTTGTTGCAGTGGGAGCCACGTTTTCGTCGGGTTCGAAGGCATTCTTCAGCTCGTTCGGCCCGACGTTCGACGGCCGCACAAAGCCGGATGTCGCCGCGATGGGTGCGGGTACGTACTTCGCGAGCTTCGGAACCGATTACGGATCCGGCCTCGGCACTTCGTACGCCGCGCCAATGGTTGCGGGAATTGCCTGCCAAATTCTGCAGGTCAATCCAAACCTGAAGCCGATGGAAGTGCGGCACATCCTCCGCTCCACCGCCAGCCAATCGCAAAGTCCGGACAACGCGCTGGGCTGGGGCATCGTGGATGCACAGGCGGCAGTCGACATGGCGATGGGGACTGTGGGTGTGGAAGAGGAGTCCGTGCAGACTGCGATCAATGTGTTTACCTACCCGAATCCCTTTGCCGAAAGGGTCACGTTCACGATCGAGACGACTTCGCCTTACGAGCCCGTAACGATCACCGTCTACGACGTCATGGGCCGAGTGATCGCAGCGCCGGAGACGAAAGTGAGCGTTGGCGGCACAAGCGTTGAGTGGCACGCCGACGACCTCGCGGCCGGCCTGTATGTCTACGTAGTCCAGGCCGGGAAACGCACGTACACGGGACGGCTTGTTCATCTCTAGCCGACCGGACGGTCTCACCATGGAACTGTCATTTGGCCTGACACCCCTCCTGCTTCTGCTATCGGGTGCCGCCGCGGCAGCACTCTCCTACTGGGCTTATCGTCGAACGACACCTCCTCTATCAGCCGCAGTGCGCTGGTTCCTGGGCGGACTCCGCTTCCTCGCGCTGTTCGTTCTCCTCTTCCTGCTCTGGCGCCCCCTGCTCGAGCGGCTGACTACGCAGCGTGTGCCGCCACTGGTCGCCGTACTCGTCGACGCGAGCGAGAGCATGGCCATCGACTCCGTCCACGCGGCGCACGCGACAAACGTATCAAGGCAGGTACGTGAAACGCTCTCTCACACTGACCCGGCTGCCGAGGTGCGCACCTTCGCGTTCGGAAGCGAGCCCGAAGAGCTGCCTGCCGACTCGATCGACAACCTCAGCTTCAGCCGACAACGCACCGATCTGTCGGCAGCGCTTGGAGGCGCGCGCGATCGACTGGAAGATCAGAACCTGCGCGCCGTGATTCTGATCTCGGACGGCCGCCATAATACCGGTCGCAATCCGATATACACAGCCGAGCGCTACGACGTCCCAGTATACACGATCGCCGTCGGCGACTCCGCCGTCCGACGCGACATCAAGATCACCCGCGTCACAACAAACGACATCTCCTACTCCGGACTCGAATTGCCTGTCGAGATCGGCGTCAGCGCGACCGGCTTCGAGGGAAAACGAGCGACACTGACATTGTC
>JBFHWK010000494.1:0-1620 GCA_041589075.1 Rhodothermales bacterium
AACGTGCAGCCGCATTCCGGAGCGTCGGCGAACGCTGCCGTTTATCTCTCGGTACTTCAGCCCGGCGATTGTTTCCTGGGCCTCGATCTGGCCCACGGAGGTCACCTCACACACGGCAGTCCCGTCAACTTCTCAGGAATCCTTTACAAGGCGGAGTACTACGGTGTCGAAGCGGAAGGTCCCCTCGCCGGCCGCATCGACATGGACAAGGTGAGAGACAAGGCGATTAGCGTGCGGCCGAAGATGATCTCGATCGGTGCCAGCGCCTACCCACGCGATTTTGACTACGAGGCCTTTCGGTCTATTGCGGACGAAGTCGGGGCGTTGCTGTGGATGGACATGGCGCACACCGCCGGTCTGATTGCGGCCGGCCTGATGAACGACCCGCTGCCCCACGCGCACGTAGTGTCAACGACAACGCACAAGACGCTTCGCGGCCCCCGTGGCGGCCTACTTCTTGTCGGTCGCGACTTCGAGAATCCGTTCGGCAAGGTGGCACCAAAAAGCGGACGCGTTAAGAACATGAGCGAGCTGCTCGACTCCGCCGTCTTCCCGGGCATGCAGGGCGGCCCACTAATGCACGTCATTGCAGCTAAAGCGGTCGCCTTCGGCGAGGCACTTGAGCCGTCGTTTGTACAATACGCAGAGCGAATCATCGAGAACGCCCGTGCGATGGCCGATGCCTTTACGGAACGGGGCTACAACCTTGTGTCCGGCGGCACGGACAATCATCTCATGCTGATTGACCTGCGGAACAAGGGTATCACAGGCAAGCAGGCGGAGGATGCGCTGGGCGGCGCCGAGATCACCGTGAACAAGAACATGGTTCCGTTTGACGACAAGAGCCCATTCGTCACCAGCGGGATACGAATCGGCACTCCGGCTATGACTACGCGGGGGCTCGGTCGCGAAGAATTCCGGCAAATTGTGCAGATGATAGACCGTGTCCTCACCAATAGCGAAGACGAGGACGTAATTAACCAGGTAAGGGTAGAAGTCAGCGATCTTTGCCACCGCTTCCCGCTGTATGACTTTGTGGTGGCCTGACCCGATCGTGACTAAGGCAATTTTTATCTACTAATGGCCAAGGCCACTCACTGACAACCTGATGGCACAGGAGAACCTCACTCCATCGGTACACGCGAATCTCGTCGTGCTAGGTCGGAAGTTATACGACCGGTCGCTCGTCCGGCGTAACGACGAGCTGATTACGGATCCGCGCGGCCAACCCATCGGTTGGCTTCTCGATACGAGGATGGCTGTGTTGGACAGTGTCACATTCCGCGAGGTGGGGGCCGTGCTGGCGGAGCGGCTTCGGCAGAAGGGCGTGCACCAGGTGGCAGGACACGGCTTCGGCGCCTACGCGCTCGTGGGCGCGGTGCTCAGCAGCCCGGACCACCCGTACCTGCGAGGTGGTTTCGTGCGCGACAAGAAAAAGCCATACGGACGACAGCGACTCGTCGAGGGTCCGATCGATATCTCCGAGCCGATTGCTCTCGTCGACGATATTCTCAATTCGGGTCGCAGTGCCATGCGCGCGCTGTCGCTTCTTCGAAAGGAGGGCTACACCGTTGCCGGACTTATGACGCTGTTCCATTTCACCTGGAGCGGGGGACGCGC
>JBFHWK010000495.1:0-1609 GCA_041589075.1 Rhodothermales bacterium
CACGGCGAGCGCCTCGATAGACGCGAGACGAGACGTAAGTTCTTCTGTGAGTCCCTCCGCGAAGTACGCTTCGTCGGGGGGTCCAAGATTTGCAAAAGGCAACACGGCCAACCGGGCCTGCCGATCTTCGGAAGCTTCAGGTGCGGCCCGGCGCATCAAGAAGAAGATTGCGACGGCCGCCGCGAGCACGACAATCGCGACGGCGATCAACGCTATGGCCGGAAGCTGTCTTTTGCGTGCGCCCGGCGCCGCAGATGGCAGATGAGTGACCGAGCTCGTCCGCGCCAGATTTCGTATCGCAGTCTGGAAGGCGCGCATGTTCTCGAACCGCTCGGACGGGTCCTTCTGAAGCGCGGTCTGGAGCGTGCGATCGATGTCAACGGAAAGCGCGTGGTTAACGGACGATGGTGCGTCCGCCTCCTCATTCAGAATAGCGTAACTGATGGCCTGCTCGTAGTCACCGGTAAACGGCCTCCTGCCGGTCAGCATCTCATAAAGCAAGACGCCCAGACTGAAGATGTCGGTGCGATGGTCAGCCGCCTCGGCACGCACCTGCTCAGGCGCCATGTAACTAACGGTGCCGAGGGTACTGCCGGACTTGGTAAGGTCCACGGCGCCGGCAAGCTTCGCCAGGCCGAAGTCGAGTATGATCGCACGCCCACGATCGGTTATCAGAATGTTCGCCGGCTTGATGTCGCGGTGCACAATGCCTTTTTCGTGCGCCGCGCCGAGGCCGTCCGCGATCTGCATCGTGATATCGAAGGCTTCGGCCGGCGGAATGGAACCGCGATCCAGTTTCCTCTTCAGCGTCTCGCCTTCGTAATGTGCCATCGCGATGAACATCTGACCGTCTTCGGTCTCGCCGATGTCGTGAATGGCGCAGATGTTCGCGTGGTTCAGCGCGGAGGCCGCCTGCGCCTCCTGTGTGAACCGAAGCTTGGCATCATCGTCGGTGCTGAGGTGCGCGGGTAGAAACTTCAGCGCGACGGGCCGTTTGAGGCGTGTGTCTTCGCCGAGATAGACCACACCCATACCGCCGCCGCCCAGCTTCTCGAGGACTCTGAAGTGCGATATGGTCTTGCCGGTCATTTGGGGGGTCCCATGAAGGCTCCCCGTTTATACCGCGAATACCTGAAAGAGGCAAGGCGGCCCCTGGCGACACGTCTACCTACCGGATAGGGGGGTCCGTCACGGTTTCGTGCCCCGGTTTTTCGAAATGCACGTACTGCTTTAGAATCTCCACCACCTCGCGATCCATGTTTTCGTTCATCCAGAGCAAGTAGCTCGGATCCCGCTCCGTGATGTCTTTCAGTGTCGACCCCTTGTAGCGGCCAAAGCAGATGATGACATGCTCGCCCTCTGCCCTGAGTCGGCGACCGCTGTCCAGGTACGGGTGTCGCAGCCGGGCCGCGATCTCACCCGGCGTGCCCTGTAATTTGTACCGTAGAATCTGCTCACGCATGATGTCTTCGGTCGCCACTACGTCGACCATGGCGCGGTGCGCGTCCGGTAGCTCCCGATCGAGGTAGTATTTGAGCGTCCAACTCAGGGTGCGCGGTTCAAAGTGACGGACGATTTCAAACGCGTCGACCACTGCCTGTCCGTGTGG
>JBFHWK010000496.1:0-1577 GCA_041589075.1 Rhodothermales bacterium
CTGGATAAGGTGGTCCGCAGGGAGGACGAGCATGACGGCTTCCGGGTCCCGATGCAGCAGCTTGTGAGCGGCGTACAGGATACAGGGGGCTGTATTCTTACCGGTAGGCTCGGCAAGGATATTCTCGGCGGGCACCTCGGGGAGCTGTTCGCCGGTTTGCTCAACGTGCTGCGCATTTGTCACGACGTAGCAGCGATCGGTCGGAATCAGTCCGTCGAGGCGTTTGACGGTCTTCTGGATCAGAGTGTCATCGCCGAGGACCTTGAGGAATTGTTTTGGGCGAGCGCGGCGGCTCTCGGGCCAAAATCGGCTGCCGATGCCTCCCGCCATGATGACGGCGTATAGATTCATGCTTGGAAGTGTGGGTCGTGGGTGCGCTCCGAATATACGCGGCGACGGGGTAGCGATCAGTACCAGAGTCGGCCGCCATAACGTGACAGGTATCGAATTGCGGCCGCGTTTAGTCTTCGACTGGAATCGACAGTATCAAAAAGGCCGGCCCGCGCTCCGCCTGCGAAGGATCCCAGGCAACGCCTGCGAACGGCTGTCCACAGATACCGGAGGAGCCAAAACATCACATGCGTTTGGCGATATCGAAATGGGAGATAAGTTCGGGCCACTGCCAGCCGGTTTCTCACTGCGTAACGGAATCGCTCTTTGAGTTCACCGTCGGGTTCTTCTTGGCGTGCGAGACGGTAGTGAACCGCGCGTGTCCCGTCCAGACAGACGATCTCATAGCCGGCGTTCACGGCCAGGTATGTCAGCTCGATTTCCTCGTGCCCGTAGTGGAGAGCCACTGTCGGCGGTCCCGTGGCCTTGAACACTTCACGGCGGATGGCAAAGGCCCCGCCGTAAAACCAGCCCACACGTGAATACCCTTCTCCCGTTTCGTCCGCCTCGCGGATTGGACTGAGCACCTTACGGCGGTCGCCGATTCGGTCCTCGAAGATGAGTGCCACGATTCCAACTTGGGGCCGCCTATCGAGAACGGACAAAATGTCCCTGACGGTCTGATCGCACTGTAACTCGATGTCGTCATCAAGGACGAGAGCCACTTCTGATCGCAGCTGTTGCAGCAGCTTAAGGCGCGCTCCGATGACGCCGCTGCGCTTTACAAGACGAATGATCTCCAGCGGAAACCGGCCAGGTGTCACATCGGCACTCCGAATCGGTGGGTCTGACGCGTCGTCGGCTATGCAAATTCGTAAATCGGTATACTGCTGCCGCGCGATGCTTTGGACGCACCTCGCGAGCGACGCTTTCCTACCAAAGCTCGATATCAGGACTTCTACACGCGCCAAATGGAGGCTGGATTTTCAGGATTGAGTGTGGATCTCTGGCGCACCCAGTCGAAGTATTATAAACGCCCGCCGCGGGGTGTGGGACGACTTAACCGGCCTTGCGATTTGGACGACACCTAGTGTCGGTATGAAGATAGATGTTTCCACGGATCGAAGAGGACTGCCGGGCTCTGCATCCCTGATCGTGCTCGCCGCATTCGTGCTGCTCTTCAAGGGTCTTAAACTCGGCCGCGCGTATCTCGCATGGCACGATGCGTGGCTGGTCTATGGTCTAGC
>JBFHWK010000497.1:0-1537 GCA_041589075.1 Rhodothermales bacterium
ACTGCGTGCACACGCGGAGCACGAGTATGGCATTGCCGAAATTATTCGCCGCGTAAATCACGCGCTCTGCCGCGATACGAAAACGGAGCAGTTTGCGACGCTCTTTTACGGTGTTCTCAACGTCTCCAATCAACTGATGACATACGTCAACGCCGGGCACAATCCGCCGCTGCTCTTCCGCCGCGACAAGATCATTCTGCTCAAAGCCGGCGGAAGTCCGGTTGGGATGCTCGAGACGTCGCGTTATGGGCAGGAGGTGATTGGGCTGGATAAAGGGGATGTCCTCGTGATGTACACGGATGGGTATGCGGAGATTACCGGTTACGAAGACGAGGGTCTGGACGATGAGCCATTCGTGCGCGTGCTGCGCGCGAACCTGCATAGAGACGCCGAGGGGCTAATCGTTGCGGTGGAGTCTGCGCTTGGCGAAAAGCTGGATCGTGCCGATCATGGCGATGATCGGACGATGGTTGTCGTCAAGGTGCGCTGAAAGTCGCCTGCCTACTGCCCGTGCAGGTCCGGCATGTAAACGGCCGCTGGTTTAGATGTCCCGTGACTTACGATAGACAACCTACACGGCCGCGATGCTGTCAGTCTTCCGTTATGTCCATAATGCGGCGCAGGAAGAGAACATCGACATCGTCCCAGGCAAGGCGACCGTAGTCGCCAATGTAGGAGTCGAAGGACGCCTTTCCGGTTACATGTATACGAGACTCATCCGTCGTATCGTTCACGGCCTCGACCGTGCCGTCGTTCAAAGCCTCCTTGAGTAGCTCGAAGTCGGCTACCATCAGAATGGCCTTTTCGTCTCCACTCCAGAGATGTAGAGGCCAGTATTTTGTTGTGTCGATGAGCCCTTCCTCGTATACCGGACGCATGTTGAGGTACTCGCGACCGTCGAGTGTCGAAACGACGGCTTCCGTTTGGGTAGTCACGAAACCTTCGCCGCTCCAGTAGGTCCACGCGATTTCGAGAGTGGCCGGCCCCGAGTGCTTGACGAAGTACAATTGATCGTCGCCTTCGGACAGCCAGCCGGCTAGCCAGACGCCCTCGAGCTTCTCTGCCCGGTCGAAGAACAACGTGTCTGCGGGACGCGCCAACGACGTGTCCGTATCACGCACCCAGAAACCGTACCCGGGTTCACCGATGATATGATCGGAGGTGACTTCAGCGCAGCCGGTCAGAAGCAGACCTGATACCGCGATCAGGGCGAGACAAACACGTGATGACATGGTTCTCTCCTCGCTCTCTTCAGAGTGAGTTAATGTATGGGACCCTGTCGGTTCTTGCCAGCAGGTGTGTGAACGGCGGTGGGGTTAGATCTTCCTCTCGGTCGAGGAGGGGGAAGTTAGCCTTGAACCGTCCCCCCTCGCCGCAACGGTGGCGGCCGCACATCCGGGTTTTCGACGGGGGACTACAGGGGGTAGCCGTCAATCAATCACGAACCCGTTTCAGCCGGAATGAGTCCAACGTCGAAGCGAACGGTAACTTCGTCACCGGTGTGGAGTGCTCCGAACATAGCCGACGGCGGTTTCAG
>JBFHWK010000498.1:0-1533 GCA_041589075.1 Rhodothermales bacterium
CTGCAACTTTTGTCGTTACCGGAGGACGGTGATCGGAGCGGCAGACAGCTCGCGATGAGGGCAGTCCATGTTCTGATATCGCTCCTTCCGCTTTGCGTCGCCGTGTCCCAACCGGCACCGACCCTCGAAGACCGAATTGAAGGGCTGCTTGTGGGTTCATTGATCGGTGACGCGGCCGGCGGCCCACACGAATTTCAGACACCGCTACGGTCTCGATGGACAGCGGGCGACCGACTGCTTTCTGCGGCCGGCATCCGTGAGCTTGCCGCTTCCTTTCGCATTGACAGCTATGAGATTGAGGCAGCTCCGTACGCGCATTGGGTCGACTACGCTCCCGCGGGTACGATAACCGACGATTCCAGATTCAAGATCTTATTCTTCGAGAGTCTCGAGAGCAGCGGAACGGTTAGTCGACAAGGGTTCGCACACGCGATTCTAAGAGCACATGCAGATACGACGGGCCAGTATGGGTCGCTCCCACGTGAATGGTTAAACGAGTTTTCACGTGCAGCGCGATGGGTTCTCGGACAGTCCGAGGACGACGGAGCACTTCCTCCCGAGCGTGCGTGGGGGGGCATACCCACGATGGCCGGTCAGATGCCGTTTCCGCCAGTGGCCGCGCTTCACCCCGGAGATCCCGAAGACGCTTACCGCCGGGTATGGGAGATTAACTTTCTCGATAACGGCATCGCAGTTGATCTGAACGCTGCACTTATCGCAGGACTTGCCGCCGCCCTGGCCGAGGGCGCGTCGTGGGAGTCCGTCGAAGCGGCACTGCGGTCGACGGACCCGTTCGAGTTCGGACGTGTGCCCTGGGTGCCACGCCGGTTGGATGTATGGCTCGATTTTGCACACGACGCGGTCCAAAGATCTGATGGACGGCCATCTCGCCTGTTCGCGATCCTCGAGAATGAACTCGATGCGGTCACCTGGTGGGAAGCCTGGGTTCCCATGACGGTCGTTTTTGCCTGCGCGAAAATAGCGGAGTACGATCCGCTCGCAACCATGCAACTCATACTTGAGTTCGGCCATGACACCGACTCATACCTACAGGTTGCGGGAGCTTTGATCGGAGCACTCTATGGCGTGGCCGTTTTTCCGGAAGAAATGCGTGACCTTGTAGAATTAAGACTCGAGAAGGACTACGGCGCGAGGGTGGAGCGGTGGATCGACTTGCTGGGGCACGCGAGGAAGGCACGGATCATGCCGGCCCGATAGACTATGGCCACGCATACGCGTTCGTCAGCCCATGGAAATGGAAGACGTAGGTTAAAGGAAATGATTGGCGTACAATTGCTCGTACCAGAAGTTGTCTCGATTTTGAGCCGTGTTCTACGATCACGACTAATGCGGCAGCCTGCGTAATAACTTGTGTCGACTTTGCGTCTTCTGATCCCAATACATCGATGCCTAAAACTCGAAGCACCACCCCCGCACTCTTTCTTGCTGCTGGAATTCTGTACTGCCTCGTCGGATGTGGCCGCGACGCCCCTGCACCCGTGATTGCGATTCTCGAGGACGCCGAAGCGGCTC
>JBFHWK010000499.1:0-1503 GCA_041589075.1 Rhodothermales bacterium
CGATTTTCGCGATACATTCGCAATCTATTCGCGCATGGAGTCGGTCGTGAACGGAACCTTGCCCGAACTGCACTGTTGAGCGGCGCCGTCCACGATTGTGACACAACGCGGTGACCATTGTATGGCGCCCTCAAACGGCAGCAGCGCTGCCCTGGATAAACGACAGAAGCAACCTGCGCGTGCGGTAGCAGCGGATCGCCGCCGGACGGCCACAACCGTCGACGCGCCCATAGCCAATGAACCTGATGTTGCGGCCGAGATCCGCACGCTGTGCTCGGAAAGTGCTCTGAAGACGACAGCCTACCGCAGTGCGGCCGCAGCAGTGATCGGCAGCCTCGAAAAAGTGATTGCAGCGGAAGCCTATCTTAAGGACGCGGCAATTTCTCTTGCGCAAGAACAGAAGCTCTCAGTACTTCTCGACGAGATGCATGAGGTTGCACGCGCGCTGGCGACATGTTCGGGTCTGACGAAATCCCATGAGAAGGCGCCTTCCGGCACGGAAGTCGAAGTGCTGAAACCGGCGCTCCCACAGTGGTGGTTTGCGCTCTCAGAAATGCTGCTCACGACCGAGCGCGAGATCGAATTCCTGGTGTCGATCGGGCGTGGCCAGCCGCACGAGGCGGCCGCGCGACAACTCTGCAATCTCGTCGTTCGTGTGTTGCGAAAGCACTATCACAGGATGTTCGACGAGGCAGAAACGTGGATGAGCGTGGCGGACTGACGCCCGATGACCAACAGCTCATCGAGTTTCCCGATGCGAAACTCGAGGAAAAGTGGCGCACGCTTGAGGACTGGCTGACGACGCGCTTCGGCCGTGACACCAGCATCGAGTCAATCCTCTTTGTGATCGGCGTTCAGTCTCGTGGCATCGGGTTCTCGCCGAAACTCGAGAAGGAAGACAAGCAAGAGATGATCATGGAGGGAAGCTGCCTTGCACTCGAGACGATCGGGCACTTCCAGCGCATCGGGATGGATGAGCGGGAGCACTGGATATGGGAACGCCGCGTGGCCGTGTCCGGACTGACCGTGGACGAGCAGGAAAAGCTGCTGCGCATCGGTATCCTGCGGTACTTTGAACAGTTCGTGGAAACGCTGCAGGCACCCTGATGCGTGGGGCGCGGACGTTATTTTAAAGGCTCGCTTCGCCTCGTTCCCACCTGGCAGACCTCCTGATTCATGATTCGATCTACTGCTCTACGGAGCGCACTTCTTATAGCGTTCGTCCTTGCCGGTTGCGGCACGCGCGAAGAGACCTCCCCCAGACCGGCATCACCGGAAGCCGACACGACGATGGCAGCACCCGACACGACCGTGGCCGATACGCTTGCTGCAGCTGCGACTGACTCCGTGATCACCCCGCAAGTTTCCGCCAACGAAGCAACAGAGACGATGTCCGGAAAAGGCAACTACTACGAAATCGAGACACCTAAGGGAAGCATGGTGATCCGGCTGTACGACGAAACGCCGAAGCACCGTGACAACTTTGCGAAGCTTGTGACGGAG
>JBFHWK010000500.1:0-1500 GCA_041589075.1 Rhodothermales bacterium
GCACCCGCGTTCTGATAATGACGTGCCTCGAAAGCAAGAATCTTTCCGTCGCGCCTCAGCCCGATCTTGAAGTCGGACTTGTACGGGTGCCGCTTGCCGGTCATCCGCATGTCTTCCTCTCGACGCAGCACGATCTCCACCGGCCGCCTTGTGTGCCACGCTGCAAGCGCTGCAAAGCATGCCCACGGGGTCGCCTGATCCTCCTTGCCGCCGAACGCACCGCCGAGCCGCTTGACGTCGACTTCGATGCAATGGTTAGCGACACCAAGTATTCGCGCGATCATACGCTGGCCGGCGTACGGACTCTGCGTCGACGAGAAGACTTGCATGAACGGCTCTTCGAGCGGTATTGCACGCGCACGCTGTGTCTCCAGGTAGACGTGTTCCTGCCCGCCGATATCGCACTGTCCCTCTACGACAAAGTCACATTCCGACCATGCCGCGTCTGGGTCGCCGAGGACAAACGTGCGCGGTGTTCCAATGATAGAGCCTTTCGCGTACGCTTCGCGCGGATCGACTACTACGGGGAGTTCGTCGATCTCGCACTTTATCGACTCTAGAGCCCTGCGTGCGCCGTCCGGTGACGTGGCTACCACAAGGGCGATCGGCTGACCGCGAAAGTGCACCTCTCCTTCCGCAAGCAGAGGTTCATCAGCGATGATCGGGCCAATCTGGTTTTCGCCCGGAATGTCCTGCGCCGTAAGAACCGCGACCACGCCGGCCCGTGCCCGCGCCGTTTCAAGCTCGAGCGATCGAACGGTCCCGTGTGCAACGGGCGAGCCGAAGACGGCCGCATAGAGCATGTCCTCCGGCGGCGGGGTGTCGTCGACATAGCGCGACTCGCCGCGAGTATGCAGTGCGGAGTCAATGTTCTTCATAAAGCTCCTCCACACGTATGGCCTCCGGATACGTACGGCTGAAATGTGCGAGCATAAACTGCCGCGCAAGCAGTCGCTTGTAATCTGCCGATCCACGCACATCGCTGATCGGAGCGATCTCGGTCTGAGCTAGGTCCGCGGCAGCGTGTGCGGTCGACGCTGTGAGTTTCTTACCGATCACAAACTGCGATGTCCGGCGCAGGTAGAGCGGTACAGGCGCGACTCCACCCATCGCAAACGACGCGTCCCTTATGACGGAGCCCTCAACGCGTGTACGTGCGGCGCTGTTGACGGTCGCAATGTCGAGGCACCTGCGCTTCGACGCTTTCTCCCAGTTGACACGCGTGCCATCCGCCGGCACCGGGATACGAATCTCCGTGAGAACCTCCGACGGCAAGCGGTCCATCTGCTTGTACCCGCGATAGAAATCGGTGATGGCCACGCTGCGCGACGATGCACCGATGGCGAGTACAAGCTGCGCGTCGAGTGCCAGCAGGAGAATCGTCATGTCCCCGATCGGTGACGCGTTGATAACGTTCCCGCCAAGAGTGGCGCGGTGGCGTATCTGCAGTGACGCGATGAGAAACATGTAATCGTCGATGTGCGGGACGATCTTGCGAAC